>JALSLU010000001.1 GCA_026988125.1 Sulfurospirillum sp.
AAAACCAAGCTGCAGAAAATGCCCAAGCCCATGCTACGAAAGACCTGATTGGAAACATGTCGCTAAAATCATGAAATATAGCGGTATGAAACAGGGACTAACTAAATTAAAAAAATTTTTAAAAATTTAAATTTAAATGTCATAACTAATAGAAAAAGTAAAAAAATTATATTTTTCGTCATATTCTTGACTTATGTCATAGCATAATCCAGATAATTCAAGTAACATTTCGTTAAATTTATCTTGAGGAGGATTACTAGGTTTTTGGTATTCATTATGAGATTGAATAAAAATCTATACTCATAATCGATTTAAATGAAAATTGTTGTTTTGCAACAATTAAAGTTAAAAGGGGGGAATGTGAAAGAGAATAAATTCCTTGTATATAGTGCACTAGCTGCTTTTATTATTGCTATTGGTATGTTTGTTTATGTTGTTAATGCTTCAAAAGCATTATCATACCTTTCAAGTGATCCAAAAGCATGTATAAACTGTCATGTTATGAATACTCAGTATGCAACATGGCAACATAGTTCACATGGACAAAGGGCAACTTGTGTTGAGTGTCACTTACCAACTAATGAGGGTATGCTTGCTAAGTATATGGCAAAAGCTAGAGATGGATGGAACCACTCTGTTGCTTTTACATTGAATACTTATGATAATGCTATGGTCATTAGTGATGACGGGGCAAAACGAGTACAAAAAAATTGTATATCGTGTCACAAAAGTATAACATCAACACTGGTATCAAATAGTGATCAGTATCACAATTATGAAAATCCAGAAGTTGCTACAGGAAGAAAATGTTGGTCATGCCACAAGGGCGTACCTCATGGAAAAGTTAGAGGTTTATCTACTACACCGCATAACTTGGGCGTAAAAGAAGTTAAATAAAAGGGAGAGAAAGTGAAATTTAAATTATTACTTGTTAGTTCATTGATAGCTATTGCTGCAATGGCACTACTTGCAAGCAGTGTAAACGAAAGAGAAGCAGAGCGTATTGCTCTTAACAAAGCTCCAGTTGTTGCAAAAGCTGACAGAGCAAAAAACGAAGCATGGAAAAAATACTATCCAAGACAATATAGTTCTTGGTTAAAAACTAAAGAGAGTGGAGATATTTTAGATTTACTTAAAGAGTACCCACAACTACCAATAATCTGGGCTGGATATGGTTTTGCAAAAGATTATAATGCTCCAAGAGGACACTACTACGCTGTTCAGAGCAATACAAATACTCTAAGAACTGGTGCACCAGTTGATGCTAAAACAGGACCAATGCCAACAGCATGTTGGACATGTAAATCTCCAGATGTTCCTAGAATGATGGAAGAAGATGGTGAATTAGAGTACTTCACAGGTAAATGGGCAAAATATGGAACTGAAATCAAAAACAGTATTGGTTGTTATAACTGTCATAGCAATGAAACTGGCGAATTAGCTTCAAATGTTAAATATCTAGATAGAGCTCTTGCAGCTGCAGGAATGAAAACATTTAGCGAATCAACTCACCAAGAGAAGAGAAGCTTGGTATGTGCACAGTGTCACTCAGAATACTACTTTAAAAAGACAAAGTGGACTGACAAAGATGGAAAAGAAAAAGTAGCAAAAGTAGTTACATTCCCATGGCACAATGGCTTAACAGCTGAAGGTGGAGAAAAATACTATAATGATGTTGGACATACAGACTTTAAAAATAAAATCTCAAAAACTCCAATCTTAAAAACTCAACACCCTGGATATGAGCTTTATTTAACTGGTATACATGGTAAAAAAGGTGTTTCATGTGCAGATTGTCACATGCCTTATACTCAAGAAGGTTCTGTAAAATATAGTGATCACCAACTACAAAATCCATTAAACACAATGGATAGAAGTTGTATGCCTTGTCATAGAGAGAGCGAAACTAAACTTAAAAATATAGTTCATGAGAAGTATGTTAGAAAAACTACTCTTCATGTTATCACTATGGACAACCTTGCAAAAGCTCACCTAGAGACTGCAAAAGCGATGGAAGCTGGTGCTACTGATGCTGAACTTAAGACTGTTAGAGATCTTATTAGAAGTGGTCAGTGGAGTTGGGATTATGCAGTTGCAAGTCATGGTGCATTTTTCCATGCTCCTGAAGAAGTTCTAAGGCTTCTAGCAGTTGCAAATGAAAAAACTATGCAAGCAAGAATCCTACTTGTTGGTGTTTTAGCAAGCAAAGGTGTATTTAATTACACTGCTCCAGATTTTGATGATAAAGCAAAATCTCAAAAGCTTGCAGGTCTTAACTTTGAAAAAATGGTTGCTGCTAAAATGAACTTCAAGAAAACTCTTGAAGCTGAATGGAAGAAGTATGCTAATGACAAAGGTACTTACCAGTCAGAAGTCTATAAAGATGCTGATAATCAATCTGCTTACTTCAAGAAGTAGATAAAACTGATATCTAGGGGAAATTCCCTAGATATCTCAAAATAGAGTGACTTACGAGCCACTCTATTTTGAGATTGTGATAAGGTCAATAATTGATATACAAAATACTTACTTCATATAAAATTATGTTCATTCTTCTTACTATACTTGCAATTGGTGCAGCATATGGGACATTTATTGAAAATGATTTTGGTACCAAAAGAGCAAGAGAACTAGTTTATAATTCTTTATGGTATGAAAGTATTCTAGCATTGAGCTCTATTAACTTACTACTTATAATGCATAAAACAAAAATGTACAAAGTTAAAACTAGATTTGTTTTCCATATGGCTCTTGTTGTTATCATCTTTGGTGCTGCCATAACTAGATACTTTGCCATTGAGGGAACAATAACAATCCAAGAGGGAGAAAAATCAAATACTTTTACCTCTTTAGGAGTTGAGCTTAAACTTCCTTTTTACATAAAACTTAATGATTTTGTGCTTTTAAGATACCCAGGAAGCAAATCTCCATCTTCTTTTAGTAGTGAAGTGACTATCATCGATGAAAAAGAAGATATCAAATTTGATCAAACAATTTCGATGAACAACACCCTCACATACAAAGGCTATAAGTTTTATCAAAATTCATACACAGGCGATGAAAAAGAGGCTATTTTGTCCATAAACAATGACCCAGGAGCTGTGATTACCTATGTGGGTTATGCGATGCTATTTCTAGGACTCATATTGAGCTTATTTGATAAGAAATCAAGATTTAGCATTATTATTAAAAAAATAAAGAAAATGCCTATTGCTTCTTTCTTATTGCTATTTTGCCTAACTCAAATACCATCTTTTGCCAATAGTGATTATGTAAACTCATATATAAACGACTTTAAACTAAAATCTACAGTTGTTAGTCAAGAGTTTGGAAAACTAGTTGTTCAAGCTCGTATGGGACGAATCAAGTCGCTTGACACACTAAATAGAGAAATACTAAGAAAACTATCAAAAAAAGAATCACTTTATGGTATGAGTGCAAATCAAATTATATTAGGTATGTTTACTCGTCCTGATATATGGAAAGAGATAAATCTTATATATGTAAAGACTCCCAAGCTAAGAGAGATACTAAGAGTTCCAAAGACTCAAAAACTTCTAAAATTTTCTGATTTTTTCTTTCCAAATGGAAACTATAAAATAGCAAAATTCGTAGAAGAGGCAAACCAAATAAACTCCTCAAAAAGAGGAACATTTTATAATGATATCATCAGAGTGGATGAGAGAATCAATATCTCATTTGTTGTCTTCAATGGTGCAATTTTAAAATTATTTCCTATTCCAAATGAGCCAAACAACAAATGGGCTAGTTTTAAGACGATGTTTACTACATTTAAAAATAGAGATTTAAAACTAGAAATAAATCGCTTTTTAGAGCATCTATTTAATTGGCAGTATGATAAGGCTGAGCCATATGTTCAAACCATAGCTCAGTATCAAGAAAAAATAGGCAAAGAGATTATTCCAACGCAGCAAAAAAGAGATGCGGAGATACTTTTAAACAAAATAAACATCTTTGCAAATCTGTCTTTAGCATATATATTTTTTGGAATTGTATTACTTTTTTATGCACTAAACTCCATATTTTTTAATCGTCTTATAAGTCCCAAAGTCAAAAAAACACTTATAGGTGGAGCTATTATTATACTCATAATTCATACCTTTGCAATAGCTTTAAGATGGTATGTAAGTGGCTATGCTCCCATAAGCAACACATATGAAACCATGATTTACATAGCCTACTCTTCTGCTATAACTGGTGTTGTATTTTTTAGACAGTCTTTACTTGCTTTGAGCAGCTCTATCTTAGTTGCTGGTATCTTTTTATTTAGTGCACACTTAGGTAACATAGACCCAGAAATCACTAACTTAGTACCAGTTTTAAAATCTCTATGGCTAAGCATACATGTATCTGTTATAGTTGCAAGTTATGGTTTTTTTGGGGTTGCTTCCATGCTTAGTTTTATGATTTTAGTTATCTATATCTTTAGAAGTAAAAATAGACCTCATTTAGATATGCATATAAAAAATATAACTCTCATAAACGAAGCTACGCTCATCATAGGAATCACACTTTTAGTTATAGGAAACTTCCTTGGTGGAGTTTGGGCAAATGAAAGCTGGGGAAGATATTGGGGTTGGGATCCAAAGGAGACCTGGACATATATCTCTATCATATTCTATACTCTTGTTCTTCATCTTAGACTTATAAAAAAGTTCTATTCTGTGTACCTTTTCAACATACTCTCTTTGTTGGGATTTAGCTCTATTTTAATGACTTACTATGGTGTTAACTACTACCTTGCGGGTCTTCATTCATACGCAACAGGTGATCCTGTACCCATACCTACTTGGGTTTATGTTTTAGTGAGTATAGTTACAGTTTTAATTATGTTATCATATAAAAAAAGAAATTTAAAGGAAGAAAAATGAAAAAAACTATTAGTTTAATAGCGGTGTGCTTTTTGGCACTATCTCTAAATGCGTCAGAAGCAAACAAAGACGAAACAATGCCAAAAGCTCCCTATCATAGCTCTCAAAAAGACAACAATAAACCGTATTATTATGGTTCAGTACAGGAAGTACACCATGGTGGAGCATACACATACATGCGTATCAAAGAAAATACAGAAAAAACTTTTTGGGTAGTTGTAAACAACTCTGATGTAAAAGAAGGTGATTATGTTAGATTTAAAATGCAGTTAGTTGCAAAAAACTTTGAAAGCAAGGAGCTAAACAGAAAATTTGATGAAATAATGTTTGCAGATAACTTGGAATACAAAACTAAATAAAAAAAGGACTTACAATGAAATTTAAATTTTTAATTGGCTTGTTAGTAGTACTTATCAGTAGTGCTTCACTAATAGCAGTTGAGACTTACAAAATAGAAGATTTATACAAAAAAAATACTACTCTAAATAACAAGACTATT
>JALSLU010000002.1 GCA_026988125.1 Sulfurospirillum sp.
ATATCGATGAGACAAAACCTGCAAATAGTAGAGTAAGTAATCTTGAAATAAAAGATAGAGAGAGTGGTGAGTGGTCACTTATAGATCCTGATAAAATGTATGTTGTCGTGACCAATAGCTACATTGCGAGTGGGAAAGATGGATATGTAACTTTTGCAACTGTACAAGAAGAGAGAGGAGAGGGTGTAGATACCTATCTTGATTATGCGATGAGTTTTGTTAGATATGTACAGAATTTGTGGTCTGAGGGAAAAGAGGTTGAAAAATTACCTACTGATGAGCATTGTATAAAGAGTTTTACCGGGATAGAGAGATAATATGATGAAAAATTTGATTAATAGAAGAGAGTTTTTAAAAATTTCTGCACTCAGTGCATCAACTCTATTTATTTCTACAGCCTTTAGTGGCTGTGGAAATAGTAGTGAGCCTAGTGAAAGAGTAGAGTTTTTGCACGGTGTAGCAAGTGGAGATCCTTTGAGTGATAGGGTAATTATTTGGACTAGAGTAACACCTCAGGAGTTTGTTGAAGATGATAAAATAATTGATGTAAATTATGAAGTTGCGACAGACAGTGAATTTCAAAATATCTTAAGAAGCGGTACGGTTAACACATCAAAAGATGTAGACTATACTGTAAAAATTGATGTTCAAGATTTAGAGCCAAATACAAAATATTTTTATCGTTTCATATCGAGGGATGTGAAATCTAATGTTGGAAAAACAAAAACACTTCCAGTTGGAGCTGTTTCTCAGGTAAAGATGGCTGTTTTTTCTTGTTCAAACTATACAAATGGTTATTTTAATGCATATATGGAGGCTTCCAAGATAGAAGATTTAGATGTTGCAGTGCATCTGGGTGATTATATATATGAGTATGGTATGTGGGAAGAGGATGATGGCGTAACACCTGCATATGCTACTGAAAATGCTGAGAGTATTGGAAGAGTTTTGCCTGAAAATAATAACAAAGAATGCATAAACTTGGAAGATTATAGAAGAAGATATGCCCTACATCATACTGATGCAGGAAATCAAGCAATTCACAGCGCTTGTGCTATGATCGTAGTATGGGATGACCATGAGATTGCAAATGATGCATATAAGGATGGAGCTCAAAATCATCAACCAGATGAAGGAAGTTGGGATGATAGGGTAGCTGCAGCTTTGCAAGCCTATTTTGAATGGTTACCAATTCGTCCAATAGCAAATAAAAAAGAGATTTACAGAAGTTTTGATTTTGGAGATTTGGTAAGTTTGCATATGCTTGAGACTAGGCTTAATGCAAGAACAAAACAGTTAAGCTATGCGAACTACTTTGACTCTTTAGGAAATTTTGATTCAACTAGTTTTCTAAACGATATAACTTCAGATAAGCAGGTACTTTTGGGTGAAACTCAATTACAGTGGCTTCAAGGTAAACTTTTATCCTCACCTGCTAAATATCAAGTTTTAGGACAACAGATTCTCATGGGAAAGATTATGCTTCCTTCGGAGCTATTGGTTCCAATTAGTAAGTTAGATTATGTAGAGACTCAAGATGAGTATGATGTGCTAATTTCACAAATAAATACTATTATGTCTGAGTTGGTAGCTATAAAAATTAAAAAACTTCAAGGTCAGACTTTAACTGAGGCAGAAGAATTAAGAATTAGTACAGTATTGCCATATAATTTAGATGCTTGGGATGGGTATGCCTATGAGAGAGAAGTGATATTTGCAACAGCAAAAGCATATGAGAAAAACTTAATTGTTTTGGCCGGAGATACGCATAATGGTTGGAAAAATAACTTGGTAGATAAAGATGGTGATAAAGTTGGAATAGAATTTGCAGCTCCTTCTGTTACTTCCCCTGGATTTGAAGATTATTTGAAGTTTAAAACAGATGAGGATGCTTTAAATTTTGAACAAGCGGTAACACTTTTAGTTGATGATGTAGAGTATTTAAATGCTAGTGATAGAGGTTTTATGCTTGTTACTTTTACTCCTGATAATATAACTTCAAAATGGATTTATATGCAAAATACCGATTCTCCTGAATATTTGGTGAATCAAAATAGAACTAAAGAGATATCTATATAATTCCATCTTGCTAGTCACTTTTAAAAGAGTGACTAGCATTGTTTTTTAGAGGTACTCTTAAGTGTATTTATAGTACAATCTTTGAATGAAAAAAGGGATAGCATTACTTATAACACTGGGTTTTTTGACAATTTTGAGTGGTTTGATTGCTTATATATTTACTATAAATCAAAAAAGTTTTGAACTTGCTTCGCAGATAGACTCTTTTAATCAAGACTCAATTCTTTTTGTAGATATAAAAAAGATGCTAGATTCATATGTGAAAGATATAAACAGTAGTGGTGATTTGAGTAACTTTTTGGTTGGATTACCAGGATTAAAAGATGAAAAAAATGATCTCTTTTTAGAAGTAAAGATATCTGCTCTAAATGGTAAGATTAACATAAATTCACTACTAGTTAATAAGAAGATAGATAAAAGTTTAACTGGTTTATTGATAGATATTTGTAACAGATATAATGTTTTAGATAGTGATTTTTTAATATCATTGATTTTGGATACTATTGATCTAGATGATGTGGAGAGAGTTGCTCAGAGTGAAATTTCGTTAGTAGATGTAAAGTTTAAAAATGGTAAAATAACTAATTCTAGGCACTTTAAACAAATTTTAAACTATTATACCAATATTGTCAAAGATACAAATGCTAAAAGGGTCCCTTGGGATGAGATTATATTTTTTGGAGAAGTTAAAAAGGACATTTTGGATTGCGACAGATTGGAAAATGACATTGTTTTATCGTTGGGGTATGATCCAAATCGATTTACAGGGTGCCAAGACTTAAATGATAGTAAAAATTTAGAAAAATATAATTTATCTTCATTCAACAAAAAAAATGATTATTTTGTAAAAGTTGATTTGGGTTACTCTATAGAAGAAGGCAAATTAAACAGTATAAGTTTTAATTATAATTTAAAAAGTATGAAGTGTTCAAATATAGTTTTAAAGGGTAGGTAGTTTTTGTTTTTAAAATTAAATGGTAGAGAAAATTTTTTTCTCTCAAAGAGTTTTTCACAAAAAATTGTAAAAAAATCAAATATTATTTTATCACCTGAGTTTTATTGGGTAAAGAGGGTTGAGCTAAATGTAAACTTTTCTTATGAAGTTAAGAAAATGGCTCCTTCTATATTTGAAGATATGCTTCCTAGCGGAGTTTATGAGTATAGCGTCCTAAAAGTTTCTAAAAAAAACTTTATAGTAATGGCATTTGATATACAAAGAATTAAGAGTGATTTAGAGTCTTTGGGTATAGATTTAAAATTTGTAAACAAAATCTATCTAGCTCAGAGTGAGTTTTCTTGCAAAGAAGATTTAAAAATAGATGATAATTTTGGACTAACCTGTGTAGATAGTGTTGTAACCATAGCTCCTTTATCCTTGCTTGATGCATCTAAAAGTGTAGAGGATTATTTTAAAAAGAAGAGTCTCTCTAGTAATTATGTATTTTTAAATAGATTTAAAGATTTCAAGGTTGATTCAAAACTTACTGGTCTTTCTATAACCATTTTGATTTTACTAAATTTGCTATTGGCTTTAGACATTGTAAGTAATATAAAAAAAAGTAGAAGTTTAAGTAGTAAAAAAGAGAAATTTATAAGAAAGTACAATCTTCCACAGACATCTTTTCAACTAAAAAGTATAGAGAGTGAATTAAAAAAGATAGACAAAAGGCAGATGGATTTTAGAAAAAGTGTTGATTATATAGGAAGATTTAAATTGGGAAAAAAAGAGAGTTTTAATAATTTGGTATTTGATAAAAATAGAGTGGAGCTTAGCTTAAAACTTGCTTCAAAAAAAAGGGAAAAAGAGTTTGATGAGTATATTAAAAAACTACCTAAAAGTAGTTTGGATATAAAGGTAAGTTATGAAAAATAGCTTAAAAGTTAAAACTCTCATAGCTCTTTTTGTAATTTTTATCTTGCTTTTGGGTTATAAATTTGTAAGTGAAAAAAATTTTAAAGAGGATTATGAGAGTTTTATAAACTATAAAACAGATGCAAAAAATTTAATCTTATTGCAAAAAAAGTGGGATGATAAAACTAAAACTAAACAGACCATAGATAGCATAAAAAGAAGATTTAAAGTAGATAGTCTAGAGTTAATAAATGGTAAGTACATTATGAAACTAGGCTCTTTGAAAAAAAGAGATTTAGATAGATTTATGGCTACTGTGTTAAGTTCTAATTTGATAGTTGAGAAGTTAGAAGTTAAAAAAGATAAAGGTTTGGTTTCAGTCTTCCTTGAGGTGAAGAGATGAAAAAGGCATTTTTATTTTTTATCTTGGTAGCTATCTGGTTTGTACTTCTATTTCCAAAGGATTTTGTTTGGAATTATGGAGTAAAAGAGCTTAAGAAAAATGGTATAGAAGTTAGTGCCAAAGAGGTTAATATGGCACTTTTTATCCTATATAACAAGATAGACATTAAAGATTTGATTATTTTAAAAAGTTTCAAAATAGACAATATACATGTAAAACACTCCATAAAGAAGCCACTAAAAGTTTTATTTGGAGGTTTGAGTCAATATGGTGATTTTTTTGGTGAAATTTCTTTGGATAAAAGAGAAGGTTTTGTTACTTTTCCAAAATCAAATCTAAATGGAGCGTTTTTTAGAAGCTACTTTAAAAAAACTAAAGATGGGATGAGGTATGAATTTACTTACTAGCAAGAGATTTATAAGTTTCATCTGGTGGATAGCTGTACCAATCTTAGTTGCAAAAGTGGCGGTATCTTTGGTGATTCTGTTTTTGGATGATGGAGTTGGAGATTTTGAAGTAGATAGTGAGCAAAAGAGAGTTTTATATAAGTTTCCAAACTTTTTTACAACAAAAACTATTCAAAAAGTACAAATTCCAACAAAAAAGACTGAAAAATTTATAGGAATTGAGCTAAAAGGGTGCTATGTATCTAAAGGAAAAGAGTTTATAGTTGTGAGCGATGCTAGAAAAACGGTCTTTTTAGACTTAAATGCAACCTATAAGGGTGCTAAGCTTATAAAGGTTACAAGAGATAGTGCATTATTTAGTAAAGATGGTGAACATATTTTACTTGTTTTAGACAAAAAAAGTTTAAAAAAATCACCCACTCAAGCTAAGATCGCACCATCTTATAGGGCTGGCGAACAAAACTTCATAGAGGTTTCAAGAGATAACTTCAAGATATATGAACAAAATCCAAAAAAAGCACTAAGTGATATAAGATTTTATGAGTTTAAAGAGGGTGGAAAGTTTCAAGGAATAAAACTTAGCTATGTAAGAAGAGGCGCTTTTTTTGCAAAACTGGGACTCAAAAAGGGAGATATAATCTACTCTATAAATGGCAATGCTCTAAAGAGTGCAATGGATTTACTACCATACTATACAAAACTAAATGAGACTACATCACTTACGATTGGATTAAAAAGAGGGAATGAATTTAAGGAGATTATTTATGAGATTAATTAGTATTTTACTTTTGGTTGCAAGCTTAACATTTGCTAACAGTGAAAAAATTGAGATAAGTTTTAAAGATTTAAAGATAGATGAGTTTGTCAAGATGGTATCTAAAATTAGTAATAAAAACATACTGCTAAATGCATCAATCCCTGGCAAGGTAAATTTCATATCTGTTAAGCCAATCAATAAAAATCAAATCTATGACCTACTTATAAGTGTTTTGAAAAATAAAGGCTATACGATTGTAGATAGCGGTAGTGGCTATTTGAAGGTTATAAGAAGCAGCAATGCTTCAAGAGAGGCTCCTCCATTTAGAGGGCTCACAAAGTTAAACCAAGTTCAAACAGATATAATAGGTATAAAAAATTTAACAGCAACAAAAATGGTTGCACAGATAAATTTTTTAATGAGTAAATTTGGCAAAATAGCAATATCTAAAGAGACAAACAGTTTAATAATTACCGATTTTCCAAAAAATTTAATAAGCATAAAAAGATTATTAAAAAAGCTTGATTCGCAAAAAAATATGCAAATAGAGTTCATAGAATTACAAAACTCAAAAGTTAAAATGGTTCTACCAAAAGTAAAAAATATAGCAAATAGTTTATATGACCAAAAAGTTCCTAGTCAAAAAGTCAATATATTTTCTGATGAGGCAACAAATACTCTTATAATAATTTCACAAAAAGAAATAATAAAAAAACTAAAAAGTTATGTGAAAAAATTAGATAAAAAGGATGAAGTTTCTCAAAGATATCTACACATAATACATCTAAATAATTCTGATGCAGTAGTTTTAGCAAAAACTTTAGACTCCATTATCTCTAAAAAGCCATTAGAAAAAAAACTTAAAAAAGTAAAAACACCTACAACTTTATCAAAAAAACCAACATTTACAGCTGATAAAGAGACAAATATTTTAATGGTCTATGCTTCTAATGAAGAGATAAAGGAGATAAATAAATTAATTGAAGCTTTAGATGCACCAAGGGAGCAAGTGTTTGTCAGTGCAAAAATAGTTGAAATAAATAATGAAAAAGCAAGTAAAATAGGTGCAAAATATGGAATTGCCGGAGGGGTGTCAAATTCTTCAGGACTGTTTACTTTAAGTGGAGAGTTAG
Source organism: Sulfurospirillum sp. (assembly GCA_026988125.1). GTDB lineage: Bacteria > Campylobacterota > Campylobacteria > Campylobacterales > Sulfurospirillaceae > Sulfurospirillum_A. Next base: position 6,632 of record JALSLU010000002.1, read on the forward strand.
GTTCGCCGCCAGTTGCTATAGATTTAAATGGGTTGGGTTTAAGTGTGCCTGATGTAAAGCAGGCAATAGCTTTGGGTGCTACTATATCACTATTAGAAACAAATGAGGCTGCAAATACTCTTTCGGAACCATCACTTCTTTGTGTAAATAATGTGGAATCATCCATATATGTAGGTGAAACACAGTCAATAATAACTCAAGGAAATACAGCAACAGATGTAACAACTGTTGAAAAAAACAATTATACAAGAGAAGATATAGGTCTGACACTCAAGGTAAAACCTAGAATTTCAAGTGATAGACGAGTTTTTTTAGATGTTAGGGTTACTATAGAAGGAGTTAAAGAAACATTAAAAATTGGATTGCCTATTACTACTAAAAGAGATATATCTACAACTGCAATAGTTAAAAATGGTGAGAGTATCATTATAGGTGGCTTAACTCAGGAGATAACAAAAAATAATGATTCACAGGTTCCTATACTTGGAGATATTCCAATTTTTGGAAAGCTTTTTCAATACAATGATGATAATAAAAATAAAAAAAGTTTAGTTATAATTTTAACACCATATATAATTTCTAAAAACTCCACTTTGAGTTCATTAAAACAAACTTTAGTTAAATTAAATGAACTAGAAAATGAGTTTGTAAAACAGTTAGAAAGAGAAAAAAATGCAAATTGATAGGATTGAAGAGTTAAAAAATTTAGATTTATTTCCTTTACAAAACTCTGATCTAAATATAGATATTTTGGTAAAAAATCATTTACTGTTAACTTTTATTAATGGTCAAAATTATGCGATTTTAGATAAAAAATTTTTAGCAGAAGGGTTAAACTGTCTATCTAAGATTGATTTAAATGCAAAATTGGCTTTTTTAGATGAGGAGTCCTATGAGAAGCTCTATCATAGGCATCTAGAGGAGAGAAAGAGCTTTGAGTTTGATGACACATTTAAAGATGATGGCAAGGAGGAGTTTTTAGAAGATGATATGCTTCTATCTGAGTTTTTAAAAACTAGCTCAGACATACTCACAAGTGAAGAGTCGGCTCCGATTATCAAGTTTGTAAACTCACTCTTTTATCAAGCCATTAAGAAAAATGCTTCAGATATACACATAGAAACTCACGAAAACAGAGGTATAGTTAGATTTAGGATTGATGGGGTGCTTATAAATCATACCGAGCTAGATAAGCATATAGTAAATCTTATTATAAATCGTATCAAGGTTATATCTAGTTTGGATATATCCGAAAAAAGAGTTCCGCAAGATGGAAGAACTATAGTAAAAATTGCTAAAAAAAGTTTGGATATAAGAGTTTCGGTGCTACCAACTTACAATGGAGAGAGAGTTGTTATGAGAATCTTGATGGACTCTTCAAATATACCCTCTTTAGAAGAGTTAGGCTTTGATGAAAAATTAACTCAAGATTTTAAAAAATTGCTGACTCACTCTTATGGTATGATTTTGGTAACTGGACCAACAGGAAGTGGTAAGTCAACAACTCTACACTCATTTTTAAAAACCATATCAAGTCCTGAGAAAAACATCATAACCATAGAGGACCCTGTAGAGTACAAAACAAGTAGTATAAATCAAATCCAGGTCAATACAAAAACAGGCTTAACCTTTTCAGCGGGACTTCGATCCATACTGAGGCAGGATCCGGATGTTATAATGGTAGGAGAGATTAGAGATAATGAAACAGCAAAGATTGCTATCCAAGCTGCTCTTACGGGTCACCTTTTACTCTCGACGCTTCACACAAATAACACAACAGCAGCAATTACAAGACTTATAGATATGGGTATAGAGGAGTTTTTAATAAGCTCAAGTCTGCTTGGTGTGTTGTCTCAAAGGTTGGTGAGAAAACTTTGTCCAAAATGCAAGAAAAAAGAGGGTGAGTACTTTGTGCAAAATGGATGCAAGGAGTGCAGTTACACTGGCTATGCCGGAAGGGTAGCAGTTGGAGAGCTTTTTTTGATGGATGAAGATGTAAAAAATATGCTAAAAGACGGCTTGAAAGATTTTGAGATTAGAGAGGCTATGCAAAAAAAAGGTTTAACCCTTCTTTCGGAAAAAATTTGGAAATTGGTAAAAGATGGAACAACTAGCATGAGTGAAGCACTAAGAGTAGGACTGAATGACTAATGCTCTATAGATACAAAGGCATAAACAAAGATGGCAAAAGGGTAAAGGCAACACTAGAAGCTCTAAGTCTAGCAGATGCAAAATCAAAGCTAAAAAGTGAGGGTATAATCTATAGCTCACTAGTGGAACAAAAGCAGAGTTTTAAGAGAAACTTTTTTGCAAAAGAGTTACCGCCAAAGCTCCTCTCAAGCATAAGCAGAAACCTATCTATCTATCTTCGCTCGGGAGTCTCTTCTATAGTATATGCTATAAAACTAGAAAAACAGCAACACTTGGATGATAAAAAGTTGCTTACATTTTTTAACTCCATAGAGAGTTCGCTCTCTGAGGGAAAGAGTTTTTACAATGCACTTGAGTATCAAAAGGTCTTTGTGCTTCCTGCATTTTACAAACAATCCATAAAAGTTGCAGAAGAGTCGGGAACTTTGGACATAGTCTTAAGAGAGATGGCAAACTTTTTAAAAAACCAAGAACTCATAAAAAATAAAATAAGCAGTGCTATGGCATACCCGTTATTTATAGTGATAATCTCATTTTTTATGGTTGGCTTTATGCTGAGCGTTGTTGTGCCAAAGATAACTTCAATGTTTGATCAGCTAGGTCAAGAGTTACCTAAGATTACAAAGCTTGTTATAGCACTTGGTGATTATGTAAATAGCAACTGGGTAACCATCTTGCTTAGTATAGGAGCAGTTATTTTGCTGTTTTCTTACATGTATAGAAGTTTGTCAAGCTTTAAATACATCATAGATAGCTTTATTTTAAAGTTGCCAATTTTTGGCAAGATTATACAAACTTCAGAGTTGGCAAAGTTTTCCTACATCATCTCAATCCTCATAAACTCAGGTGTTACATTTGTCCAAGCTGTAAAACTCTCATCAAATACAATCAAAAACAGCCTCATAGCAAAGATTTTTCAAGAGGCATCAGAGGACTTAGTAAAGGGAAAAAAACTCTCCAATGCCCTTGCAAAACATACAAAGCTCATAGATAAGTCTTTCATACAAGCCATAAGTCTAGGTGAAGAGACAAGTCAAATGAGAGAGATTTTACAAAATCTCTCAGAGCTATATGCAGAAGAAAATAATGACAAAATTAACACCATGCTCTCGCTCCTAGAGCCAATCTTGATTCTCTTTGTAGGAGCTATCATAGGAGTAATTGTAACTGCTATGCTTCTTCCAATATTTTCTATGAATTTAGCCATGTAGTAAAGGTAACATCCCTCTGTATTAAGGATTAGAAGCGCCCTTAAGTAATTTTTAAAAGTTTTTTGGATTTGGCTGTAGTAGAGTGATTATTTAAAAGAAAAATTTATTATAAATAAAGTAAAACATAGGTATAATATAAGAATATTTAGTTATAAAATCAGTTGAGGATTGTGATGAGAAAAATTTTTTTTAGTTTGCTTTCTCTTGGTATGTTGCTTAGAGCAGAGAGTATGGATAGTAGTTTAGGAGATATCGATACTCTTTTAGAGAGATATAAAATAGCCTCAGACTATTCAAATATAACCAAAAGTGAATCAGCCGGTTTTGTAGATGTTTTTACGAGAGATGATTTAGAAAAGATGCAAGCTAGAACTTTGGCAGATGTCTTAAAGTTTTTTACAGTTCCATTTTTGTCTCGCTCAAACATCAACTCTACTCTTTTTATAAAGCCATCTCAAATGCAAGTGCCTAGCTCAGGGATACGAATCTTTGTAAATGATCATGATATAACAGCAACTATATACAAAAGTGGTTCAATGATTTGCAATAGCATTACCTTAGATGCAATTGATCACATTGAGGTATATAGAAGTAGCTCTTCAGTAGAGTTTGGAAATGAGCCTTCAACAGTTATAATAAAACTCTATACTAAAGATGCAAGAAGAGATGAGGGAAAAAAGCTAAGAGTTAGTATAGACAATTATGGAAGTTCTTATATTAGCTCCTATTTTGCACAAAATATATCTGAAGATATAGATATATTTATTTTTGGTAACATAAATGGAGTAAATAGAGATACATACTATAACAAAGGATATGCACTAAAGAGTGATAGCTCAAATAGAAATTTTTATACAAATTTAAATTACAAGAACTGGTCATTTGAAGTTGGACATTTTAGAAGTGACTCTGATGCTTTTTTAGGGTTAGGAAAAAGTGCAACACCAGAAAATGCCAACGCCGACACAAAATATAGCTACCTGCATATAACAAACAAGCTAGAGAGTGGGTTGAGAATTCAAGCTGCTTTTGATTTTTCAACCTCAAATGGATATATGCAAGATGGTAGTGGTATATATGCAGGTGGTTTTGGTTTTGTAGGTAGTTATAAACTAAATTCAAAAGACAAAATCTTATCACTCATAGTGGATAAAACATTCAAAACAGATAAGAACTCACTCTTTCTTGGAGGTTTTATAAAGCATAAAAAAGCTGATGTTGAGGGGAGTTTTGATCTAAAAAGTATAGATTTTTCAACATACTATAATCTCTACTCACTATATGCAGAAAACAAGTACAGCATAGATCCAACTACTATGCTTTTAGCCTCAATAAAGGGAGATTTTTATAGATATAATAGCAAAGTGGAAGACAAAAATGAATATATACTTAGATTTGGGACTATCAAAAATATAAAAAATTTTCAACTAAAGGCTTTCTATACAAGAACATACTACGCTTCACCACTTATTGCTCTTTATAGTGATGAGACAAATGTACCATTTAAAACTAATTACTCTTTAAAGTTTGCACAACCAACACTCTACTCAATTGGGCTTAGATATAAAACCAATGAGCATATTTTTAATATCAGAACATCCTATATAGAGTTAAGAAACCCTATAGGCTATGATCCACAAAAGGGGTTTTTCAATGGAAAAAAGAAATCTTATACTCAATATGAAGCTTCATATACCTATAAATTAAACTTATACAATAAATTTTCAATAGACGCTTATTATGGAAAAAGGGATGATTCTCTTGAGTTTTCATCCCCATACGGTGGACATTTAATCGCTTTTAATAGATATAAAAAGTTTGATTTTTTCAATATGCTAGAGTATAGAGCACCATATACAAATTATGGTGTAAAGGTAAAATCTTCATATGATTTGACAACTAGTGTTAGGTACCACATCAATGAAGATTTATTGGTTGGATTAAAAGGTGAAAATATACTAAATAAAGGCTATAAACAAGCATACAATGGTTTAGATTTTCCTGTGTCTGTTTTTGATAGAAAGTTTTGGTTAAATGTGGAGTATCTGTTTTGAAAAAAGTACTTTTAATCTTTTTGTTTTTAGCTTCTGTGTTTGCTAATCAATCAAATGTTGAAAAAAGGATATATGAGACTATATTAAATGCTCTTTTTCCTGCAAAACAAACCATATGTATTTGGGTTGATGAGCCTTCAAAGGTGGAACTATTTAAATCCATAAATGGTGTTAAGGTTGTTTCTAATAGCTCTAAAGCAGATATATTAATGTTATTTAAAGGAGAAGATATTCATAAGATTGACGATAGCAAGAAAATCTTTGCTAATGGTTACTTGGTTTTTCAAAGAGTAAAAGGAGAGGCCATAGGTGGATTTTACTGGCAAAAAGGTAGACCAAACCTTGTTTTTATAAATAAGAAACTAAAAGAGAGTGGTGTAAGTCTACCCAAAAAATTGAAAAAATATATAGAAAATATCGACTGAATTTTCAATGAGAAAATTTAATTTAATATATATTGGCTTTATATCTATTCTTTTGTTATTTATAACCTACTTCTACTTAAATATTGGAAAATATGAACAACAAGTAAAAGATAACATTAAACAAGTTATTTTTAAAAATACATCATATTTCATTGATAATATTATAGAGATGATAGATAATGAGGTCAAGGGTGATCTCTATAGCGTTCTTAAAAATAATGAAAAATTAAGAAAAGAGCTTGAGAAACGAATGGAGATCTTGATAAATCCATCTTTTAAGTATGTATATATGCTCTATAGAGACAAAGAGGGTAAGTATCGGTATTTGCTAGATGGTAGCAAAGATGACAAAGGTTTATTTGATGAGAAATTTGATGTAAACAAAGAGGAATGGGATAAGGTTTATGATACAAAAAAACCAACTGTGATCTTTCAAAATAATTTTTCAGGATTATGGGTTACAACACTTAAACCCTACATTCAAAACAATAGAGTAGTTGGAGTTGTAGCTATGGATTTTTCGACTACTCTGCTTGGATATCTGTCAAAAACTTTAGAGCCACTTAAAAATCTATTTTTCTATATATTTATCGCAGCAATATTTCTTTTTAGTGTAATTTTATATCAAATTATTTTGCAGTTAAGAACGAAAAAAGAGAGTGTTACCGATCCACTAACTGGGGCTTACAACAGAGTCTTTTTGAGAGAGTTTGTTAAAAAGATTAACTACTACAGCTATGATGTTGCAATGATAGATTTGGATCATTTCAAAAAGGTAAATGATAATTATGGTCACAAAGCTGGAGATTATATACTTCAAGGTTTTGTAAAAATTGTAAAGAGTAGTTTGCGTCAAAAAGATGTTTTGATTAGATTTGGTGGTGAAGAGTTTTTACTATTTTTGCATAGAGATAAAAATAAACAATCAAAAGCAAAAGAGGTTTTAGAGAGGATAAGAAAAAAGATAGAAGAGTATGATTTTAAGTTCGATGGAGAAGATATAAAATCTACCATATCAATTGGATTAGTAACAGATATCTATACATACAGAGATATACAGGAGGTTATAAAAAAGGCTGATGAGAGGCTCTATATAGCAAAACACTCTGGTAGAAATAGAGTTGTATATAAAGAACAAATTTCAAACTCAACCAATAGACTATCGATCTCTCAAATCAAATCTGCCATAGATGAAAATAGAATTTTGTGCCAATATCAGCCAATTGTAGAGGTAGATAGTAAAAAGGTAGTAAAATTTGAAGCACTAATTAGGCTTATTGACAAAGATGGAAAAATAATTTATCCAAATAGTTTTATAGATACTATAGAAAATACAAATATATATAGAGATATGACAAAAAAACTTCTCTCTATAGTTTTTGAGAAGATAAAAGAGTCTAATACATCAGTAAGTATGAATCTAAATCTCTCTGACATAGTTGATAATGCAATTTATGAAACAATTTATAATGAAATTAAAATGCATAAAAATTTGGCAAATTTTTTAACTTTAGAGCTTTTAGAGTATGAACTTCTAGACAGTGAGATACTATATGATAGATTAAAAACGATAAAAGAGTATGGAGTCAAAATAGCACTTGATGATTTTGGAAGCGGTTATTCAAACTTTGCAATTTTTAAAACTCTTCCCATAGACATCTTGAAAATAGATGGTGGATTGATTAAAAATATACATGAACTAGAAATTTCACATAAGGTAGTAGAAGCTATTACTTTTTTAGCCTACAATTTAGAACTAGAGGTAGTTGCAGAATTTGTCCACAACAAAGAGGTTTTAGATAAAATAAGCGAGCTAAACATAAAATATGCTCAAGGATTTTATCTTGGAAAACCTAGTTAAAGTTTAGTAAACTTCTTACACAACCCCTCCTTTTTTACTTGTAATCAAAATGTAACTCTCAGTTGATACAATTTCAAAGTTTCAATCGAAATATATTAAGGATTCAAATGAAACCAAAAGAGAGACGAGCTTACATTTTAGAAACTATTAGAGAGAAGGGCTATGTTTCAGTTGAAAAATTAAGTAAGCAGTTTTGTGTAAGTATGCAAATAGTAAGAAAAGATATAAATAAATTGGCACAGGAGGGACTAGTAAAAAGAGTTTATGGTGGTGCCCAGATGCCTGTAAGCAGAGAAAATATATCTTATGACTCTAGAAAAGTTATTCACTATGAAGAAAAAAAAGAGATTGCAAAACTTGTAGCCAAACAGATTCCAGATAACTCTTCACTTTTTTTCTCCATAGGGACAACACCAGAGATAGTAGCTACAGAGTTAAGAGATCATAAAAATTTAAAAATTTTTACAAACAATCTGCATGTTGCACTTAGTTGTTGTCAAAATGAAACTTTTGAGATTACAATTTTGGGTGGAAAAATAAGAAATAAACATAAAGATATATTCAATAGAGATGTAGAGAGTTTTTTTAGTTCATTTAGAGTTGATTTTGGAATTTTTGGAGTTGGTGCCATACAAAAAGATGGTACTCTTTTAGATTTTAGCGAGGATGAGCTTTTGGTTAGAGAGACTATAAAAAAATCGAGTAGAAAAACCATTTTAGTAGCAGATAATTCAAAATTTAGTCGTAAAGCCTTTGTAAAGGGTGGGAACATTACTGAAGTTGATTATTTTGTAACAGATAAAATTCCTCCTAAAGAGATAGTTGAACTATTTAGAGATAGTTTAGTATCTGTAGTTTATCCCAAGAGAAATTCTTATGAGTAGTATGATAGAGGTAAAAAAATTAAAAAAAATTTTTGATGACAAGGTGGCTGTAGATAATATATCTTTCAGTATAGAAAAAAATACATTTACAGTTTTGCTTGGTCCATCAGGATGTGGTAAGACAACCATACTAAGAATGATAGCTGGTCTTGAAAATCCTACAGATGGAGATATTCTTATAGATGGAAAGAGTGTGATAAGCTTAGAGCCATCCAAGAGAGAGATATCTATGGTTTTTCAATCATATGCACTATTTCCTCATATGAGTGTTGAAGAAAACATTGTTTTTGGGTTAAAAATTAGAAAAACTAATGATAAGCAAATAGAAGAAAAGTTGCATTATGTGGCAAATTTACTAGGATTAAATACACTTTTAGATAAAAAACCTTCTCAACTCTCAGGAGGGCAAAAACAAAGAGTTGCTTTAGCTAGATCTTTTGTATCGGAACATAAAATTTGTCTAATGGATGAGCCTCTTTCAAATCTTGATGCCAAATTGAGGCAAGAGATGAGAATTGAGATCAAAGAGCTTCAAAAAAGATTGAAACTTAGTGTTCTTTATGTAACTCACGACCAAGTAGAAGCTATGAGTATGGCAGATAAGATTATACTTTTAAACAATGGAAAGATAGAACAAGAGGGAAAACCTAAAGATTTATATGAAAATGTAACTTCAACTTTTGTTGGAAGATTCATAGGAATTCCACCTATGAATATAATCAAATTTGAAAATAAGGAGGATATAGAGGGGTTATTAAAAAAAGTTGGTATTGTCATCTCTAATGATTACTTAGATAGGGTAACATATGTTGGTATTCGACCTGAAGATCTTTTTTTAGATAGTAAATCTAGCTTAAAAGGAACTGTCCTTTTTAGTGATTATCACGGTTGTGATACAATCTTGGGAATTGATCTTCAAATGTTATCTCACAAAGATCCTTTTTTGATAAAGGTAAAAACTGTAGATAACATTAAGGTTGGATCGGAGGTTGGTGTTAGTTGGGAAACGAAAAAAATAAAGCTATTTGATAAAAATACTAAAATAATTATGTAAGGGGAAAATTATGTTAAAAAAGATTAAGTTGTTGGCTTATGGCTGTTTAGCCTCATTGTGTTTAAGTACATCTTTAGTTGCAGCAGCACAAAAGACAGAGCTGACTATGTATTATCCTGTTGCTGTTGGTGGTCCATTGACAAAAATCGTAGATAGTCTAGTTGCAGATTTTGAGAAAAAAAATAAAGATATCAAGGTAAATGCAATATATGCAGGTAACTATAATGATGCAAGGATCAAAGCGTTATCAGCTATAAAAGCTAAAAAACCTGTACAATTAGCAGTTATGTTTTCAATTGATTTGTATGATTTAATAGAGCAAGATGTAATAGTGCCTTTTAGTGATATTGTTAAATCTAAAGAGGATAGGGAGTGGCTAGATTCATTTTATCCAGCATTGATGGAAAACTCTAAAACTTTGGGAAAAACTTGGAGTGTTCCATTTCAGCGCTCAACAATCATAATGTATTATAATAAAGATGCTTTTAGAAAAGCTGGTTTAGATCCACAAAATCCACCAAAAAACTGGGATGAGTTGGTTAGTATGGGAAAAAAACTTACAAATGAAAAGCAGTGGGGATTAATGATTCCTTCTACTGGTTATCCCTATTGGATGTTTGGTGCTCTTGCTAAGCAAAATGGTGAAATTTTGATGGATAGAAGTGGTAAAAAGACATACTTTGATAACAAAGGAGTGATAGGGGCACTTGAGTTTTGGAGAAATTTATCACAAAAGTATGGAATAATGCCAAAAGGCACTATAGAGTGGGGAACTTTGAGAAAAAATTTCTTAGAGGGCAAGACTGCAATAATGTGGCACTCAACTGGAAATTTAACTACAGTTAAGAAAAATGCTAAGTTTGATTTTGGAGTTGCAATGCTTCCTGCTAAAAAGATGAGAGGAACTCCAACAGGTGGTGGAAATTTTTATATATTTAAAAATACTACTAAAAAAGAGAGAGAGGCTGCACTAAAGTTTATAAAATTTATGACAAGTCCAGAAACTTCTGCTAAGTGGTCAAAGCAAACTGGATATATAGGTATCTCTCCTAAAGCCTATGAGACAGATATATTAAAAAATTATGTCAAAAGTTTTCCTGCTGCAAAAGTTGCTAGAGATCAGTTAAAATATGCAACAGCTGAATTGTCAACTTATCAATCAGGTAGAGTTAGAAAACTACTTGATGATGCAATTCAAGCAGCGTTAACAGATAAAAAAGATCCAAAAACTGCTCTTAAAGATGCTCAATCTCAAGCAGATAGAATCTTAAAGCCATATAGATAGAGTTATGATAAAAAAGAGTATATATGGATGGTTTTTGCTACTACCATCGATGGTGTTACTTGTAACATTTACACATTATCCAGCAATTGCTACTTTCATAGACTCTTTTTTTTCCAATAAGACCATATTTAAACCCCGCACATTTGTGGGGTTTGATAACTATGTAAATCTATTGAATGATGAAATTTTTTTAAAAACTTTAGAAAATACTTTTTTATTTTCTATTGGTACTGTTCCCTTTGTTATAGTAATTTCTTTGGCTATGGCACTTTTAGTGAATGGTAATCTATTTGGTAAAGGCTTGGTTAGGTTGGTTTATTTTACGCCAACTATACTCCCTATGGTTGCTGTTGCCAATGTGTGGTTATTTTTTTACTCTCCAGAGATTGGATTATTCAATAAAATTTTAAACTATTTTGGTTTTGAGGGATATAATTGGCTTGGAAATTCTAGTACAGTTTTGTCATCTATCATAGTTATGACCATTTGGAAAGAGGCTGGTTTTTTTATGATATTTTACTTAGCTGCTCTTCAATCCTTGCCAAAAGAGTTAATAGAAGCTGCAAAAATTGAGGGAGCTAGTAAATGGATGGTTTTTAAAAAAGTAATTTTTCCACTTTTGATGCCTACAACATTTTTTGTATTTGTAAATGCAGTTTTAAACTCCTTTAAATTAGTTGATCATCTTTTTATATTGACAAAGGGCGGTCCCGATAATGCATCAAACTTACTTTTATACTATATTTATGAGACTGCCTTTTCTTTTTTTGATTATGCTTATGCTTCTACTTTAACTGTAGTCTTATTGATAATTTTAGTTTTGATTTCATTTTTACAATTTTCTTTAATAGAGAAAAAAATTCACTATAGATAGGATATGCATGGTAAGTCTTGAAAAAATATCAGCTTGGGTATTGGCAATTTTATGGTCTTTGCCACTTTTATATACATTTTGGACAGCTTTTCATGATGAAAGTTTTGCCACAAATTTTACACTTTTTGCACCATTAACAATTAAAAATTTTCTTATTGCATTTGAGCAAGCTCCTTTTTTAAGATATATGCTAAATACATTCATATTGGTAACAATGATTTTATCAGCCCAATTTGTACTTTGCACACTAGCAGCATATGCTTTTGCTAGATTTGATTTTATGGGAAAAAATTTTTTATTTTTTGTAGTTTTAATTCAGCTTATGATTGTGCCAGAGGTTTTAATAATCAAAAATTATCAAACACTATCATTTTTGAATTTAACAGATACTATCTTAGGGATAGGCATACCATATATGGCATCGGCTTTTGGGATATTTTTATTGAGACAGACATTTAAAACTATTCCAAAAGAGCTAGATGATGCAGCAAAAATAGAGGGATGTGGTTTTCTATGTAGATTATGGAAAATCTATATACCACTTTCAAAATCAACATATATTGCTTATGGACTAGTCTCTGTTAGTTATCATTGGAACAATTTTTTATGGCCATTAGTTGTTTCAAATTCTCAAACAGTTAGACCAATTACCGTAGGATTGGCTATATTTAGTTCACCAGAATCTGGCGTTGAGTGGTCAATATTGTCAGCTGCTACTTTGTTGTCTATCTTTCCTCTACTTTTTGCATTTTTGCTTTTTCAAAAACAATTTATAAACTCTTTTTTGCACACAGGAATAAAATAATGGAAAAAACAAAATTTATTATATTTGATTTAGATGGAGTATTTTATAAAGATGATGAATGTATAGAAGGAGGAAGTAAGGTTATTGAATTTTTAAATAAATCTTCAATTGATTACTGTTTTTTAACAAATAACTCAAATTATGAAAGAAGTTTTTACAAAAAAAGGCTTGAGAAGTGTGGGGTGATTATTTGTGAAAGTAAAATCTTTACTGCTAGCATGCTTCTAAAAGAGTATGTTGCAGAAAATTTTTCAAAAAATATATATGTATTGGGTAGTGAACATTTAAAAAAAACGCTCTATAGTGTCCTGCCTAAGTCAGAAATAAACCCAGAAGTTTTAGTTCTTGGGATGGATGATAACATAACATTAAAAGAGATATCTGAGACTATAAATATTGTAACAGAAGATACAAAGATTATAGCTTCAAATCCAGATAAGCTAATTCCCAAAAAAGATTGTTTTTATTTAGAGTGTGGAATACTTATAGATATCTTTAAAAATTTTACGGGAAAAAATGTGAAAATAATAGGAAAACCTAGTAGGTTTGCTTTTAATTATATATTAAAAAAATTTAAACTTGATAGTAGTGAAGTTATAATGGTGGGAGATACCTATGAGACAGATATAGTAGGTGGAATAAAAAATAATTTAAAAACTGTTTGGATCAATTCTGGTAATTCTCTACCAAAAGATATTGATAGTGAAAAATTTATAAAAATTCAAAAATTAGAAAATTTGTTTAAGCTAATAAAATTATAAGTTTTAACAAGGTATAATTTCGACCTCATTCGAGTGTGTCAAGGTAGCTCAGCTGGTTAGAGCGCTGGTCTCATAAGCCGGAGGTCGGGAGTTCAAGTCTCCCTCTTGACACCATTTATTTAGATCTTCAAATTCTATATTATCGATTCTAACTTTATAACCTCATATGCAACTTCCTCATATGGATGCGTTTTTTTTAGAGTTTTTATAGCTTCATTTATGATAGTTTTATCACATATCATTTCTACTTTAAACTCTTTTACATACTCTATTTGATTTAGAGTTCCTATATGAGGGTTTGCTTCATTTATTGGTCTAAATTGCCCAGTACCTTCTACTTCCCAGCAACAACAATCATAATTTTCATACTTCCCAACTCCTAGATTGAAGAGAGCTTGTTTGACTCTCTCTTTGTCTTCAATAGGAACAAAAAAAGCTAGTTTATACATTTATAAATAGATGTTTATGTGTTTTTTTCAATGATTTTATTACTTCAATAACTTCATCTAATCCCATATTAGCAGTATCTTCATCATCTTCGAAAATTTTATCTAAATTTTCTAAGTACGCATCTACAGCCTTTGGTATATTTTCCTTTTTAACTCCCGCAAAGTAAAGTGCGGCGCCAAGCATATCGGCTAGTTGGTAAGCCATCTCTTCTAGTTCGACTTCAGCATTTTCTAATTCATCTTTCAAACTACTATTTTCCATTTTGATTCTCCTTGTTGATTCCTTTGGTTAAAATTATATCTTCAACCTGCTTTTTTATGTTTTCATAAACAAAACTATCTTTGAAGCTGTTTAGCAAACCTCCACTTGCATTTGGATGTCCCCCTCCATTTCCTATTCTTGCCGCCATTTTGCTTACATCAACCTTTCCATTTGCTCTTAAGCTAATGGTTCGCCTTGAGGTTATATCCATAAAAAAATCATAATCTGGGTTTGATTTTAAAAAATCATTACCAATTATAGATACATTACCTATATTATAAGTTAGAATTCCTCTAAATTCATCATAATCTATATTCATAAGTTTTTTATTTTTTGTTAACAGATCAACATTATATGAAGAGACAAGATTGCTTAAGGTATCGTCTTTGTCTGTTCTGAAAAAGCTTTTTTTAATTGAGTGCACTGCTTCATCAAGTGCTATGTGAGGGTTTTTCTTGTTAAAGTAGAGTTGGATTTTTTTAAGAAGAGAGAACATATACTCTGCATTCTCCTTAGGAAACATTATACGGTTTATCTCTTTTGCTCCACTAATTAACCCTAAACACACTTTACCCAACTCAAACTCTTTATCATTTTCCAGCCATATATCAACAGCATTTATTACATTTGTTAATTTATTTAGTTTTTCATTTGCTCCCATGATGGAGCTGAAAAAATCATATGTTATCTTTGTGGCGCAACGACTATCATCTAGAAAGTACCAATTAAACTCACTTGCGCAATCTTGCCCGCTTTTATGATGATCCAAAAGCAGGAGTTTGACATCTTTTTGATTTATTTTGACTTTTGATTCTAGCTCTTTGGCTTGATCTACTGTAAGATTTAAATCTGTAATGAGGATTAGATTGTGTTTTATCTCACTATTTGCTATGGCATTTATTATTTGAGTAATTCTCTCATTTATCTCTTTTCCATAGTTTGAGTTAAAAAACTCAATATTTTTAAAGTAGTGATTTGTAATCATTTGACATCCATAACCATCCAAATCAGTATGACTTAGGTGGTAAATTTTATAATCCATTTTTATATTCCTTCTATTTCAATTGAGCTTATAACTTCAAACTTAGCACTAGAGTCAATCTCCGCATGACTCAACACAACAACTTCTAAGCCAAACTTTTCAAATATATCGTGAAGTGATTTTCTAAGCAGAGGATCAACTATGATAACAACAGGTGAAATGCCTCTTTGTAAAACTTTTGTTGCTTCATCACTAACCTTTTGAACTAAGGTATTTATTTGACCTATGTTTAAAAGCAATTCTCTAACTCCATCTTTATCCCTTAGAGAATCTAAAAGCTTTTGTTCTGTTTGAGCATTAAATGTTAAAAGTTTTAAAACTCCATCATCATCAACATATAGTTTAGTTATCATTCTTGCAAGTTTTGCTCTTACTTGTTCTACTATTATATCAACATTTCTTGTAATTTCAGCTACATCACTTATAGTTTCTAAAATGGTTAGTAGATCTTTGATTGGTATCTTTTCATGAAGAAGAGCTTTTAATACTTTTTGAATCAATCCTATTGAGGCCACCTTGAGACAATCTTCTACTATTACAGGGTAAGTATCTTTTAGTTTATCGACTAAGCTTTGAACTTCTTGTCTGGTTAAAAGCTCTTCAGAGTGTTTCTTTATAAGTTCACTCATATGCGTGGAGATTACAGTTGCAGGATCAACCGTGGTATAGCCTTTTATAATTGCATCCTCCTTTTTATCTGGCTCGATCCACAATGCATCTAGTCCAAAAGCTGGCTCTTTTGTAGGTATGCCCTCAATTTCATCTGAAACTAAACCACTATCCATAGCTAAAAATTTATCTGGATATATCTCACCCTCACCAATAGGTATGCCCTTTAGCAGTAATTGATACTGCATTGGCTGTAGGTGTAGATTATCTCTGATTCTTACTTGAGGAATTAGATAGCCAAAGTCTTGAGCAATTTTTCTTCTCATGCTTTTAATTCTATCTAGCAAATCGCCTCCTTGTGCAGGATCGGCTAATTTTATGAGCTGATAACCTAAATCTAACTCTAAAATTTCGAGTTTTAAGATATCATTTAGAGCATTTTCTTCTTCTTTTCTCTCCTCTTCAGGAGATTTTCTAGGTTTTTGTTGAGCCTCTTTGTTATCTTTAATCGCTTGTGAAACTTTTTGACCAGTTTTTGGCTCTTTTTGTATGACATTTTGTGCAAAAAACTCTTCTAATGAAAAGGTACCATCATGGGTTACTTTCATAAGATATCCAAGTCCCAAGAAAATTATGCCTACAAAACCTAAAGAGAGTGTTGGAAGACCAGGAACAAGTGCAAACATAATCAGTATAAAACCAACTATAAGGAGAGTTTTGTACTCACCAAATAGCTGATCAACTGCACTTTGGTTAAAATTTTTACCATCATCACTTTTAGAAGCTCTAGTTATGATTATGCCTGTTGCAGTTGAGCTAATGAGTGCAGGAAGTTGAGAAACCAATCCATCGCCTATCGTTAAAATAGTGTATGTCTGAGCACTTGTAGCCACATCCAAATCGTGCTGAAAAGTTCCTATCAGAAAACCACCAATTATATTTATGATTGTTATAATAATTCCAGCAACTGCATCACCTTTTACAAATTTACTAGAACCATCCATTGCACCATAAAAGTTTGCTTCTTGGATAATCGCCTCTCTTCTCTCTCTAGCTGTTTTTTCATCGATGAGTCCTGCATTTAAGTCTGCATCAATTGCCATTTGCTTTCCGGGCATGGCATCTAGTGTAAATCTAGCAGCAACTTCAGCAACTCTTGTTGATCCTTTTGTAATTACCATAAAATTAATAAGTACCAATATTGAAAAGACTATTATCCCTATGACATAATTTCCACCAACAACAAATTGACCAAAACTAGAGATAATATCACTAACAGCATTCGTGCCTTCATGTCCCTTACTTAAAATCATTCTAGTTGTTGCAATATTCAGAGACAATCTATATAGTGTGATTATAAGAATAAGAGTAGGAAAAGTAGTTAAATCTGTTGGTTTAGGAATGTAAAGGGCTATAAGTATTATCAGGACAGATGATGCTAAAGAGATAGTTAGAAAAAAATCAAGAAGTCCACTAGGTAGGGGAACAATTATAATTGCCATAATGGCAACTATAAATACCACCACTGTCAAATCTTTCGCTTTTACAATAGTCTCTAAGTATGGTGCAATATTTCTTAATACGCCTCTTTTTGTTGCCAATAGTAGCCTTTAAAAATAGTTTAATCTTTTTGGGATATCCTTTTAAAATGTAGCACTATTTTAACTAATTATATCTTTAAGTGTCATATTATCTAAAAAATCATCAATTTTAGATTGAAGCTTATTTAAAAAAGGTAATATTTTGCAAAAATCAGCTCTATTATTTGGACAGCAACCAAATTCACTAGTACACTCTAAAACCATAGTAGGCTTTTTTTCAGCACAAGCAACTATCTGTTTTAAGCTAAACTCACTTGGATCTTTTGCAAGCATAAATCCGCCATGAGCACCTTTATAGGACTTCAATATGCCCTCTTTTGCAAGTGATTGTAGAATTTTAGCTAAAAAGCTTTTTGAAATTCCTAAGCCCCTAGATAGTGAATCTACATCTTGTGGAGACTCTTTTTGTGAAATAATTATAAGAGATAACAGAGCATATTCGCTAGCCTTTGTTAATAGCATTAACAGTCCTTTCTAGAAACTAACCTTAAAAGTCAGTATAAATAAGACCAAAATTGTACTAAATAAAAACTTTTATTTTGATAAGAATTTATATTTAGGGTTTAAACAAGTACTTTTTAATAAAAATTTTTGTTTTTTTTAGGTAAAATGTTTTTCCCCATTTTTTGGGAGATTATACCAATCAAGGAGGTCATTATGGCTTTAGATTCGGCGAAAAAACAAGAAATTGTTAAGGAATTTGGTGCTAATGAGAATGATACAGGCTCACCAGCGGTACAAATCGCTCTACTTACTCACAGGATTAAAGAGTTAACTGAGCATTTAAAGATAAACAAAAAAGATCACTCTTCAAGACTTGGTCTTTTAAAACTTGTTAGTCAAAGAAAAAGTTTAATGAAATACTTAAAAAGAAAAGATTACGCAAAGTTTATAGATTTAGCGAAAAAACTTTCTATAAGAGTAAAGTAGTTATTTGACCCCTAACTGGGGTCTCAATTAGAATTTCCCCTAAAAAACTCCCTATAAATTTTCACCAAAAACCACAGATTGTTTATTTCTATACGAAAAACTGTATACAAATGTCTAATACTGTTATAAAATTGTAAAAAATCGTATATAAATTGTAAATAAATGTTTATTTTATATTAAAAAATAGTTTTTTTAGATATAATCACTAATGTTTTTATACTATTTAGGTATAGTTAAAACATTATTAGATAAAATGACTGCCATGGAAACAAAAGATATATTTAATCTCTTACATAATGCAGTCGAATCAAAATTTCTTGGTAAAAAAATTAGTCAACGAGAAATGGCAAAAAGGCTAGGAATTTCTATGAGAACTTATCAAGACTGGAAACTTGGTAACTCTAATCCACAAGCTGCGACTGCCATTTTTAAAATGCTAAGTGAGCTTGATGATGATGACCTTTTACATGTTGTAAAAAGGATATCTAAGGGTTTCAAAAGGGAGAAAACATGAATAGTACACTAACTAAATCTGAAAGACGGGCATTAGAAGAGTTATTTATATCGATTCAAGAAAAAAAAGGCTTCATTAAACGCATAAGTAAGTCAAAAAAAGAGATGTTCAAAATTTTTAAAATCCTCAAAAAAAAGTCAAACTCTTAAAATAATCTTACTATAGCTTTCCAAATTACTCTTTAGAGGTACCCTTAATTACAAATTTTTTAACTCTATTATATCTCTCTACATATGGGTATTTTAGTACAACTAAAAAAACTTTAGTCAAACTAACTAAACTTTATACTTGACAAAGATAGACTCAATGTTGTATAATTCCATCAGCAATTAATTACATAGAGTGCTAAAGGTTACAAGGTGAATAAAAGAGATTTAATTTTGAATGCAATTATTCAGGAGTATTTAAGCTCTAAAGAGCCTATTGGTTCAATGGAGTTAAAATTGAAGCTAAATATCTCTATTTCGCCTTCAACCATAAGATTGTATCTAAAAAAGTTGTCTCAAGAGGGTGCTTTGGCTCAATTGCATGTGAGTAGTGGAAGGATTCCAACAGTAGGTGCGTTGATCGAGTATTGGAAGAGTAAGATAGATACATCAAATGTTCTAGAAATTGGTAGTGTTGAAGTTATAAAAGATGCCATTGACGAGTATGAGATATATTGTTTAGCTACTAAAAGTAAAAAAGATTGGTTAAAAGAGATCATAAATGTGGATAATAGATATCTTATACTCACATTTGATGAGCATGAAGTTGTTTTAAAATATAATGGTAAAGTTGAGAAATTTTTAACAGGTTTAGTTGGACTTGAAATTAGAGAGCTCAAATCAATTGCGTCTCAAGTTGGTCTATATGATTTGCATAAAAAATTGAGTGATTTGATTAGCTCTAGCGAAATTTTGAAAGCTGGAGAGAGCGAATTGTATGAGATTGCAAAGAAAATTAGAGATAAAAAGTTTTTGGAGTATCTTCTGGATTATGAGTTTACTCTAAATCTAAGTGATGGGATCTATTTTGATGGTTTTGTACCAAGAGGTTGTTTAGCCTTTAAGCAACCAGCAAAGATTGATGATCAAAGCGCAGAGCTATTTTGTTTTGGAAGTGTCCAAAGCGATTTTAGCAGTTTTTTGTATAAACTTTGTAATGAAGGAGATAAGGAGAGTTAAATGAGTGAAAAAAAAGAGGATAAAAAGATTGAAGTTGATGTTAATGAAAATGATCAGGAAACTTCAAACTTAGAGGAGGTAGAGAATAGTAGTGAAAGTAGTGAAATTTCAAAAGAGGAAGAGATAGAAGCTTTAAAAGCTAAAGTAGCTGAGCTTGAAGAAAAGTATTTGAGGGCTCATGCGGAGTTTGAAAATTTAAAAAAGAGATTAGAAAAAGAAAAAGCAACCGCAGTAGCTTATGCAAATGAGCTATTTGCAAGAGATATGCTCTCAATAATAGATGCACTAGATAGTGCAGCAAATATCAAAGAGAGCAAAGAGGTTAAGCCTGAAGAGCTCTTTGAAAAGATCAAAGAGGGAATCGACTTGACAGTTGAGCAGTTCAAAAAAGCTTTTGAAAAGCATGGAATAGAGCTTATAGATGTAAGTGGGGAGTTTGATCCAAACATCCACGAAGCAGTTATGCAAGTAGATAGTGAAGAGAAAGACTCTGGAGAGATTTTACAAGTGTTTCAAAAGGGATACAAGATAAAAGATAGAGTCTTAAGACCTGCTATGGTTAGCATAGCTAAGTAGTAAACCAGTACGACCGCAAGGTTGTGCTTTGAAGCCGCGTGAATTTTTACTGGGCTTCGCTCAGTAAAAAGATGACAATTAAAAGTCTAGTACGACCGCAAGGTTGTGCTTT
>JALSLU010000003.1 GCA_026988125.1 Sulfurospirillum sp.
ACTTTTTAATATCGTTGCCATTAGTATCGATTAAGTGTACAGCACAAGCAATACAAGGATCAAAGCTATGGACAGTTCTTAGTATTTCTAATGGTTCATCAATGCTTGAAAGAGTAACGCCTTCAAGAGACTTTTCATATGCGCCTTTTCTGCCTTTGCTATCTCTTGGAGCTGCATTCCAAGTTGACGGAACTACGGCTTGATAGTTTACGACTTTTCCATTTTCTATTTTAATCCAATGTCCAAGAGAGCCTCTAGGAGCCTCCTCGAGCCCATACCCATTTGCGGATTGACTTTTTGCATTAAAATCAAACTTAGTCCAGCTACTAAAATTTCCACTATTTACATTTAGACTGAGTTCATCTACCCAATCATTTACAATATCTGCCATCAATTCAGATTCTAATGCTCTAGCTACTGTTCTGCCCACCGATGAGTAAAAATTATCTATACTGTCCATTGTTGAATTAGTTACAAAGCTATCAATGTACCCCTTGAGTCTGCTATCACCTCTAGCATAACCTACCATAAATCTAGCCAACGGTCCAACTTCAACTCTTGTATCATTATAGAGTGGAGATTTTATCCAAGAGTATTTGTTGTCTGTATCAAGATAGGCTATATTGTTGATTTTTTCTTTAAAGCCTGTATAATTTGGTTCAGTTGTACTATTGAAAGGATGTGGGTCTTGTGGAGTATTGTACCACGAGTGTGTTACATCTTCTGTTACAAGATCTGGATCAAAATCAACTATTTGATTTAGATTGCCATTATACACTATACCACCAGGGAAAAGTTTTTCAGCCTGGTAAATATCTCCATCTTCTAACGGAAAGCCTCCATATACTAAAAGATTTTTTAATCCCGCACCGATGCCATTTTTCATCTCTTCACTATACGCATCTGCCAACATATACATATCAAGAATGTAGGCACCCTTTATGAAAGATTTTACCTTATTTGCCAAAGCTTTAAAATCTTCTCTTTTATTTGAATTTTTTATATCCATTATAGAAGTAACTCCGCCAACAACCATTGATTGAGGATGGGGGTCTTTTCCTCCAAATATTGCTATCATTTTTCCTAAATCTCTTTGCAACTCAAGCGCTTGAAAATAGTGCGTCATTGCAACTAGATTTTGCTCTGGCGTAAGCTTGTAGCTGCTATTTCCCCAATACCCATTTGCAAAGAGTCCTAACCTTCCACTATCTCTTAATTTTTTTAGCTTTAACAGTGTATTGTTAAATGGCTCTACTGTAGTATTGTAAGCAGACTTGCCAGACATTTTTGCATATTTATCTACCTCTGCTAGTGCGTCCGTAGCATCTGCACTCATAGCCGATACTACATCAACCCAATCTAGTGAATGAAGGTGATAGTAATGGACAAGATGATCATGCATAAAAAGAGCAGCTTGAGTAATATTTCTAACAAGTCTCGCGTTAGTAGGAATGGTTATTCCAAATGCATTTTCAACGGCTTCTATACTCCTTTGATAGTGAGTAAAAGTACAAACACCACAAATTCTCATAGCTATTAATCCACAGTCTCTTGGATCTCGTCCTTTCATTATAGACTCTAATCCTCTAAACATTGTAGATGAACTGAATGCATCTGTTACTTCTTTGGTATCTGTATCGATGGTAGCTTCTATTCTTAAATGCCCCTCAATTCTTGTTATAGGGTCAATAACGATTTTTTTAGTTGCCATGTTCTTTTTCCTTGTTAATTAAACTATGCACTTTGGAGGCACTAAATGCCCCCAGAACACCAATCCCTGCTACCACCCCTATACGAAAATCTGATGCTGGATTATAATTTATGTCATAGCTAGATGGAGTTTCAAATCTACCAAACTTATCAAAAAAATGTGGTTCACTGCATCCTATACATCCATGGCCAGCTTGAACTGGCCAGCTTGTTCCCGCATTATATTTAGCAGTTGGGCAGTTGTTGAAAGTATATGGACCTTTACATCCCATCTTGTAAAGACAATATCCTTCTTGAGCACCAGCATCGCCCCACTCTTCAACAAAATTTCCTGCGTCAAAATGCACTCTTCTTTCACAAGCGTCGTGAATTCTTACTCCATATGCAAATTTAGGTCTTTTTAGATTATCAAGCTCTGGCAATTCTCCTGTCATTGCATACATTAATATAACACCGAGCATAGTTGATGGATTTGCTGGGCAAGCAGGAATATTTATGATTGGTTTATTGTCAATAATTCCCATAACACCTGTTGCTCCAGTAGGGTTTGGTGAGGCTGCTGGTGCTCCACCAAATGTTGCACATGTACCTACTGCTATAATAGCAGCTGCATCTGATGAGAGTCTTTTTAGATGCTCTACATATGTTTCTCCACTGCTTCCTATAGTACCATATATTCCATTTTCAGCAGTAGGAACTGCTCCCTCTACAAAGAGTAGATATTTACCTTTAAAACTATTTATTGTATCTTCTAGCTGTTTTTCAGCATTTTCACCTGAAGGTGCCATTAATAGCTCATGAAACTCTAAAGATATAATATCAATTATCAATTCATCAAGTGTTGGACCATCAGATCTCAAAAGTGCTTCTGAGTTTCCTGCGCAATCTTGTAAATTTATCCAAATTACCGGCACTCGATTTAGTACCTCGATAGTTTGGGCAACAAGTGGTTCAAAAAAGCTTGGAAGCATCAAAGTAGCTGTAGTTGCACTGACCCACTTCATAAAATCTCGTCTGCTTATGTTTTCGTTACATAAAATATCTTTTATATTTTCAACCTGTAGCTTCTTTTGACTACTTAATTTGTTTAAATTATTTTTTGCTTTTTTATAAAGCTCTTTATAGTTTATATATTGGTTATGGTTGTTATTTTTTAAATTTAATTCTTGTTCAAAATTGCTACTAGATATAGAATTTGAATTACCGTTGGTATTCATAAAGCTTCTCCCTTGAATTTATCTTAAAGACGATGCTATAAATACTATATCGTAATTATATTATAGATTATATTTGAGATACAATATAATATAAAATTGTAATGATTATGTTACTAAAATATACAATAAATATTTTATTCTAAATTATATAAGAACAGCTCTAAAAAATGGAAGCTTAACCAAAAGGATAGGAGATTTTTTTACAAATGCTATAGACTAGGTGATAAGTGCTAATTTGGTGAATTCTATTGCATAATTCGGATTAGGTACTTAAAAAAACTAACTAAACTTTAATCTTAGTAGTAGTATCATTGTGCAATCCTAGTTAGTAGTTTGACTAGAAAACCATAAAAAGGATGCAGAAGTGAGTGACCTAATCGAAGGCTTTTTAGGCAAAAGAGTCGATGGCAAGAAGAGCAGGGTGCCAGCTAGGCTTGATTTTATTCAGAGCGCTACGGGGCTATTTTTAGGGCTGTTTATGTGGGGGCATATGCTGTTTGTTTCTACCATACTAATAAGTCCAGAATTTATGAATATGGTAACTGAACTGTTTGAGGGGAGTTTGATCTTTAGTGAGCCTCAGCCTTGGCTAGTTTCAGTTATAGTTGCATTTGTATTTGCAATTTTTATAATTCATGCGGGGCTTGGAATGAGAAAACTTCCTATAAATTTTAGGCAGTGGCAAGCATATAGAACACATGTAAAAATGATGAAGCATGATGAGACAACTATGTGGGCTATTCAAGCAATTACGGGCTTTGCGATGTTCTTTTTAGGTTCAGCTCATCTTTACTTTATGTTAACAAATCCTGGAAGTATTGGGGTTGGAGAGATTGGTGATTCTGAGCTTAGGATGCTTTATCAGTGGCCTTTTTACTTAACACTTCTTTTGGCGGTTGAGTTTCATGGTGGAATTGGTCTGTATAGACTCTGTGTTAAGTGGGGCTGGTTTGAAGGAAGTAACGCCAAAGAGACAAGAGCTAAACTTAAAAAGGTTAAGTGGGCTATAACCGGATTTTTATTGGTACTAGGACTTTTAACTATGTTAGCTTATATAAAGTATGGTTTTAACAAGGTTGATTCTATGTCTAATGTGAAGCATAGTTCTTTGATTATTAAAAATATTGAATTTAAGGCTGTATGATGAATGTTAAGTATTGCGATGCATTGGTAATTGGTGGAGGATTGGCGGGTCTTAGGGCTGCGGTTGCTACTCAATCTAGGGGTTTAAGTACAACAGTTTTAAGCTTAGTTCCTGTGAAGCGTTCTCACTCTGCGGCTGCTCAAGGCGGTATGCAAGCGAGTCTTGGAAACTCCAAGATGAGTAGGGGAGATAATGAAGATCTGCACTTTGCGGACACCGTAAAGGGAAGTGACTGGGGATGTGACCAAGAGGTTGCAAGAATGTTTGTAACAACTGCTCCAAAAGCTATTAGAGAGTTGGCCGGTTGGGGTGTGCCTTGGACTAGAATAAAAAAAGGTCCTAGAGAAGCAGTTATAAATGCTCAAAAAACTACCATTGTAGAGGATGATGAGGTTCACGGCTATATCCACTCAAGAGATTTTGGTGGTACAAAAAAGTGGAGAACTTGCTACACTTCAGATGCAACCGGACACACTATGCTTTTTGGAGTGGCAAATGAGGCACTAAAGCATGATGTTAACATTGAAGATAGAAAAGAGGCGATCGCTCTTATACATAAAGACAATAGATGCTATGGTGCAATAGTAAGAGATTTAATCAGTGGAGAGTTGATTGCCTATGTAGCAAAAGCAACACTAATAGCAACTGGTGGTTATGGAAGAATTTATAAGCAGACTACAAATGCCGTTATTTGTGAAGGAACGGGTGCGGCGATTGCATTAGAAACTGGAGTTGCTATGCTTGGAAATATGGAAGCGGTTCAGTTTCACCCAACTCCAATAGTGCCTTCAGGCATCCTTTTAACAGAGGGCTGTAGAGGTGATGGTGGAATCTTAAGAGATGTAGATGGTTATAGATTTATGCCAGATTATGAGCCGGAAAAGAAAGAGCTTGCAAGTAGAGATGTTGTAAGTAGAAGAATGATGGAACATATAAGAAATGGAAAAGGGGTCCCATCTCCTTATGGGGACCATTTGTGGCTAGATATATCTATACTAGGTCGTGAGCATATAGAGAAAAACTTAAGAGATGTACAAGAGATTTGTCAAATCTTC
>JALSLU010000004.1 GCA_026988125.1 Sulfurospirillum sp.
TTCACTTGTTTGATATATATGCTTATTATCAAATATCCAATACCTTTGATGAACAATCTCTTTTTTATCTTTTTCGATAACTTCTATGTTACATCTTTCTATTATTTTTTCAATAAGTTTATTATTTTTTTTATCTTTTACCTTTTGAGTAATTATTTTTACCTTAGGATTTCCAAATACCTCTATGATTTTTTCTAATCCTCTATACTGCTCTAAGTTAACAATCCATCTATCAACTATTATCAGTTCTGCTGGATACCCTATATGAAATTTTTGAAAAAAGTCTTCATATAGGTCTATATCTTCTTGTGCTTCTATAATAACTCTACTCTTAGGAGCTAAACTATTATCAAAAGGATACAAGTCTATGCCAGCTTGTAAAAGCCAATAATATTTAGAACCTTTACCAAACTCATTTAAAATCATCTCTAAATCAAATTCTAAGTCAAATTTTTTAAACTTAGGTTTTTTATCTTTAAGGTTGAACCATAACTGCTTTAACTCCTCTTTTGAGATGTATCTATTTTCAGTCTCTATATCTATTTTTAGAAGAGCTATAAACCATTTTAAAGCATCATTTTCAGTTTTTGGAATGATTGGAATATTTTCAAAGTTTACTGAAAAATTTCCATATTCTGCAACCTTATGTTTATCAAACTCAAAAGACAATATAAAACTTTTAATAACATCAGTTTTATCTTTTATCCAATCATATTCAACCATAAAAGAGAGATATTCTTCATCCCACTCTTTAAGAAAAACTACATTTAAATCAATACTTTTCATATTAAAAATTTTAGCATTAATAACATAATTCCATTTTTCATCTTCATAAACTAAATCAATATTTGTAGTATCTGCATCACTTAACAACCCTTTCCTTTCCTCAATCTTTACAATCTCAAAAGTTTTTTTCTCATTAAAATCTTTATGCTTATTCTCTATAAATTTCTGCACATCTCTATCAATTTGTGAAATATTATCAGCTGTATTTCTTGAAACTGCTTTTTCTCTTCTTATATTTTCTGTTAAATATTTGAAAGGTTTCATGGTATCATTTTCAAAATAAGAAAAAGTGTATTTCCCATACTCTTTTTCAGGAAAACCATCTTCAATATCTACTATTTTATTATCTTTTAAAACTTTTAAATCTTCAAGCTTTCGTATCACATTTTTTACAGCTGATGGTGGCATATCTTTTTCTTCAAGTAGTTCTACTAAATCCTCTTTAGTTTCTAAATCTTTTAAAAGTGCTATATATGGAGAAGTTTCAAAAAAATTCAATTCACCTACAAATTCAAACTGCTTTACATCTATACTTTTTCTCAGTGTTATTTTCACTACATTCCTCCATTTTTGGCTAATCTTTTTAACTCTTGTGAACCATTCTGTTTATTTGCAAAAAAGTTTCTGTCACCCACTATAACTCTTTGATATTTTGCTCTTGTTAATGCTACATTTAGTCTATTTATATTGTCTAAAAAACCAATAGATTGGGTTTTCATCATACTTATAAATACAATATCTGCTTCCATCCCTTGAAACTTATCAACAGTATAAAGTAGTATTTCAACATCTTTCATATTAAATTTTGACATTTTATTTGGTTGACTAGTTAACTTTCGTAATCTATCTCTTAGGATAGTTGCTTGTGCTTGATGAAATGTAAGGACTGCTATACTCCAAGGTTTGCCTTCTTGATTAGTTAGATTATGTTTAGTAAAGTCTAAAAACTTTTTTACCTCGCTCATCACAACTTTTACTTCTTCAGCATTACGACCATTAGATTTGTCATTTTTTGTTACATCCAGCCAAACTGCTCGTTTATCATATCGAGTATAATTCCAATCTCTATTTATAGTACTAGCATTCTGTAAAGCTGAATTATTACCATTAGTATAAAACTCTTCTCTTGAGAACTTTGAAATATCTGGATGCATTCTATGTTGAGTTTTAAGAGTTTCGTGTCTTTGTTCTAAGTCTCTACTATCAAAACCCTCTGTAATAGTTGTGCTATTTTTATGTTTTTCACCATTACCAACTTGAATAGATTCTAAGATAGATGGCAGAGTCATATTATAGATTCTATCCACGGCATTATCTTTTGAAACAGGTTTTAAAAGTTCATAAGTTTTTTCATAATATGAATCTAGATTCTTTAACATTCTTCTTTCATAAACCCTTATCATTCTCCAAGTAATCTCTTCTGCCCAACTTTTTTCTTTTAGCATCGATTTGAAAAAATCTTTATATTCTATTGGATGATTATCAGTAGAGGAGTTCTTATTTATTTTAGAAAATTTTTGTAATTTTCCTTTATGATTTAAGTATGTTTGCTTAAACCAAAAATCATCACTATCACTATCTTTTTTAAGTATTGCAATATGAGTTTTTGGTAAATCTTTTTTTACATTATTCCAAGTTCCATCTTTTATTAGTACTAAATCACTTCCAAGCTTTTTCAATAAATCTTGCTCATTACTATAGGAAATTACTTTATTTTTATAAGGGTTGTTCTCTTTTTTACTCCACTCTTCAAGATATTTTTTTATCTCTTTTTCTTCACCTGAGCTCACTTCTACAATATAAGGATTTTGGATTTTATTCTTTTGGTCATAAGTATTGTGTAATGTTTCAAAAACTATTCGTATAGCTTTTTGAGTATCTTTTGGAAGAACTATATTAAGGTTATGCATTATATGTGATTGTTCTATAAATGGAGAGAGTTGTTTTATATCCCCAACAAGTATCCATTTTTTAGCAGTCATAGCAGGTACTAAAAATTCTTGAAATGTAGTTTTACTTGATTCATCAATTATCATATAGTCAAACATTGTATCCATGGGTAAATCAGTTTCTTTTCTTCTGCCATTACTAAAATCAATTCTATCTCGAATCGGGGGAAACTGATTTATTCCCATAGTTGTGCCACATATAAGGTTTGCACTATCTAACACAAATTTTTCAGCCATTTCTTCACTAAATCCATTTCTTCTATATTGCTCTATTTTTTTATCTATTTGAAGATGTTGAACACTCTCTCCTATACTTCCATCTCTCCCTATTCGTAAAGGTTCCACTAGATTATCTTTATCAAATTTATCTATTCTCTCTAGTACATTATCTATAGCTACATGTGTAGATGCAGATAAAAGGATTTTTTTACCATCTTTTATAAGCTGTAAAATTAGTTCTAAAATAGTTGTAGTTTTACCACTTCCAGGAGGTCCCTCAAGTATGGCGAAATCATCGGTAGCTATAGCTTTTTTAACAAACTCTCGTTGGTCAAGAGTTCCATCATAGCTTTCATCATTTAAAATATACCAATCTTTTATATTTTTAGGATGTGATTTTTCCCACAATCTACTATCTTTTCTTTCAAAAAGTTTTATAAGATTTTGTTGATTTTTTACGGGGGAATTATTTAAAAGTGTTAGAGTGTCTCTCTGCTTTTTTAGATTACCAGTATCTACTTTTATTTTGATATTTTCATTTTCTTTAAGTTGTTTTAGATATTTCCTGTCTTGCCTAAGTATGAGAATCTTATCATCTACTTTTTTTACTTTTATATCAAATTTATTATTCTTATCACTATCTTGATATATTGTTTTTACATCATCTGCAAAAAAGTACTCTGATATAGATTTATCATCGTTATTATCATCATCTATAAGTTGGATAACAATATCTTTTTGATTAGAATTTTTATTTTCTCTCCAATTGTATTCATTGTCATTTTCATCTTTTAGTATTTTACTTTTTGGTAATTTTTCACTTTGGTATTCATTACCCATTTTTTCATACAAGTATTCACTCTCTTCATCAAAAAGTTTCTCGAAAGAGCTATTATATTTACTACAATCTAACTTTTGAGACAATAAAGATAATTCTTTTAGATTTTTATCTGTTTTAATATAAACATTCCAACCACTTTCTAACTCTTCTAGTCTTTCTATCTCATAATCTTTACCATTACTGTGAAGTAAATCATCACTATTTAAAGACAGATTTGTTAGTTCATACTCAACTTCATTGTTATTTAACTCTAGTATTTCATCCTCTTTTGGTAAGGTGTCTGTGTCGAGTATGATGTAATTTTCTTCTATGACTATATCTTTTTGATCAAATCTAACAGTTTTATCTTGACTATCAAAAAATAGTTTATTTCTCTCATCTTTTAAATCTTCTATATCATCTACAAATACCTTGAAAACTGTCTTGGGTTTTTCTATTTTAAACTTATTATACATAGGTGTAACACTTAAAGAAAAATTTGATTTTATATGTTTCCACTCACACTCGTAAGAACCTTTTTTTTCTTCTGCTTTTATAGCTTCATTTATAAAACTATGATATGGGGTTAATGCCTCTTTTGTAGTATTTACAAGCGCCTTAACTCTTGCAGGAAAACTACTAAAACAACTATAATACGAATGGTCTCCTAGTTGCAAAGTATTGTGTCTAGCACCTTTATGATACTTCTTATTTTTATTGTTGTGATTATCTCCATTATTACTCATATCACTACTTTATAAAAGGATTATGTTTTTCTTGAGCAAGAGTAGGTATTTTCTCTTTAATCTCTGGCAACTCTTCACTTTTTCCACTAGAAGCAAATCTAGCTCTTACTTTTGCCCAATTTCTTAAATCTTTAACAGTATCACCCATAGTTCTTGAAAGTGGAAATGTGTCATTGAGAGCTTTTATAATATCATCTGTATTCACTTCTCTTTCATTATCATAAGCAATAAACAAAGCCTCATTTACAGCTTCTTCTATCTCTGCTCCACTAAATCCTTTTGAATTTTCTGACAATGCTTTAAGATTAAAATCATTTATATCTCTTTGCTTTTTCTCTATATGAATTTTAAATATCTCTTCTCTTTCATTTGATGGTGGTAAATCTACAAAAAATATCTCATCAAATCTACCCTTTCTTAAAAGTTCAGGTGGCAAAACTGAAATATTATTAGCCGTAGCAATAACAAAAACTTCATTCTTTTTCTCTTGCATCCAAGTAAGAAGAGTACCAAATACCTTAGCACTTGTTCCACCATCACCACCATTTGAAATACCACTTAAGCCTTTTTCTATCTCATCTATCCATAATATAGATGGAG
>JALSLU010000005.1 GCA_026988125.1 Sulfurospirillum sp.
CTCCCTTGCTTGCTAAGATTCCTACTAGCTTGATTCTAGCTTGCATAGCATAATCATTACCCTCTGCTAAGTATCTTAAAGTCTCGCCTGGAGCGTGAAAGAACGAACCGTGACTTGCAACTGCATAGTCCCATCTCCACTGACCTTTCCTTATAAGGTCTCTTACCTCTTTAAGCTCATCATCAGTAGCTCCAACTTCCATAGCCTTAGCAGTCTCAAGGTGAGCTTTAGCTAAGTTATCCATTGTCAGAAGATGTAACATAGTTTTTCTGTTGTACTTCTCTTTAACAATCTCTTTTAGTTTAGTCTCACTTTCTCTATGACAAGTCATACAGGATCTATCCATTGTATTTAAAGGATTTTGTAGCTGGTGATCTGAATACTTAACTGAACCTTCTTGAGTGTAAGGCATATGACAATCAGCACAAGCTACACCTTTTTTAGCATGTATTCCAGTTCTATATAATTCATAACCTGGATGTTGAGCTTTTAAGATTGGAGCTTTTGAGATTTTGTTTTTGAAATCTGTATGACCAACTGAGTCATAATAAGCCTCCATTCCTTCAGCAGTTAAACCATTATGCCAAGGGAAAGTAACAACTTTTGCAACTTTTTCTTTTCCATTTTTATCTGTCCACTTCTCTTTTTTGAAATAATACTCAGAGTGACACTGTGCACATACTAAACTTCTTTTCTCTTGGTGAGTTGACTCTGAAAAAGTTTTTAATCCCGCAGCAGCCAAGGCTCTATCAAGATACTTAACATTTGAAGCTAAAACTCCAGTTTTATTATCATGACAGTTGTAGCATCCTATGGAGTTTTTAATTTCACTACCATACTTTGCCCATTTTCCAGTAAAGTACTCCAATTCACCCTCATCTTCCATAACTCTCGGAACATCAGTTGATTTACAAGTCCAACAAGCTGTCGGCATAGGTCCAGTTTTGCTATCTACAGGTCCACCAGTTCTAAGTGTGTTAGTGTTACTTTGAACAGCGTAGTAATGACCTCTAGGTGCATTATAATCTTTTGCAAAACCATATCCAGCCCATAAAATTGGCAGTTGTGGATACTCTTTCAATAGATCATGAATCTTTCCACTCTCTTTTGTTTTCAACCAAGAGCTGTACTGTCTAGGGTAGTATCTCTCCCAAGCTTCATTGAATGCTCTATCCTTATGAGCAACAACCGGAGTTTCATTAAGAGCTTTACGCTCAGCCTCTCTCTCGTTTATATTGCTAGCAAGTAGTGCCATAGCAGCTATTGCAACAATCGAACCAGCAAGTAATAGTTTAAACTTCACTTTTAATCTCCTTTTATTTTACTTCTTTGACGCCTAAATTGTAAGGCGTTGTAGATAGTCCTCTGACTTTACCATGAGGTACACCTTTATGACATGACCAACATCTTCTACCAGTCTTAACACTCGGATCATTAAAATTATGATACTTGTCAGAATTGGATACTAATGTAGAAGTAATGCTCTTGTGGCAAGAGATACAGTTTTTTTGCACTCTATTTGCAGCATCATCACTAATCTCAATAGCATTTTTATAAGTACCAAGCGTAAAAGCTACAGAGTGATTCCAGCCATCCTTAGCTTTTGCAATGTACTTTTTTAAAGTGCTATCTGTTGGTAGATGACACTCAATACAAGTCGCATTTTTAGCATGCGAACTGTGTTGCCATGTTGCATATTGAGTATTCATAACATGACAGTTAATACAAGCTTTTGGGTCGCTAGATAGGTAAGATAATGCCTTTGAAGCATTAACCAAATAGATAAACATACCTATGGCAACCGCAAATGCCAATAGTGAACTGTAAATAAGGAACCTATTGTTCTTCACATCCCCTCCTTTTTACTTAAAGAGTTACTATAGCGATATATGACGAAATTTTTTTATTATAGTCTGAAAGTATTTCACCATGATTCACAAATAACTGGCGAAATAATATAGTAATTTTTACAATTTTGATATGACCGAGGTCAAGAGAAATTAGAAATTTTAAAAACTTTTTTTATTTTAATTAATCCTAAGCGAAGTCCACTAAATCGCATAATTCTTGCTAGCTCTTTCCATTTATCTCTTTCGTAGCAAGGATTTGGACACTTTCTACATCTTGGTTTTTTTTCATGAGGACACTCTTGAAGTTTTTTATATGAGTAAAAAAATGTATTTTCACAATTTTTACATAGTTTAAAATAAATTTTTTCATTTAAATTTTTCTCTTTATAAACTAATTCAACTGTTTTACTCTCTTTTTCACTCTCTTTGTGTTTTTCATCACAGTAGACCTGAATAAATTTTAAAACTGTTTTAGCATCATTTCTAAATTTTTCTTCACTCATCTTTTACTTCCTCTTTGATTCCACTTATACTCTTTATCATTTTTTAAAAAGTTAAAATATAATTCACCTGATTTTCTCCAAGGATCCATCACTATTCCCTCTTCAAAACTGCATCCTTTGCAAGTAACAACTAAACTGTTATGTTCACTCCAGTAGTTATTTATGTTTGCTCCCCCGATATAATAATCAAAACTATTGAGTTTTAAATTTTTTGCCATTTTAAGCATATCATATGCAAAATGCCAACAAAGTCCCCTTTTTTTTAATCCAATGTTGACTAAAAAATTGTGATACAGTGGCGGTTTAACTAGTTTATACTTATTTTTTAAGAATGACGAATAAAATATAGCTTTTTTTGCCAATAAACTAGCATCACTCTCTTTTATGTTTTTATTTAGATTAAGAAGCATATTTTTTAGCTTCTCCTCTTTGTTTATAATTTTGGGCTGGTTTGCACATCCAAAAAAAAGTAAAACAGATGCTATAAGTAAAGTGGCTCTTTTGATACTATAACTCCATCGTTATCAACATATATATAGTTATCTTGAAAAAATTTAACTCCACCAAATTTGAGAGTACAGCCCAACTCTCCAAAATTTTCAGCTTGGGCCTTTTTAGGACATACTCCAAGCGCTAGGAGTCCTACTTCTATGTTTTTGGTAATCTTAGTATCTCTTACATATCCATTTACTATTATGCCCTTCCAATTGTTCTTCTTTGCCAATGCCATAAGATTATCTCCAACAACCGCTATAAATTTAGCTTCAACATCAACCACGCAAACTCTCTCTTTTCCATCACTTTTTAGAAGCTCTATTAATTTTTTGTTATTGTCTAATAGTTTACATGTGGCAATTCTTCCGCTAAAGCTAGATACCCCTCCAAAAGATTTAAATATTGGAGCGACAACATTTATCTTTTCATCATATTTATCACACAGGTCAGCCGTACAAAAATCCACAATAATCTCCTTGCTTTTTCAAAATTATATCTAAACTTAAAAGCAAGTTAGATAAAATAGCGAAATATTTCAATCCAAATTATGCAATAGGATTTGCTAAAGTAGTGCTTATAGCTTAGCCTATTGCATAATTTGGGTTCAATTAGGTAGAAAAATGTATAAAGTAGTAACAGGTGTTATAGGAAATGACATACATGTGGTTGCAAACAGGCTTATAGATATATCTTTACAAGCAAGAGGCTTTAGAGTTTTTAATCTAGGAGTAAATACCTCCTTAAGAGAGTTTATAGATGCCGTTGTTGAGACTAAGGCAGATGTTTTGCTAATCTCTTCACTAAATGGAGAGGCAGAGGGCTGGTGTCGTGAGTTAAAGTTTGTAAAAGATGAGTATGATTTAAGCAATGTTGTTTTTGTAATAGGTGGTAATCTTTGTGTTGGAGAGGCAAAAGTAGAAGATATTGTCCCAAAGTACAACTCTTATGGATTTGACTTGGTATTTCATCAGGTTGATTTAAATAGTGGCTTAGATAGGCTTGAGATGTTTTTGAAGGAGAAAGAGTGAGAAATTTAGAGGATATTAAAAGATATATAGTTAAGAATTTAAAACCAATTAATCCTAAAAAAATTATACTTTTTGGCTCTTTTGCATATGGCAATCCTCATGAAAATAGTGATTTGGATCTATGCATTATAAAAGATAGTTTTAGTAAAAAAAGAGAGATTAGAAGAGAGATTAGAAGGCGTCTTGAAGATATAGAGATACCTATGGATGTATTGGTTGTTGATGAAAACTACTATGAAACTCATAGTGACAACAACTGGATAAATACTGCTTTGTATGATGTTAGACATAAAGGTGAGGTTTTGTATGAAAAAAAATGATATAAAAAACTCTGCAGATCTTTTTTTATATAAGGCTATAGTTGATTTCAATAGTGCAAGTGCACTTTACAAACTTTTTATGAGCGATGAAATAGAGATAGATATTGAAAAAGTTTTTTTCGATTTACAACAAAGTGTTGAAAAACTTCTAAAGTCAATATTGGCTAAAAATTGCGTTGAAGTTTTAAAAACTCATGATATATATCAATTAATTAAGCATTGTAAAGATAATAATATTCAGCTATATGATAATATAGAGTTATTAATAGATTTAAATGACTATGCTGTAGAGGGAAGGTACGATATTATTTGTGATGATATAGAAGATGCTAAGGAGTATTTTGCGGAGGTTGAAAAGTTAATCAAACATGTAAAAGAGCATTCTTTGAAGGAGAGAAAATGAGTCTCCACCAAAAAGAGAGAGAGATAATAGTTCAAAGTGAGTATATAGATAATTTTGATTTTGATGAGATTGAGGAGTTTATAAAAAATGCAAACAAAGAGCTTTTTATCTCTTATAAGTTTAAAAACTCACACACCACTCTAGCTCAGCCAAGAGGAGGCTTTCCAACTTATGAGAAGCAGTTTGCACTTTATGAAGAGTTCAAGAAGGTCGATACCGATGTCCTTCCTCTAACCATAGATTCAAACACAAGATTAAATGACTATGCAACCGCTAAGAAGATGCTTGAGCTTAGTGAAGCAAATGAGGTCGATATGTTAAATGGTTATCCTCTTATAAACCATGGATACAGAACCACTAGAAAGATGATAACCCATTTTAACAGACCAGTAAGCCTAAGGCACGGAACTCCAGATGCTAGACTACTGATAGAAACTGCACTAGCAAGTGGGATTTTTGAGATAG
>JALSLU010000006.1 GCA_026988125.1 Sulfurospirillum sp.
AAGAACAAAAGCACATGCTAGAAGTTATGAATGGCTTGATAATAGACTTGCTTGGTTTTTTGTTAATAAGAATATTGGTAGATGAGGGCTATTTAGTCAGTGCCATGGTTACTTTAAAACTTATTTTAAGCGAAAAAAAGGTAGAATCTTTGCCTAAAAAACAATTTAAAAAGGATGTTTAGTGAAAAGAACATATCAACCACACAATACGCCAAGAAAGCGTACACATGGATTTAGAGTAAGAATGAAAACAAAAAATGGTCGTAGGGTGATTTCTGCTCGTCGTGCAAAAGGTAGAAAAAGATTGGCAGTTTAAAAGGTTTTGAAAAGCTCAAGTTAACAAAAGAGTTTTCAGAAGTATATAATAACTCTAAAAGATGGCATAGTAGTGGAAGTGTCATCTTTTACAAATTGGGTTTAGAAAAGAAAGTTGGTTTTACAGCGAGCAAAAAGGTTGGGAATGCCGTTAAAAGGGCTAGAGCAAAAAGAAGGATGAGAGCTCTTTTTAATGAATTAAGCTCTAGTTTAAAAAGTGGTGTTTATGTGTTTGTAGCAAAAGAGAATATCAATCAAATGACTTATGAAGAGCTTAAAAAAAGTTTTCTTTGGTCTTTAAGAAAATTAAATTGCTTGGAAGCATGAAAAGAGTTACTCTTTTTTTCATTTGGATATATCAAAAATTTTTTACTCTATTGAGTTTTGGAAGTTGTAGGTACTATCCTACATGTTCTGAGTATGCTAAATGGCAAATTTTGCATAACGGTCTTTTTAAGGCTTTTTTTTATAGCTTTTTAAGAGTTTTAAGGTGTAATCAATTGTTTCGTGGAGGAATTGACTACCCTGTGATTACCAAAGATATAGGTAAAAATTTTAAAAGTATTACAAATACTCCCAAAACTAGCCCTGTAAATGTAAAATTTTGGTTTGTACCAAAAAATAAAAAAAGTTTTTATATTTTAAAAGCTTTTTAAATCTCAAAAGGGAATGCCATTATGGACAAACTGAGTAATCAGACAAGAATTATTTTAGCAACAGTTTTATCATTTTTATTTTTTATAACTTATGACTACTTTTTTATACCAAAGCCAAACAAGTTAGATACAAATCAGACACAGCAGATGCAAACTCAAAAAAATGTTTCTAACCAAGCTCCAGTTATTAATAAATCGGATGAAAAAGTTACTAAAGCTTCAAAAGATGGTATCATTAATAGTGAAACTTTGGTGGTTATAAAAGCAAAGCGGTATGAGGCACACATAGATAAACTTGGAAGGATTAGTAAATTTTATCTCAATGAAGAGAAGTATAAAGATGAAAATGGTGAGAGAATTCAGCTTATAGATAGTGATTTGAAACCATATCCTCTTGAGTTAAGATTTGAAGACTCTTTGATCAATGAAGAGGCATTTTTAACACCATATGTTTCTGATAAATCTCAAGTTGAAGTAGTGGAAAATGGTGTTAAAATCAATTTGACTCAAAATTTGAAAAATCTAAAGATAATAAAAATTATAACTTTTTACAAAGATGGCAATTATGACTTAGAGATAAAGCTAGATAAACCTCATAAGTACTATTTAACCCCGGGATTTAGACCTAATGTAGCTGTAGATATGTATACATTTCATGGAGTATTGGTAAAAGAAGCCGATGGCACACATACACCAATAGAAGATGGAGATGTAAAAGGTACAGAGAGATTTATAGATGCCAAGATAGCCGCCGGAGCAGATAAGTATTATACGACAGCTTTGTACAATTTTGAAAAAGGGTTTGATGTAATTGTTAGTGTAGTTAACAAAGAGACTCCTTTGGCTTTCATAAAGGGTAGTGGTGATTTAAAAGTTCATGGATATATTGGTCCAAAAGAGTATAGAGTTTTATATAGAATTGATCCAAGATTGACTGATGTAATTGAGTATGGTTTTTTCACATTTATTTCAAAACCACTTTTTAAGCTTCTTTCATGGTTGCATGGTATGCTTGGAAACTG
This sequence comes from Sulfurospirillum sp., assembly GCA_026988125.1. GTDB lineage: Bacteria > Campylobacterota > Campylobacteria > Campylobacterales > Sulfurospirillaceae > Sulfurospirillum_A. Next base: position 1,994 of record JALSLU010000006.1, read on the forward strand.
GGGTTGGGCGATCGTTGTTATGACGATTCTTATAAGGCTTGTTTTGTTTCCACTAACCTATAAGGGTATGGTATCGATGAATAAGCTCAAAGAGCTTACTCCGAAGATTAAAGAGCTTCAAGCTAAGTATAAAGATGATAAGCAAAAACTAAACATGCATATGATGGAGCTTTATAAAAAACATGGTGCAAATCCTATGGGAGGATGCCTACCAATTTTGCTACAGATTCCTGTATTTTTTGCTATCTACAGAGTTTTACAAAATGCAATAGAGCTTAAATCTGCTCCTTGGATATTGTGGATAGATGACCTATCTGTAATGGACCCATACTTCATACTTCCAATTGCTATGGGCATAACAATGTTTGTTCATCAAAGAATTACTCCAACAAACATAACTGATCCTATGCAAGAAAAAATCATGAAGTATCTTCCTCTAATTTTTACATTTTTCTTTGTAACATTCCCTGCTGGTTTAACACTTTATTGGTTTACAAATAACCTATTTTCAATTGCACAGCAGTACTATGTAAACTCTTTGTTTGCAAAGAAAAAAGAGGAGAAAATTGCAATTAAAAAAAAGGTTAAGAAATGATTGTTATTGAAGCTAAAACGCTCGAGGAGGCGTATTCTGAGGCTGCGATTAAATTGAACTGTTCTGTAACTCAAATAGACTTTAAAGTAATCCAAAATCCTAGCTCGGGATTTTTAGGAATGTTTAAAAAAAATGCCATAATTGAAGCTACTGTTTTGGGCATTAATGATACAAAAAGTACTAAAGGTGAACAAAGTAGAAAAAATAGATACAGAAAAAAAGTTCAAAAAAAGGATCAATCTTTAGTTTCAAAAGATTCCTCTACAGATAAAGATAATAAAAAACAGCTAGAAAAAGCTGTTGTTAAAAGAGAGGAAGATAGACCCAAAGTAGATGTAGCCATTGCAGTGAAAGAGATAGAGACTAAAATAAATAAACTGTTTAAACACAGCTGTTTTGAATTGGATAGCATAAAAGTAGAACAATATAGTGATGATACAGTCTTAATAGAGTTTTCTGGGGAGGATGCCGCACTATTGATAGGTAAAGAGGGGTATAGGTACAAATCTCTCTCCTATTTACTATATAATTGGATTAATTTAAAATATGGGTTAAATATAAGATTAGAGATAGCGGAGTTTTTAAAGAATCAGGAAGAGATGATAGATAAGTATTTAGTTGGTATCATCGAGAGAGTAAATACTACAGGAAGAGGGCAAACTAAAGTTTTAGATGGTGTTTTGGTAAAAATTGCATTGGAAGCTCTTAGAAAAGAGTTCCCAAATAAGTATGTAGGTATAAAATCTCATAGAGATGGTGGTAGATTTATTGTTATAAATGATTTCAATAGGAAAAATAGATAGTAGTGGATACGATAGCTGCTATTGCTACAAGTAGAGGGGTTGGCTCAATATCTATAGTCAGAGTAAGTGGAGCCAACTCTTTAGATATTGCAAAAAAACTTTCTAAAAAAAGTAATTTTACACCGCGAGTTGCTACTTTAACCCCACTTTTTAACTCAAACAGTGAAATTATAGATGAAGCGATAGTTATATATTTTAAAACACCTAACTCTTTTACAGGAGAGGATGTAGTCGAGTTTCAGTGTCACGGTGGGATTGTTGTTTCAGATTTAATTTTGAGTGAAGTCATAAAATATGGTGCAAGATTAGCTGAACCAGGAGAGTTTTCTAAAAGAGCATTTATAAATGGAAAGATAGACTTAACTAAGGCTGAAGCTGTAGCAAAACTAATAGAGACTAAAAGTATAGATGCTGCAAAAATTTTAGCTAGGCAGTTAAAAGGAGAATTAAAAGAGTTTGTTCAGAGTGCTAGAGAAAACTTAATTGAAATCTTAGCTTTTGTAGAAGTTAACATAGACTATGCTGAAGAGGATCTTCCTGGTGATTTAATTAAACAGATAGAATTGAAGTTGCTGGATTTAAGAGATGAATTAGAACAAATCTATAATAGTTCAAAAAGAAGAGAGGGTTTGCTTGAGGGTTTTAGAGTTGCTATAATTGGAAAGCCAAATGTGGGAAAAAGTTCTTTATTGAATTCTCTTTTAAATTACGATAGAGCGATCACAAGTGAGATTGCTGGAACGACTAGAGATACAATTGAAGAAGAGATTAGAGTAGGCACACACATAATTAAGATTGTAGATACTGCTGGAATCCGCTTGGCAAGGGATTCTATAGAAAAGATTGGGATAGAGCGCTCAATTGATGCTATAAAAAAGAGCGATATTATTATAGCAATGTTTGATAATTCAAGAGCTTTTGATAAAGAAGATGAGAAAATTTTAAATGAACTCGAAAAGTTTAAAGATAAAGAGATTTTATATGTTCTTAATAAGAGTGATTTGAAAAATTTATTTGATGTTACAAAACTAAATAGAGATTTTATTAAGCTAAATTTAAAGAAAAATCCTCAAGAGGTTGTAGATAAAGTAGAAAAAATATTGGATTTAATTGCAAATGAAGATACACTTCTTTTAACATCGAAAAGACAATTAGAAGCAGTTATGAGTGCTTGTGAGAGTATAGACAGAAGTGTTGAGCTTTTAAATGAGCATCAATTAGAGCTATTTGCCTTTTGTATAAATGAAGCGATAGAGGCTATATCTTCGATTTCGACAAATTTTGAAAGAGGTGAAATACTTGATAAAATGTTTGGAAACTTTTGTTTGGGTAAATAAAGGGCACCTCTAAACTGCATTTTTTAAACAATTTTATGTTACAATGTTGCAGAAATTCTATATAGAGTATGGGCATGAATATTAAAACGCAGATGGTAAAGTATTTTGTGTTGTCTGGATTGTTCTTGGTATTCGTGCTTATAGTTGTGTATAAATCTCTCTCAACTTTTATAGTAAAGCAAGAAGTTTCAAAAGCAAGACTTCTTAGTCACTCTTTGCTATATACTAGATCATACCTTGCCAAAGTCTCCGTCAATGCACAAATAACAAATAAAAATTTTCATCCATTTTCACTCTCACCTGCATACGCAGTAGAACAAATT
>JALSLU010000007.1 GCA_026988125.1 Sulfurospirillum sp.
TTGAGGGTAGTATTTGCTTTTGACTGCTTTTATGTCTTGGTCATTTATCTTTAGGCTATTTTTTATAGCTTTAATATCTTCTCTTTGTTTTAGTGCTTCTTTTATGGTGCTATTTTGATCTTTTGTTTTTGGCAGAGTTAATCTTATGTTGTCGTCTATCTTGTAGTTGCAAAGATAGTAGATTAAATTTTTCACTCTCTTTTTGCTATAAGATAGCTCTTTTTCTTTGGATAGCAAATTAAACTTTTTAGCCTCTATGTTATATACCTCTGCCATATTTAAAAGACCATTTTTATACATAGCTTTTGCTTTTTTGTAGGATTTTTCAACAGCATTAAGTGCATCTTTGTTGGCTTTTATTGCTCCATTTATGGAGTAGAGCTTTCCATAAAGCTCAATTGCCTGAGAGTATAGTTTTCTTTTTAAATTTTTGCTTTGAAGCTTTGATTTTATAACTTCAAGTTTTGATTTTTCTATATTTGCACCTATTAAATATCCAGTAAATAGAGGGTATGAAAATCTTAACTCAGCACTAAGGTTGCTTTTTGTTCCCATTGGAAAAGTTGAAGCTGGTGTATTTGGAATAAGTGAAAATGTTACAGTCGGCTCATCTTTTAATCTGATTGCATCTACTAACAGATCAACCCTTAAGCTATCTTTTGCCTTGGCGGCTTTTTCTAAAGATTCTAATGATTTTGTTTTTTCCTGTTGAGATTTTAAAAGAGTGTTGGAGTCAATCTTGCTTATCATCTCTTTAAAATCTCCACTAACCAATAAAATCGGTAAAACTAAGAGTAAAAATCTCATACTATTATCTCCTTTTTGTTTTTCATCACAAATAGTAGCACTACGAATATTGAGCCAATGGCAGCCCAATATGCAGCACTTGTAAAAACACTTCCAAATCCATAGTTGTAACTCATAAATGTTTCATAGTTTAAAAAAAGTGCTTTTGCTCTTTCTAAACTCAATCCACCAAAACTTTGCAATGTTTTTAAATAATTATCTATATTTGTGTAGTTTTGAAGCTCCTCCATATGTAAAAAGTTTAAGTTTTTATAGTACTCCAAGTTATTTGTTGCAAGTGCTGTCCCAAAGCTACCTCCTACAAATCTCATGTAATCCATAAGCACTATTGCTAAAACACCTTTGTGTTTTGGTGCACTTTGTAGTAGTAAAACAGTAGCTGGGGCAAAAAATAGTCCCATAGAGATTCCTAAGGGTATGGTTATAAGCTCAGCTCTATAAATTGGAGTGTAGTAATTTAACATAGGAAGAAGCAAAAAGGATGTTACAAGATAAATAATAGTTGTGATAACAAGAACTCTTTTAGCTCCAATTTTATCTGAGAGTATCCCTGCTATAGGAGCAAAAAAGCCTATAAAAACTGCAAAAACAAATACTGAAATCCCCGCATCCAAAGTTGGCATCATTTTTATATGCTCATAATAGATTGGCAAAAGGTAAAAGTATTGATACATACTAAAGCCCAAAATAAAAAAGTAAAGCAATATACCATTTGTAAAGTCTGGATTTTTAAAGAGTGAAAAATCTATAAGCTTGTTTTTAGATACAATCTCACTAACTACATACAGAAGATAACCAATAATTGCACTAAAGAGTAAAACTCCGATATAATAGTCATTAAACCACCCTCTTTGCTGACCTTTTGAGAGCATCATAAGGAGTGAGACTGTAGCGATAGATAGAAGAAACAAAGAGATAAAGTTAAACTTTGGTTTTGTTAGGTTAAAATCCTTTGGAAGGTATATAACCCCAGCTAAAAAAAGCACAATTCCAACTGGAACATTTATAAAAAAGACCATCTCCCATCCATAATACTCTGTTAAGTAGCCACCTAAAGTTGGACCCAAAGCTGGTGCAAAACTAACTCCTAAACCATAGATTCCCATAGCTAAGCCCTGTTGTTTTGGCGGAAAGTAAGAAAATATCATAATATGACTTGTAACCATTATTAGAGCTTCGGCTGAGCCTTGAATGATTCTAAAAATTATAATGGATGTTAGACTTTCACTAAGTCCACAAAACAAAGATGCTAT
>JALSLU010000008.1 GCA_026988125.1 Sulfurospirillum sp.
ACTAAAAAACAATATTCCAGCCAAAAAAACCTTTTTTGAGCCAAATCTATCTATGAGGTACTCTGTTACAAGAAGTGCAATGGCAGCTGCGGTCATGTAGCTAGTAATTATCCACTGAACCCCATACATGTCAGTTGCTAGCGGACCTGTTAGTTTAGGCACTATTACATCTACTACTGTGGTGTCTAAAATGGCCATAAAAGCCCCAACCATAACAATAATGCTAAAAAGAGCCCTTTGAGATTTGGTTATATCCCAAGGTTCTTTATGTGTAGATGAGAGTTGTTGTACCATTTTTTATCCTCTAGTTTTTAGAGTCTCTTTTTATAGCAATATTTACACTCATTCCAACTCTCATTAAACTTTTATCAACTTGGTTTAAGTCTATTCTAACTACAAATCTTTGATCAAGTTTAGTAAATTCACCACTTGCAATATCTCTTGGAACTAATGAAAATGTAGAAGCAGAAGCTGGAAGGATGCCCTGGACTACACCTTTAAATTTTTTATCTTTTATAGCATCTACTCTAAACTCTACTTCACACCCCTTTTTTACTCCAAAAAGCTTTTTCTCACTAAGCAGTACTTCAATGTGAATATCTTTTGGATCAATTAGTGCATATATTGGATAACCAGCTTCTACAACTCTTTTTGAATTTACAAATTTTTTAGCGATTATGCCATCGAATGGTGCATGTATATCGCAGTAAGATATCTTGTTATTTATCTCTTTTAGTGAGTCGCTGAGTGCATCTTTTTTATAGTTTAATGAGTCTATTTTAGTCTGAATTTCTTTAATGCTTTTTTCTTGATTTATGGCTAAATTTAGTTTCTCTTTGACATTTTTAAGACTCTCTAGTAAAGATTGTAGCTCTTTTTTTTGTGCATTTATGCTGTTTGTTAATGAATCTCTCGAAGAGGCCAACTTTTCATACCTGTTTTTTGAGACAAGCTTTTGATTCAGAAGTCTTTTGAATCGTTTAACATTTTTTTCAATCTCTTTTAATTTATCTTCATTAGCTTTTATTTGGTACTTAAGAGCAAAGACCTTTTTATTAAAGGCATTTATACTATTTTTAGCTACTCTTTTTGATATATTTACCTCATTTGAGACTATCTCTTTTTTTATCTTTAGAGACTCAATCTCTTTGGTAATTGATTGTAAGTTGTTTTGAATTTTACTTTTAGCAACTAAAAAATCTTTTTTGTCAATGGATGCTAAAAGCTCTCCTTTTTTTACACTCTGCCCCTCTTTTTTATAAAGAGTCTCTATCTTTCCACCTACTTTAAAGTTAACTATGCTTAAGCTATCACTTTTGATGAAGCCAGCATCACTAACCGCATGAGTTGTTCTAAAGTGGAGGTATTTATAGCCTTCATAGCCAAAAAAGATTATAAGAGTTACCAAAACAAAGAGACTTAATTTTTTCATATCACAACCTTATGAACCCAAATTATGCCATAGGCTAGGCTATAAGTGCTACTATAGCAAATCCTATTGGATAATTGGGGATGAATTATATTCTGTTTAGTGAATTATATTCATTTTTTTATAAAAAAATTCTTATATTTGTTTTTTAGAGGAAAATTTTAGAGGTGCACTTAGATTAACTGCTCTTTTGGTAGAGACTCCACATAGATTGATTGAGAAGGAAATGCAAAACTACATCCATTATTTTCTACTATTTTCATAATCCTAAGATTGACATCCTCTCTAACTTTTAAGTATTGGGACCAAATAGTAGTTTTTGTAAAAAAGTAACAAAATAGACTAAGAGAGCTATCTTGAAACTCATCAAAATAGACCATAATAACATCTGGGTGAATATCGGGATGATTTTTTAGCATCTCTCTTATATCTTTTAAAACAGCCTCTAGCTGTTCAGTATTTGTAGAGTAGGTAAGTCCTAGTCTCATTTTTATTCTTCTTTTTCCCATTAAAGACCAGTTTGTTATGGGGGAGTTTGCAATTACCGCATTTGGTACACTAACTAAGGCTTGAGCAAAAGTTCTAACTCTAGTTGAGCGAATCCCTATGGTCTCAATTACCCCTTCAACCTCTGGGGTTTGAACCCAATCTCCTTGTCTAAATGGTCTATCTGTAAAAATTACAAGTGAACCAAATAGATTAGCAGCGGTATCTTTCGCAGCTAGTGCAAATGCCATACCAACTAAACCAAGAGATGCGACAAATGCGCTAACATTTATACCCCATCCATCTAAAATGGTCATAGCTCCTAGAGCTATTACAACAACTTTTAAAAATTTTACTATAAAGTTAGCAATATCATCACTAAGCTCTTTTCCAAATTTAGCTGAAAACTTTTTAAAGATATAAGCAAATTCATTTACAGTCCTATAGAGAGCCCAAAACAGTGTAAAAACAATAAGTGTTCTTTGAATGCTTAAAGCTATTTGATTGAAACCCTTTATATCTATCCAGTTTGCGGCAAAATAAAATCCTACTATTAAGATGGATAGTTGCAGTGGAGGTTCTATGATCTTTAAAAACTTATCATCAGTTTGACTTTTTGTTTTTGAAGTGATTAGTTTTAAGTTTTTTATGACAAGATTAGAGAGTTGCACTTTTAAAAAATATGCAAAAATTAGTATAAAAATTGCTATGAAAATATCTGTAATTCTAACTCCCCACAAAGTGTAGTCTAGTTTGCCAACAAAAGCCATTAACTTATCTAAATTAAAGTTTTCCATTTTCAAATCCTCCTAAAGATTTTTTCCATATAAAAGCTACTCCAATCAATGATGAGATTAGTGTAACAAAAAAGAATAAAAAGCTAAATGCTATCCCACTGTTTGGCTCATACTCTAAAAATTCCAAGCCATACAAAAAGGTTAGTTCTCTAACACCAACTCCCCCTATGCTAACAGGAGCCACACTAACTACCGAAGAGATTAAAAAAAGAACTAAAAAATCTATAGTTGAGACCTCTACATGTAGGCTTATTATTATAAATAG
>JALSLU010000009.1 GCA_026988125.1 Sulfurospirillum sp.
CAAAAGCTAAACCTCTAAAAGATAAGTATCTTCCACATGTTTATCAATTTATGTACAACTACGCTAGCGATAGCGGAAATGTACCTTCTTGTTAAACTCTTAAGGCAACTGGTAGTTGCACGACATACATAGTAAATGATTACTATGACTCTTGGGAAAGATTGATAAAAAATTTTCCCAAGAACTACCTATATTCTCCTTTAAAAGCTACTTTCTTACAATTTTAGTTTATTTTTTTTTACCTTTTAATCTAAAAATTTCAATTTTTTAAAATTTCAATTTTTTTCTAAATGCCCAATATAGCTATATTTTAAAGATATAATTATTAAAAATAATTATAAGTAAAAAAAGTTTTAATAATAATTAAAGAAATAATCCTTAAAATTACACTATAAAAACTTATAATATAGATAATTTTATATTATAGATAATGGAGAAGAAAATGAAAGTAGAAATCTCAAGAAGAAGATTTCTTCAGGGAAGTGTAGCATTAAGTGTTCTAGGTGGGACTTCAATTAGTGCTACAAATATTTTGGCAGATAAGTCTGAAAAAAAACAGATATCTAACAAACTTCTGAAGAATATTCCAACGGCTTGTGAGATGTGTGTGAATAAGTGTGCTGCTATAGCAAAGGTAAAAAATGGAGTTGTTGTAAAGCTAGATCCAAATCCATATTTTCCAAAATCCAAAAATATGCTTTGTGCAAGAGGAGATGCTGGAATTCATGCGCTTTATGATCCTGATAGATTAAAATATCCTCTCATAAGGATAGGTGAAAGGGGGGATGGAAAGTACAAAAGGGTATCATGGGATGAAGCATATGAGTATATTAAAGAGAAATTGGTAAAAATAGTAGATGAAGAAAAAGATAATCGTTCATGCATAGGTTATTGTGCTGGCGAGGGTATGGCGGAACATACATTTAAAACATTCATGGCAGATAAATTTGGCTCTTCAAACTTTGTTAATCATGCATCGATTTGTTTGCAAACTGTAGTATCGGGTTATGCTCTTACCATAGGAGGTTATGGATTATCCGATTTAGAAAATGCAAAATATGTTATTATGGGTGGTGCAAATAGAGCTGAAGCCATTATTACTCCCGATACTATGGATCTTTTTAAAAGAACTAGAGGTAGAGGTGCTAAGCTTGTTGTGCTTGATCCTAGATTTACAAATACCGCAATACATGCAGATAGATATCTACCTATAAAAACTGGAACAGATTTGGCCTTTGTGCTTGCAATGACATATCATGTTATATCTAAAGAGATTTATGATAGAAAGTATGTAGAGAATAACTTTAGTGGATTTGAAGAGTATAAAAGACACATACTAGAAAATAAATATACTCCAAAATGGGCTGAAAAGATTACAGGAATTAAAGCTAAAGAGATTGAAGAGATAGCAGAAGAGTTTATGGCTTATGCTCCTCAATCAATTTACTATCAAGGCAGAAGAACAACTTGGGGTAAAAATGATTTTCAGTTAAGAAGGGCCCAAGCAATTTTTACTGCACTTGGTGGAAGTATAGATGTAAAAGGTGGAATAATTTTTGGGAAAAAACTACCACTAGCACCCCATGAGATAAATGTTCCACTTTATGGGAATTCCAAAGAGAGAATTGAAAAGAACGCAGCTGCTATTATAGGAGGTAGTGGCTCTTGGATTGCATGGAGAAACATGATAGTAGAAGGAAAGACACCTTATCCGATCAGAGGAATGTTTGTCTATAAACAAAATCCAATGTTAAGTGTTCCAAATACAAAAAAAACAAAAGAGATGTTCAATAAAATGGATTTGGTTGTAGTTATAGATACAATGCCAAGTGATACAGCAATGATGGCTGATGTAATTTTACCAGAGTGTACCTACTTGGAAAGAGAGGATCCCATTAAGTCTTTTTCTGGGGCAGAGCCAGCTATACTATTAAGACAAAAAGTTATAGATCCAATGTATGAAACAAAGCCAGTTATAGAAATTATGCATGGATTGGCAAAAAAACTTTCAAAACCACTGTGGGAGATAACTAAAAAATATGATGAGGATATTAAAGAGGAGTTGGCAGATCTTGGAAAAGATGAGACACAGGAGGATTACTATGAGGAAAATGGCTTCAATTTAGCTGATGCATTTGAAGAGTCTCAAGAGGAGATCAACAAACATATGTTTGTACCAAAATATGGTGAGAAAGCTTGGAAAGAGTTAAGAAAAAAGGGTGTTTTTTATCCAAAGATGGATGAGTATTTTGAAAAAATTGATAATAATACATTCAAATATTACCCAGAAAACAAGAAATATTATACAACTGTAAAGCTTGAAAATGAGTGTGATTTAAACTTCATAGATACCTGTGTAAATCCCAAAGATGTAGCAGAACTAAAGAGAGAGTTTAAAACTCAAAGTAAAAAGATTCAGTGTTATCTTGGTGGTATGAAAAAGAGAGGAATTGATCCAATGCCAACTTGGCACGATAAGGACTTTGTGGAGGTTCCTGATGGAAAATTTAAGTTTATAAGTGGACGACACGCACAGTTTACTCAAAATTCTACTCAAAATAATATAATGCTACTTGAGTTAATGAGAGAAAATTATGTCTGGATCAATGACAAAGAGGCAAAAAAGCTAGGAATAAAATTTGGTGATTTAGTAGAGGTCAAGAGTAGTGTTGGTAGTGTTAAAATAAAAGCATATCCAACAGCAAAGATAATTCCTCAGACAATTTTTTATATTCACGGGTTTGGAGCAAAATCTACAGGGTTAACTTTTGCACATAGAAATGGTGCGAGTGATAATGAGATTATAGAGGATAAAATTGAGCCAGTATTTGGTAGTGCAAGAATGCATGAAACTTTAGTTACAGTTAGAAAGGTTTAGTTATGAACTATGCAATGGCACTTAATTATCAAAATTGTATAAATTGTAAAGCTTGTGAAACAGCTTGCAAAGAGGAAAATGGTGTTCAATTGGGAGCTGATAAGCAAAGAATTTGGGTTGGAATAAATGAGGGGGTCATTTTTGGTAAACCATACATAAATCTATACCCATCTCAGTGTAATCACTGTATTGATGCACCTTGTGTTGGTGTTTGTCCAACATTTGCTAGCCACTATGTAGATGGCGGTATAGTAAAGGTAGATCCAAGCAAGTGTATACTTTGCAAGGGTTGCATGGAAGCTTGTCCATATGATGCTAGATTTGTAGATGACACAATGGTATCTGTTGATAAGTGTACATTTTGTGATCACAGGATTGATGAATATGGCACAACAGCTTGTCAGGCAACTTGTCCGACAAAAGTTAGAATGTTTGGAGATTTGGATGATGAAGAGTGTGATTTGGTTAAACTTTTAAAAACAAAAAAGTTTTTCTTTCAAAAAGAGGATTTAGATACACTCCCAAAACTATTTTATATAGTTCCTGAAGATGAAGTTTATGCAAGGCAGAGCATCTCTCGCAATACTACTATACATACTTGGGATGAGTTTAAAGAAAAGTATGATGCTGCTAAAGACAAAAGGAGCAAAGAATGGAAAAAATAGAAATTTTAGGATTGGAAATAAATAAAGTTAGCTTTTTTGCTCTATTTTTCAATAGAGTGATGTTGTTATCGTATATCTTTATTGCTTTGGCAGTATATGGAATTTATGAAATTGTAGATATAAGATACTTTAGTGAAGCAGCTACTGCCCATGCTTCGGGTATGGATCCAACTAATCCTGCACTAAAAGAGGCAATGAAACTAGCTGTATTTGGAAATGTAGGTGAGGTCTATAGGGAGACCCCTTGGACACTATTTATTGTTAATTATATGTATATGATTTATACTGGCAGTGGAATTATATTTTTGGTAGCTATTGCTGAAATTATGAAGTTGCATATTGTTGAAAAAATTTCAGCAGGTTTTATGGTAGCTGGTATTTCTATGGTATTTGCAGGGCTCTTTACTATAGCAACAGATTTAAATATTTTAAATATGATAAGTATGTTTACTAGTCCAAACATAAAGGCAGGTATGTGGTTAATGTTGCCATTGTACTGTATATATATACCATTTGTACTTTTTGAAATATACTTGGTGCTTACTAAAAAAAGAGAGTGGGCTAGAAAATTAGCTATGCCAATTATATTGTTAAGTATAATTATCGATTTAATAGAATACTATATACAGGCTAAGCTATTTTCTATGAATACTGCTCGCCTTTTATGGACAGAATTTCCTGGACTTATGTTTTATTTTATAATTTCAGCATTTGTCTCATCGTTGGGTATAATGGGAGTTATAACTTTTTTGGTACACAAGGGAAAAGATGAATATGAAAAAATTATGGAACTGATTAGAAAAGCCATACTGTTTTTCATATCTATTTTGGCATTGTATGAAGTATTTGCATATATGGTTGTTGATAAAAAATGGACACTTATTATACTTTTTGGAGAATTTAAGGAGGTTTATTTTGGAGGCTATATACTTTTAACGCTAGCAGTTCCATTTTTACTTGTGTTTAAGTCATCAAAACCTTATAAAACACTTTTAGCTTCTATTAGTACAATAATTGGAGGATATATAGGAAGATATATTTTTGTTTATGGGGGAAATGCAAATCCAATGAGTGATAGATTTGGTACAGGTCCAGAAAAGTACGATCTATATGCAGTTGCAAAAGAAATTTGCTATAATAATCCTCACTTGGCAGAAATTTTAATTGTCATAGGATCAATTGGAATTGCTTTAGCAATTTATAAACTGGCGGATTCTTTATTGTCGGTAAGCAGTATTAGAGAAAATCATTAAACAACACAAAAAGGAAAAAAGATGACAAAGAGATTTATAGGCGCTATAGTAGTAGCAGTTGCATTAGTCTTAGGAGGTTGTAGCACAACCCAACCAAGCGTAGCAAAGAAAGAGACGGGATCTCCAACACCAAA
>JALSLU010000010.1 GCA_026988125.1 Sulfurospirillum sp.
TGCTTTTTTATATAAATAAATTGTTTCTTGATTTTTAGCAAAACTTACACTACTATTAGCCATTTTATTTGAATAATGCCACACAATCTCATTTAAAAAATTCTCATTCCCAAAAACCTCATTAAGTAAAATCCTTCCAAAATAGTTTGCATTATGGTCAAGATGCAGATAAAAACTCCCCCTATCACTTAAAAGCTTTTCACTTAAAAAGAGTCGATTCTCCATCAATGTAAGCCAAGTAGAGTTTTGAAACCTATCTTTATATGCAAAGTCACTTCCGGTGTTAAATGGCGGGTCTATGTAGATAAGGTCTATTTTGCCTTTATATTTTGGCATAATGGAATTGAGTGCTTGGAAATTATCGCTTTTTATAAGCACTCCATCGGTTTCTTCATCAAGATTTTTAAAGCTACTTAAAATTTTTTGCTTTAGTTCATCATCAAGATAAGCAGTATCAACAGGTAGATACTCATTTGTTATTAACTTTTCACCTTCTATAAGCCCAAGCTCTCTCCACTCCTTCTTTAAGCTCTCATTAGCTAAAATCTCATCGTAAAATTTACTATCTATCTTATCAAGTGAGATAATATAGTTTAGTTTTCTTACAAACTTAGGCTTTAGCCACATAGCTTTTAGTTCATTTTCAAACGATGCGATCTGCTCTATCACAAAAAATGCTATATCTTTTATATCTTGGATAGTTTCAATCCTATCTTTCCACTCATTTATCTCATTATCTTTAAAAAGGTAGTGATAAAGATAGAGATTAAACTGCTCTTTCAAAAAAGGCTCAGCATCTTTGTGGATAAAAAAGTCCACATCTTGTTGTCTTTTGTAGGTGTGAATTGCTTCGGCTATTTGGTATAGATCGATCTTAAGTTCATAGCTCTTTATCAACTCTTTTAACTTTTTTTGATGATCTTTAGTAGCTTTTAAAACAATCACTTTATCTTGGACTTCAGAATTTACCTCAAAACTATAACTATCACCCAAATCTATCTTTTGAGATTTATACACAACTAACAGAGTAATGCTTTTTTGCTCTTTTGATAACTCTTTTATGATAAATTTCAACTCTTTTTTCTCATTTGTAGAGCTATACTCAAGTTCACTTGTATCAAAAACTATTTTTGCTTTTAAATCTTCATTATCTTTTATATCAAATGTAGCATCTTTTGGTATAGAATCACTTTTGACATAATAAAGCCTCTGTGTTTTCCAAAAAAGTGTGGTATCTTGAGAATTTGTATAGACTTGCTCATAAATATTTTTATAAAACTCAGTTTTATTAAAAAATGGTGAACCTGTTTCATTTAAGTAGCTGTCAAAAAAAGTATAAAGCTTTTGAAAAAGCTCTTCTTGTGATGTTTGTGTTGGAAATTTTTCTTCTATTTTGTTATCAAGCTTTGATTTCAAAGCCTGAAAATATTTTGATTTTATCTCTAAAAGATTTGCAAAACCGCTTTTGCCTTTAAAGTTTTCAAGCTCACGACCAGCAAAAAGTTTTTCTAAACTTGAGTAAAATAGTTTTTTATTTTGTTTATTCATGAAAACTCCAAACTTTTTGTTTGTAATTATATCTAAATAACAGATTAAAAAGTAAAGTATAAAATTTTTTTTGTTAAAATAGGACAAAGGATGAAAAGTATGAGGATAGATAAGTTTTTAAATGCAGTAAATATAACAAAAAGAAGAGCTATTAGTGAAGATATGTGTAAAAGTGGGGTGGTAGAGATAAACTCTAAAGTTGCAAAACCCGCTAAAGATGTTAAGGTGGGAGATAGGATAACAATAAACTATCTAAAGGGTAGTGTTAGTTATGAAGTTTTAAAAATACCTGAAACTAAAACAATCCCAAAAAGTAAACAAGATGAATATGTAAAAGAGGTGAAAAGTGAGTAGTACAAAAGAGATGTTTCAAAGGCTTTTTGCAAACAAGATGAGTGAGTCCAAGATGAGAGAGTTTTTAGTTTCAATTCCACTAGATGGCTCAATCTCGGTAGAGTATATAGCAACTGCTGCTGAAGTTATGAGGCAAAATGCCATACCTTTGGAGGTGAATGAAGAGCTGAGAGAAAAATTGCTTGATGTGGTTGGAACTGGTGGAGATAAGATTGGGAGTTTTAATATCTCTTCAACTTCTGCTTTAGTGTGTGCTGGTGCTGGTTGTTATGTTGCAAAACATGGCAACAGATCAATCACTAGCAAATCTGGAAGTGCCGATATGCTGGAGGTTTTGGGGGTTAGGCTAGATTTAGATATAAAAAAGAGTGCAAGACTGTTAGAGGAGAGTGGATTTACATTTATGTTTGCAAAAAACCACCATCCTGCTATGAAGTTCATAATGCCTGTTAGGAAGTCTATAGATGTAAAGACTATATTTAATATCTTAGGACCGCTTACAAACCCTGCAAATGTGAAAAAGAGCATGTTAGGAGTTTTTGATAAAGAATTGGTTCCAAAAATAGCGCAAGCTTTAAAATTAAATGGCTTTAAATCTGCTTTGGTAGTGAGCTCGCAAGAGGGAATGGATGAGATAAGCTTAAGTGGGATTACCTATGCTTGTAGATTAAAAGATAATGAATTAGAAGAGTTTGAGATAGACCCTGAAGAGTTTGGCTTAAAAAGAGCTCCGCTTGAGGCTATTGTTGGAGGGGATGCAAAGCAAAATGCTAAGATAACGCTAGATATATTGAATAACCGGGCAAGTGATGCTCAAAGAGATATAGTCCTACTTAATACCGGAGCATCTTTGATGGTTGATGGGGTCGCTAGAGATATAAAAGAGGGTATTGAGATGGCAAGAGATACCATAGAATCCAAAAAGGCAGTAAAAAAACTTGAAGAGATAGTTAAGGTTTCAAACGCTCTATGAGAGTCTTAAGAGAGAGTGAACTAGATGGGCTTACTAAAGAGATTATCTCTAAGCTAGGAGATAGTGGCATAATTTTACTCAGAGGAGATTTAGCAAGCGGTAAGACGACATTTGTAAAATCTTTTGTAAAAAATCTTGGATTAAATTGTGAAGTTAGCTCTCCGACATTTTCAATTTTAAATGAGTATGAAAATAGGGTTTGCCACTACGATATATATCAAAATGGTTTAGAAGGATTCTTACAAAGCGGACTTTTAGAAAAGCTTGATGAGCCAAAGTATCACTTAGTAGAGTGGGGCGATGAGAGGCTTGAAGAGGTTTTAAAAAGCTATGGGTTTGAGTTTATAGTGGTAGAGATTGAAAAACTTGGAGATAAAAGGGGATATAGTTGCACAAACTTAAAGTAGAAAAACTAGAAAAAACGATTAAAAAGACAAAGATTATACATGATATTTCGCTAGAGGTAAAAAGTGGTGAAATTATAGGGCTTTTGGGTCCAAATGGGGCAGGAAAGACAACTACTTTTTATATGATTTGTGGACTTATTCCTCCAACTAGTGGGCATATTTATCTAGATAATCAAGACATAACCAAGATGCCTCTTCACAAAAGAGCAAAAATGGGCATAGGCTACCTTCCTCAAGAGAGCAGTGTTTTTAAAGAGCTTAGTGTAGAAGAAAATCTAATGCTAGCGGCTGAAATTGTTTTTAAAAAAAAGCAGGAACAAGAAAAAAGAGTTGAAGAGCTTTTAAATCTTTTAAATATTGAGCCTATTAGGTTAAGAAAAGGGCTTAATTTAAGTGGCGGAGAGAGAAGAAGGTGTGAAATTGCAAGATCTTTAATAATTCAGCCCAAATTTTTACTCCTAGATGAACCTTTTGCTGGAGTTGATCCGATTGCCGTTGCGGATATACAAAATATTGTTAGGGACTTGCTAAATTTAGATATTGGTATTTTAATAACCGATCACAATGTGAGAGAAACACTCGATATTTGTCATAGAGCCTATGTAATAAAAAATGGTTCATTACTAGCAAGCGGAAGCTCTAGTGAAGTCGCAAACAATAAACTTGTTAGAACTTACTATCTTGGTGAGGATTTTAAACTCTAATGCTTAGACAAAGAGTTTCTCAGTCACAAAAGCAAAAACTATCTTCAACTCTTAGAAGTTGGTTACCCATATTGCAGGCTGATTTAGACTCTTTGGCTTCGACATTAGAGCCATTTGTAAAAGCCAATCCATTCATAGAGGTAAAAGTTGGAAATGAAGCGCCAGATGCTAAATGGCAAAAAAGAAGTTTTTTTAGTGAGCTAAGTAAAAACAGCGTTACCCAAACACTAGAGGCTTTAACATTTCAAGAAAAATCTCTTTTTGAAGTACTCATTGAGCAGATAACTCCTCCTCTTTTTCCAACTAAAAAATCTCAATTGATCGCTTATGAAATAATCGAAAATATTGATAGTGAAGGTTATTTTGATATCTCTCAACTCTCCAAAATTTCTAAAAAATTTAAAACCTCAAAGGATGAAGTAGAAAAAATTAGAGAGAGATTTGCATACATTGAGCCAGTTGGAGTTGGTGCAAAAGATATTAAAGAGGCATTTTTATTTCAACTGTATGACACTCAAATAGATGAAGAATTGTATAAGTATGTAAAAAAACTTATAATAAATTTTGAAAATATCGAAAGTTTTAGTAGTGAGCCTCTCTTTAATGATGCTTTGAAGGTTTTAAAAAAATTTAAAAATCCACCAGCAATTGAGTATTTACAAGAAGATATACAAGTAATTCCGGATATATTCATATATGATTACGACGATTTCATAGAAGTCAAGTTAAATGATGCTTACTACCCTGAAATCGTTATAGACACTGATGGATTGGATAATAAAGAATCATTTGTTGCAAATAAAATCAAGGATGCAAAAGATCTAATTGATGCCTTGGAGATGAGAAAAGCTACTCTTTATAAAATTGGGCTC
>JALSLU010000011.1 GCA_026988125.1 Sulfurospirillum sp.
TGTTGTTGGGACACCATTTTGGCACCAAAACTTTTAGAAGAGAAGTTATGAAATTTCAACCATGTAAAAACATTGGGCTCTATCCTATAGTAGATAGAGCTTCTAAACTTGAAAAACTTTATGAATCTGGAGTAAAAACTACCCAACTTCGCATAAAAGATTTAAAAGATAAAGAGTTAGAGAGTGAAGTTAAAAAAGCAGTGGAGCTACAAGAAAAATATGATGCACAATTCTTTTTAAACGATTACTGGAAGTTGGCTATAAAGTATGGTGTTTATGGGGTTCATCTAGGTCAAGAAGATATTCAAAGTGCAGATATAGAGGCTATTTTTAAAGCTAGATTAAAACTTGGCATTAGTACTCACAATCCCAAAGAGATTGAATTTGCTATGAGCTTCAAGCCAAGCTATCTCGCTATGGGTCCTGTGTATGAGCCCATTTCAAAAAAATTAACCTACCCTGTCATTGGGGTTGAAAAACTAAAAGAGTGGGCTTCAAGGCTTGATTATCCTGTTGTTGCTATCGGGGGAATAACTCAAAAAAATATATCTAAAGTTAAATCCTCAAAAGTTGAGGGCATTGCTTTGATATCGGCTGTTTTAGATAATGATGGCAATGTTTGCAAAGATAAAGTGACATCCTTACTTACATCTTTGCAATGATTTTTTTGATATTATCTATCCTATTTTGATCGGCTGGGTGAGTAGAGAGAAACTCTGGAACACTCTTTCTGCCATCCATAGCCATCATATTTTGCCAAAATTTAATAGCCTCATTTGGATTGTATCCTGCATCTTTCATAAGATATAGCCATACCTTTCTACACAACTAAATCTAAATATCCATCCCCATAATACTAACCAATTATTGGTCCAATTAGTCAGTGCCTAAAACGGTCTTTTATAATGATGTTTTACAATGTAATTATACCTAAAAGTGCCTTTTTATGGGCTTTAATGCTTAACCTAAGATTGTGGATTTGTTGGGTTTTATGTGCAAAAGTTGAGAATCTTAAACAATCTTATCTATGTTTCATATTTAGCACAACATTTGGCATAATTCTTTTTATATTTTTTTTCATTTTTTGAGATATTTTGTCTATCTTCTTTAGTATATCTCCATCTAAACTCACAAAAAGATAGTCTCCACTATTCATCTTTCTTTTTAGCTTTAAACCATACTCTTTTTCAAAACTTCTTAAGTCAACTTTTGTTTTATCAATGAATTTAATCATCAAATCACTTCTTGAAGTAAACCTGCTACCATTTTCGTATGCATACTGCTTAACACCACTTGATGATAAAGCCTCTTTGGAATCACTACCATCTTTTAAGATATAGACCTTTTTTTGCTTTAAACTACCATTGCTTGCCTCATTTATGCTAATACTTTTATAAATATTTGGGATGTTTAGCCCTCTATTTTTTCCATACAAACATCCAGAAATCATAACACAAACCAATACCATTACTATTTTTTTCATAAATCTCTCCTAGTATCCAAATACTTCAAATTTTATCTTTTGCAAACTTCCTGAATCACCACTAGCCTTATCTACAATTTCGAGCGTCCAATCACCTGCACTCTTTTCTCCATAAAAAGCCACTGAACCATACCTAAATCCATCTGCTAGAGAGTAACAGCCTCCGCTGTTGTTTCCTAGCATCAATCTTGTTTTTGTTCCACTTGGCGAACTCAAATAAATCTCTAAATCTCCCCCGCAACTATGCTCACTAAAAATTGTTAAACCTATCCACTCAATTGCTCTATCCTGAACCACACTAAATCTATGAACAACACTCTTGGTATTATCATCTGGAATTGATTTATTAATGTCTTCAAATAGCTCTGAAAATACTACACTATCTGGAAGAGTTTTATAGTCTCCCTTGCATGTATCTATCATACTCTTTGGATTTATAAGACCAAAACCATAGTCTGTACTATGGTGAAATCCTGCACTATTTTCTACCCAAGTTGAATTACTCACATCTACCTTTTTAGCAGTTTTAGCCATAATGTACTTTATATCTCTCCAACCAAGCCACGGACAAGCCTCCAAAACTAAAGCCAAACTCCCTGAAACTGTTGGAGCGGCTGAACTTGTTCCATTCATAGCGTAAGTATAGTTCCTCTTTTCATCTTCATTCCAAGTAGGAAAGGAACACTCTCCATTGGCTTTAATGAAACACTCTTTAGTATCGCTCCAAGTTAACTCCTCTATGGGTGCTGATTTTCCTGTTACATATGTAGTTGCTATAGTTGCAGAATTATTAAAATTATTTCCGCCATAACCTGAAATAAAAAGGGATGAACCAACCGAGGAGTACGATGCAAAGGTATTATCATTTTTCAAAGCCGCAACAGTAATGACATATGGATTTGCACTCATATAGGACAATCCACAATCATGATTGTTTTCTCGTCCATTTCCTGCTGCTACAACAAATAGTTTTCCTTTGACTTTTTCATCAAATATTCTTAAATTTTTTGCTCCATACTCCATTAGCTCTTCATAGAGAGTATTTGGATCAGCTTGTTCATTTCCCCAGCTATTGTTAGAAATTGCTATCTTACCTTTTGGATCATTTTTTGTCCAAACCTCTTCTAACTCTGCCACACTTTGATAACCTAGCCAGTTACTCCCTGCAATTTTGGCAAATGGCGCTACCCCTCTTAATCCAACTCCATTAAAAGCTCTAGCGCCTATGATTCCTGCACACATTGTTCCATGTTCTCCAGTTTCAACCGGATCACCCATACTAGCTGTTTCAGAATTTCTCGAGAGTGTTAAGTCCATATTTTGCTTTAAATCCTCATGTGATGCATCTACTCCCGTATCTACAACTTGAACAACTATCGGGTTACCCTTGTTGTAACCCATATAACTATGATATATATCCATAACTCCCAAATCATTTCCCTCTATGGTTAAAGAGTCTTTAAAAGGATTTACTTGACTTCCAATGCTTCTTATGAACCACTGCTTATCAAAAAATCGATCACTTATACTATCTTGAGAGCTCTCTAGTCCATCTACTATTCCATTATTGTTTTGGTCTGAACTATTTTTATTCATACCCAACATCTCTTCTATATCACTTGGTATATAATCATTGTCTATATCATCATTTGTGGCTAAGCTTACTCTAAAAGAGTCATCAATGCTCAGTCCATTTGAAATTGCCCTTATAGTAATTTCTGCAAAATTTGAACTGCTATTATTGTAATCAAGAGTAAGTATATCTCCTGTTATAGAAGCCCTTATGAAGTCTTCATTTGTATTTGACAAAACTATCTTTTCAATGCTAGCTCCACTTGGGCTTTCAAAAACATCTTTTAAATCTATAGTTCTATTTGTTTCATTTTGGTTTAGAACTATATCTGGTATTGGATTTTTTATTACAGGAGCCTCCAAAGAGATTGAATTAAGCTCAATTGGTACAACTTCTGTTAAATTATTATCTTCTATCCTTTTGTAAGCTAAAAGAGTTGCATTTTGAATAATTAGTTGATATAAAGAGAGGTTATCATCTACAAGATCTTCCTCTTTTAAGCTCAAAAGTTTTTGGCTAAAGTTTTGAAGGTAATTTACCTGTTCACTTGATAAACCTAAATCTGAAAAGATAGTTTCATCTAAAACTTCAAAATTCACAACTCTTTCAAAACCATCAGTAACATTAAAGTCTTCTAGCAACTGCGAGATTTGAAAAACTTTTTGAGATGCCAAAAATGTAGTTTTATCCCTCATTGGATCTTTATCCAAGTTATCTGCACTAATAGATAAAATAGTAGCAATCTTCTGCCTGCTTGAGTCTAATTGTTCCAAACTTTTATCCAAACTCCCTAAAAAATCTTTAGCCACTAAAGTAGTTAATGGAGATACAATGAAACTATTTTCACTTATGTCTAGATTTACAGAAACTACTTTTTTCAGTGTTGAATCAAAAGTTGTATTTGTTGCTGTATCCACACCTTTGCTTGCAATAATTACAGCCAACTTACTCTCAACTTCGTCAAAACTAACCCAACCCTTCCCATTACTAATTGTCGATTTTTCACCTAAATCACATAAGCCATTTAAATTTTCATCCAAACATACTGAAGAGCCTCTAATATACCCATCAACTATAACCCCGCCAAGAATAGTGCTTTTAAACCCTGATGAAGAAGATGAACCACCTCCTCCTCCACCACAACCCAAGATAGAAATTGAAATACAAATAAAAATTGTAAAAAATAATTTTTTCATGAAAATATACCTCTAATGTTTTAGAAAAGTTATACGACAAATATTTAAATATTGGTGAGCCACTTGCAAATTCCAAAAAACAACCTGCAATTTAGGCTAAATTAACTCAACTTTCGCACATAAATCCCAACAAATTCACAATCTTAAGTTAAGCATTAAAGCCCATAAAAAGGCACTTTTAGGTATAATTACATTGCAAAACATCATTATAAAAGGCCATTTTTTGGGACTTGACAATTATATCAATTATGCTATGAAAAGCTTATTAAAGAATCCAATTTTAGAAGTATTACAAGAGATAAAAATTACAAAGCTACTCAAACAGAGTAACTTCGTAAAAAGAGAAGTTGGATATCCTCCCTTTGTGATACTTCTTGAGACATACCCTAAATATTGTGTCCAACAGTAACACCTAACTAATTATCCTCCTCATAAAATTTGATTTGAAACATCTGATTTAACTCATAAATCTTAGACTTTATCATTGGAATAGGTTTTTTCCAAGTAAGATTTAGTTTATCACTTACTATAAAAATAGCTACATTTAATATATCCATAGATTGAAAGAAACCA
>JALSLU010000012.1 GCA_026988125.1 Sulfurospirillum sp.
AGTGTGCACAACTGGCATATCAGCCCATGAGAGAGATATGACTATAAGAATTTTGGCTGATTCAAAAAGTACTCCAAATGAGCTTGTTCGTCCTGGGCATATATTTCCTTTAATTGCTAAAAAAGGGGGAGTACTTGTTAGAACTGGTCACACTGAGGGCTCTGTTGATCTTTGCAAATTGGCTGGATTAAGAGAGTCTGCAGTAATATGCGAAATAATGAAAGAAAATGGAGAGATGGCTCGAAGAGATGATTTAAACATTTTTTGTAAAAAACACAATTTAAATATAGTCTATATTTCAGATATAGTTGAGTACAGAATGCAATATGAATCATTGGTTAGAGAAATAATGCAAGCTAGTGCAACATTTTTTGATACAAATGTTCAAAAGATAGATATGGTTGATCATGAAGGCAACCACCATATTGTTTATCATTTTGGAGAGATACAAGAAGAATCTTTTGTTAAATTTCATCATATAATGCCAGATATAGAGCTTCTTAGCGATCAATCAAAACTGACAAATATGTTAGAATCTATAGAAATACTAAAGAAAAATGGCGGAGTTTTGATCTTTTTAGATGATGAAAATTCTCCCAAAAGAGAGGTTAAGGAGTTTGGTATTGGAGCTCAAATTCTTAAAAAATTGGGTATTAAAAAGATCATACATTTAACAAATTCTAAAGGTAGAGAGTTTATAGGCTTAAAAGGTTTTGGTCTAGATATTGCCCAAGAGGTTTAGTATGAAAATAAGGGTCTATTACGAAGATACAGATGCTGGTGGTATAGTATATCACTCAAATTATCTAAATTTTTGTGAAAGAGCTAGAAGTGAAATGTTTTTTAGAAATGGAAAATCTCCTGAAATAGATGGTAGCTTTTTTGTTATAAAGAGAGCTGAAGCAAACTTTATAAAGCCTGCAAAATTAGGAGATTTGCTATGTGTAAAAAATGAAATAGTAGAAATTAAAAATGCCTCTTTAAGGCTTTATCAAAGCATATTTAGAGACGATATAAAGATATTTGAAATGACTTCTACAATCGTATATGTAAAAGATGGTAAGCCAGTAAAAATGAATAGAGAAATCATAAATTTTTTTAGAGATACCCTTAATCCAAATTATGCAACAAAGAACAATAAGTAGCGTCTATACTTTTTTGAGTTTTCTATTGCATAGGATTTAAAGATTAGTAATTGCCAGTCCTTCTCTAAGCCCATCATCACAAACTATGCATGTTGAATATCCTAGCTTTTTCATAACACTCTTAACTATAACAATCCCAACACAAACAACATCACCCCTATTGGTGCCAACCCAAAACTCTCTCTGCTCTTTTTTCATCTCTAAGAGCTTTTTCATAGCCTTATCAAAATCTTCAGTGCTTAGTTTTTTGCCGTTTATTTTTCTATAATCATAGCTCTCATAATCCATTCCTTGCAAAAAAGCACAAACCGTAGTTGGAGTTCCAGCAGTTGTTACTAAAAAATTTGCACTTTGTCCATCTATAAACTCATCCAAAACTCTCAACTCTTCAGTTATTTTTCTCTCTATATCAACCAAAGAGTCATACTTTTGAGTCATCTTTAAGATGCCAATAGGAAAACTTTTAGTGCGACTTTTTGATCCATTTACAAAACTCAATTCAAGTGAGCCGCCACCCAGATCAAAAAGCACATAGGATTTCAATTCAAAACCCAATCTACTAAGAGCATTTAAAACCCCTACTTTAGTAAGCTCAGCCTCTAACTCTCCATCTATGATTTTAAACTCTATGCCAAATCTATCTTTGATGCTTTTTAAAACATTTTTAGCATTTTTAGCCAACCTCATAGCCTCGGTAGTAACTGCAAAAACCCTTCTATTTTTAAAATCAAAAATTTTGTCAGCTTCTTCAAGAGCAGATAAAATTCTACTTTGGGCACCCTTTGAGATTAGTCTTGTGCTATAGAGATTTTCAGCAGTCTTTACAGCCTTTTCATACTCTCTTACTCTCTCTTTCGTAACACAATCAATCTCCACTACTCTTAGGGTATTTGAGCCCAAATCACATGCTATAACACTTTTTATAGCTCAACTCCCGCAACTTTTAGAGCAGATTTTATATACATCTTTCGCATCTTTTTAAAGATTGGACCAGGCTTGCCATCACCTATAGTTTTGCCATCGATTTTTACAACAGGAAGGACAAAAGTAGTAGCACTAGATATAAAAGCTTCATCAGCTTCATATGCCTCTTTTACACTAAAAGCTCTTTGTACTATCTCTATGTCATATTTCTTAGCTATCTCAATAAGAAGCTTTCTTCTAATCCCAGGTAGAATTGAGTTTGAAAGAGGTCTAGTTATAATTTTTCCATCTTTTACAATGTAAGCTGTCGAAGAGGTGCCCTCAGTTACTAAGCCATCCTCAACCATCCATCCCTCATGCGCCCCTTTTTTGTGGGCCTCTTCTTTTGCCATACATTGAGCTAAAAGAGAGATCGATTTTATATCTCTTCTTTTCCATCTCAAATCTTCAACAGTTACAGCCTCTATACCTCTTTTTGCCAGAGGATTGTCTATGACATTTTTTTCAAAAACAAAAGCCATAAGAGTGGGTTTTACATTACTAGGATAGTAAAACTCTCTTGGAGCAACTCCTCTAGTTACCTGCATATAGACTCCACCCTCTTTTAGCTCATTTCTTCTTATAAGCTCATCAATCATAACCAAAAACTGCTCTTTACTAAGAGGCCAATCAAGCTCTACCTCACCCAAACTTCTCTCAAGCCTCTCTAAAAACGGCTCTTTATCCAAAACAACAGAATTTACAACAGGAACAACCTCATAAATCCCATCTCCAAATAAAAATCCTCTATCAAAAACAGAAACTTTGGCTTCATCTTTATTTAAAAATTCACCATTTAAAAAAACTATATTGCCCATTGTTTTGCCTTTTTATATAATTCTATAGGAATTTTAGATTAAATCTGCTAAAAGATGGATTAACCTTAGTGCACGAAATTAAAAGATATAATTTACAAAGGTAAAAAGCTCTTAAATAAGGAGTATTTTTTGATATAATGAGATTAAAAAAAGGACAGCATATGCTACTTGGAGTAAATATAGACCATATTGCAGTTTTAAGGGAGGCTAGGCGCATAAATGATCCTGACCCGCTAGATGCAGTTAGTTTAGTAAAAAGAGCAAGAGCCGATCAGATAACCATTCATCTAAGGGAAGACAGAAGACACATAAATGACTTAGATGCTCTAAGGATCATAGAAAATTCTCAACTACCAGTCAATATGGAGTGCTCAATCGATGAAGAGATTATAGATACCGTTATAGATATGAATCCTTTTAGAGTTACACTTGTACCTGAAAAGAGAGAGGAAGTAACCACCGAGGGTGGATTGGATTTGATTAAAAACTTTGCTAAAGTTGAAAAGATAAGCAAAAGATTGAGTGATGCCGGGATTGAGCTGTCTGTTTTTATTGATCCAGATATGTTTCAAATCAAGATGGCAAAAAGTATCAATGCACAGTGGATAGAGCTTCACACTGGGCTTTATTCAAACATCTACGCCATGCTGTTTTCAAACCTAAAAAACTCTCCTCACTCCATAAAAGAGTTGGATTTGCCAAGAAATGAACTAAAAACAAAGCTAGAAAACTCTCTTGATGAGCTAAAGGAGTCTGCACTGCTAGCAGATGAGCTTAACTTAAAAGTAGCAGCAGGACATGGGCTTAACTATCAAAATGTCAAAAACATAGTGGATATCCCAAAGATAATAGAGCTAAACATAGGTCAAAGCATAATCGCTAGAAGTGTTTTTGTTGGGTTTGAGCAAGCTGTAAAGGAGATGTTGGAGTTATGCAAAAAGTAGCCATAAGCATAGGCGATATAAACGGGATTGGGCTAGAGATTGCGCTTAAAAGCCACAAAGATGTAAAAAAGATTTGCAAACCAATTTACTGTATAAATAAAACTATGCTTTATTGGGGTGCGGCTTATCTTGGGCTGGATGTACCAGATGATTTTAAGTTCAAGGAGTGTGGAGATAGCTTTGAAATTACTCCTGGAATTAGCACAAAAGAGGCTGGTAAGCTCTCTTATGAAAGCTTCAAAAGTGCCATAAAGCTTGCAAAAAGAAAAGAGGTTAAAGGTGTAGTTACGCTTCCTATAAACAAAGAGTCTTGGAAAAAAGCCAATGTTCCATACATCGGACATACCGATATGCTAGGAAGCGATACAATTATGATGCTAGGTTGCGAAAAGATGTTTGTCATACTTTTTACTCACCACATTGCCCTAAGAGATGTCCCTGGTAAAATCAAAAAAGATGCCTTAGTTAATTTTTTTAAAAAAGTCGCAAAAAGCCTAAAAGCAAAGAAAATAGGAGTTTTGGGACTAAATCCACATGCGGGCGATAATGGCCTCATGGGAGATGAAGAAAAGGCTATAAAAAAGGCTATAAAAAAAGTAAATAAAGAATTAAATTCTCAACAATTCATAGGCCCTATGGTACCCGATACAGCTTTTATACAAAATTTTACATATTTTATAGCAATGTACCATGATCAGGGGCTTGCTCCACTAAAAGCACTCTATTTTGAGGAGAGTATAAATGTAACTCTAAATGCAAAAATCTTAAGAACTTCAGTCGATCATGGTACAGCTTTCGATATAGCTTATAAAGACAAAAATCCTTCCAATAAAAGCTATATTAATGCTATTAAATATTTGCTATCATTGTAAAACTATAGTCCAAAAATACTAATTTTAAATTTGTCTTAGTTTTAATAATTAATTAAGCCTCTTATTGTCATAATA
>JALSLU010000013.1 GCA_026988125.1 Sulfurospirillum sp.
GGGTATTTTATTCAGAAAATGTATAAAAAACAGAATTTCAATCATACTTTAGAAAAAGTTTGCATAAAAATATCTTTCAATAATGGAAAATTTATAGATAAAGTTTATGTGAAGTACAAAGAAAAATTTTATCTGTTTGATGTTTTTTTTCAGAAAATTTTAGAATTTGCCAACAAAGAAGAATTAGATAGGTATCTAAATGTAAATTTAGGAAGTTTGGAGAGCTTTTATCGTGAATAGAGGTTTTATACTTATGGAGATCATAGTTAGTATCTTACTACTTTCTTTGGCAGGAATTGCTCTTTTAAAGGTTAATTCAAATCAAAAAAAAATTTATAATATTGTAGAAAAAAAGTTAAATTTTGTACTACTTAGTACTTTTGTTATAAATGAGCACTCAAAGGAACTACATAAAAAGAAAATTATTTTATACGATTTTTTGAAAGAAAAATATAGTATAAAAAACGATATTTTAAAAAAAATATTAAAAGATACTAAGGTAGAGTATTTGCAAAGGTATAATTCAAATATGGAGTTAATTTTAGATGAAAAACATGCTGTTAAAATTTTCATAGATAGGATTAAACTTTTTAATAATGATACGACTTTAGAGTACTTTACAGTGTATAATTAAATGATAAAAAGAGCTTTTACCTTAGTAGAGATTTTGGTTTCTATAGTTTTACTCTCCCTGATAGTTGTTTTTGTATCTTCTACGATAGTTCAAACAAAAACTAATAATGTTTTTTTTAAAGAACAAGTTAATAAGGATGAAAAAAGCTTTATAATTTTTAAGATTTTGTATAAAGATTTATATGAATTGATTGATGGTTACTCTTTTGGTAATAAAAAATACTCTATGCTTTCGTTAAAGACAAATAATACACTATATGGAATAAATCAACCATATGTTGTATGGATTGTTCAAAGAGATGAAAATACACTTTTGAGGTTAGAATCAGCAAAACCAATAACGCTACCATTAAAAGAAGAGAAAAAAAAATATATTTTTATAGATAGAGTTTTTAAAGGGTGTAAAAGCTTTATAGTAAGTTTTTCTAAAGATAAAAATAGTATATTGGTATTTTTAGATTTAGAAGGTAGTAAAAAAAACTTACTTTTTGAAGTAAAATTATTGAGATAGAGGTAAAAATGTTTAAAAGTTCAGTCGCTTCTAGGTTGTTTGGCCTGTTTGCATCGAAAGAATTTCCTAGCAGAGTTCAGGTTTGGATAAATAAGTTTTATATAAAGTTAACAAAAGTTGATTTAAGTGAGCATGAGCCTATAGAGAGTTATGAGAGTTTAAATGCACTTTTTACTAGAAAGTTAAAAGTTTTTAGAACTTTTGAAGATAAGGAGGATGAATTTATATCCCCTTGTGATGCCTTTATTAGTGAATGTGGTATGATAGAGGAGGAGAGGGCATTGCAGATAAAGGGTCATCTCTATAGAGTAAAGGAGCTACTTGGTGATTTTATTACGCTAGAGAATAAAGAAAAAATAATGAGTGGTAAATACATTAATTTCTATCTCTCTCCAAAAGATTACCACAGATTTCATGTTCCAATAGAGATGAAAATAACTAAGGCAATTCATATTCCAGGTAAGCTATATCCTGTTAATCTTAAGTGGCTTGAAAAAGTTAGTGAACTTTTTATACAAAATGAAAGAGTGATTTTAGAGTGCTTTACAAAATCTGGAGTACTTTTTTATATGGTATTTGTTGGTGCTTTAAATGTTGGTAAGATAAGATTTGTATTTGATGAACTAATTCATACAAATAAAAAAGGAAGTAAAGCTAGTCTATATAGTTATGAAAATTTATGGCTTAAAAAGGGTGAGGAGTTAGGTTTTTTTGAAATGGGCTCAACCATAGTTATGTTTTTTCAAAAAAATAGTGTTCAAATAGAGTGTAATACGGATCAAAATATAAAATTTACTGATAAAATTGCAAAAATTATCCACAACAGTTTGGATGATTTTTCTTTTTAAAAAATATAAATTTATAAAAAAGTATATACATTAAAAGTGCTGAAAATGCTTCCAAAAGTGTTGTTTTTTCTACAGACGATACTTTTTTATGTATCTCTTTAATATACTCCACTAGGTAGATATCCATTAAAAATGCAAATATAATTGTTCCAAGTATAACACTTGAAAGATATATTATTACAGATTTTGTTCCTAAGATTTTTTTTACAACTGAAATAGTTACTATATTTGTTGCAGGACCAGCAGTTAAAAAAATAAAAGCTGCACCTGGAGAAAAACCAGTTAGTATGAGAGTAATTCCAATTGGTATGGATGTGATAGCGCAAACATAAAGTGGGATTGAAATAGCTAAAACAATCATATAGCTCAAGAGTAGATTGTTATTAAAAAAAGTTGTCATATTTGGAGGTATGAGCGTACTTAAAAATGCTCCTAGTACAATTCCAATAAAAAGAGGCTTTGCTAGATCTGCAAACAGTTCTTCAAAAGCATATTTGTATACTCTTTTTAAAAATGGATCAGAGTTATTTGATCTAAAAATCATATTTGGTTTTATTTTAGGAGGGTTCAGGCTCCATTTATAAAAAAGTTTACTTTCCTTTTTATCCTTTATAAAAATAATTGATAAAATTCCTGCTAAAATAGCAATGAAAATAGATGTTATTAATCTATATAAAGTAAAAAACCATCCAAATGCTCCATAAGTTGCCATAATGGAGTCTACTCCAGTAATTGGTGTTGAAATTAAAAATGTTTGTAAAGAACTCTTACTAGCACCACTTTTTCGTAATGAGGTAGCAAAAGGAATCACGCTACAAGAGCAAAGTGGTAAAGGAGTTCCTAAAATTGCAGCTTTTATTATAGAACTTATGCTGTTTGAACCAATATGTTTTTGAATAAAATTATCTGGAATAAACTGTTTAATGATTCCAGCAATTATAACACCTAAAAGTATGTATAATGAAATTAATGTTGAAAAATTCCAAAAATTATCTAAGAATTGTGTAAAAAAATCCATTTTATCCGCCTTTATTTAATGATAATGATTATTATACTTAATAATTCCAAATTATGCAATAGGATTCACTAAATTAGCACTTTTCACCTAGCTTATGGTATTTGTAAAAAATCATCGCCTAACCTTTTGGTTAAGCTCAAATTTTTTACAAACACCCTAAGATAGGCTATAAACACTACTTTAGCAAATCCTATTGCACAACTTGGGATAATATAAATAAATATTTAACCTTTTTGGCACTGACTAAATATATTCAACAAAAGTGTGAATTTTTTAATGCTTTTTTCCGCTAAAATTTACAATTGTTTTATCTATTTAGTCAGTGCTAACCTTCATATATCTTCTCATAAATGCTATAATCTACATTATAGAAAATCTTTAGGGGTGCCCTTTATTTAACCTTGTGGTTTTCGCCAAATATTGATTTGGCGAAAATAAATTGTAGTATTTAGATAGCTAGATTAGGGTTTTTTCTTTTTAAGATTATGTTGTGTAGATAAAGTGCCAACACTATTAATCCTCCACCAATAAAAAGACTTTGATAGTTTATATCTTTACCCCAAATTACAAGATTTACTATTAGTCCTAGTGGCACTACAGCATTATTCATAATTGCCAAGATTCCAGAATCAGCCTGAGTTGCACCTTTGTTCCATAGGAAGTATCCAGCACCTGAAGCTACAATACCAAGCCATAAAAGAACTCCCCACTGAATTGGAGTTGGAGTGATTTTCTCAAAGTTTCCAAATAGCAAAAATGCAGCAGTTGAGATAATCAAAGCCCCATAGTGAAAGTAACCAAAAATTGTAGATTGTTTTACATCTTTTAGCTCATCATTTTCTAAAAGCTTCTTATAAAGAACCTGCCCCAATGCAAAGCATATATTTGCTCCTTGAACCATCATAAAGCCTGTAAAAAAGTTTGGATTAATCTGAGCAGATTTTATGACATAAGCACCAATTACTGCTAAAATCGCAGTCAATACATACCAAGGATTAAACTTTTTATCAAGCAAATCATAGATGATAGTTACATAAATTGGAGTAAAGATGGTAAACAAAAGCACCTCCGGAACACTCAAAAACATAAATGACTTGTAGAAAAATATATACATCAAGCCAATTTGCACTATCCCTATGCCCATTATTTGAAGTTTAAATCTGTTTTTTAACTTAAAATTGGTAAATGGTATAAAAATCAATGAAGCAAGTGCTACTCTGACCAAGACTGCAAAATAGCTATCTAGCTTACCTGCTAAATAAACCCCGATTAGCGAAAATGAAAAAGCCCAAATAAAAGTTACTATCGACAATAATCTCATATATACATCCCTTTAAACATTAAATCTAAAATGCATTACATCACCATCTTGAACAACATAATCTTTTCCCTCAAGACGCATCTTTCCCGCCTCTTTGGCACCATTTTCTCCACCGTAAGCTATAAAATCCTCATAACTTATAACTTCAGCCCTAATGAAACCTTTTTCAAAGTCATTATGTATAACTGAGGCTGCTTTTGGAGCTTTCCAGCCATTTGTTATAGTCCAAGCTCTTACCTCTTTGACCCCGGCAGTAAAATAGCTTATGAGATTTAGTTTTCTAAAAGCTGTATGGATTATCTTGTTTAGTCCAGACTCCTCTATGCCTAAATCTTTTAAAAACTCATCTGCCTCTTCATCGCTAAGTCCACAAAGCTCCTCTTCAATCTTTGCGCAAAGAACTATAACTTCAGAACCA
>JALSLU010000014.1 GCA_026988125.1 Sulfurospirillum sp.
ATAGAAATATCTAAATCCAGATTTATCATTGTTGTATACATTTTTATTATCATATCCGTAATAGTAAATATCTGATTGATTCGCGCTTAAATTATGTGTAATTCCTTGTGGATCCTGCAAAGTAATATTTTCCAATCCTGATATTGCTGTGTTAAAATCTTCTTGGTCTCCCAAGCCAAAAATATGACCTTGCCAATATAATTTTGCCCATAAAATATCTTTTCCTTCTATATTGGAAGGTAGTTTTAATATTGCTCCACCAGAATTTAAACTAAAAATTTGTGTTGATCCATCGTGTAGTGTTAAAGGGTTTATATCAAACAAATACCCATCATAATTCCAATTACAATTATTGTTGTCATCATTTGCACACATTATTGGAGAACCAGTTGCTGCAATATCACCTTTGAGCGTATTTGTATATATTTGAAAAAAATTCTTTTCATTATTATAATCATTTGCAAACAAATTTGTTTGTAAAATGGTTAAAAAAGAAAATAAAAGTAGAGTTAAAATGGTTAATAATTCTATTTTTTTTTGAATTATATTTGGCATTTCAGAATCCTTTTGTAATAGTTAAGGGGGGACAGGCTATTTTTCACTCTCGTTCTTGTTTTAGCACTTAAAATAGGGTCAGGGCTAACCCCTAAGCTTTTTGATTGGTTTTCATATCTACATGTAGGCATCTAATCCTCCTAACTTTATATATAAGATACTACTTTAACATCTCATTTGCATCATTTTACAAATATACTTATAAAACTCTACCTAAAAGGGTTAATTTAACTTTACTTTTTTTCCATAAAACTTGAGATGCTTTCCATAATTCCAAAATCTTTATACTTATTGCTATCTAGTAAAACCTGGGCTACAGTTTTGTTGTCAACATTAAATACAAGCGGAGCTATAAAGTTTATAACTGAGTTTTCAATCGGTTTTGCTACTACGATGATATTAAAAACCAGAGTATTAGTCTGCTCTTTTAAATCTAATAAGTTTTTAAAATACTCTGGAACTTCAAAGTCATACTCTCTTAGTAAAAACGGGTTTATAAGTGTAAAGGAGGTAGCATCATCACAGCTTTTTAGTTGCATAAAAAAATCATCAATTTTTTTTAACTCAACTTTTTTTATCTGTTCAAATCCTGGTATTGGAGTGACTACATCAAATGTCATTGTCTGCCTTGTTTTTTTCTTACATTCTATCTAAAATTTGATTATATATCGGTAAATTTTTAAAAAAATGGAGTTTTATCTTTAAATAACTAAAAAAAATGTATAATGCGATCTTATTTAGTAGCTTTGAATTGAGCTTAAAGGATTGGTGTATGAAATTTAAAAATTTTTTGTTATTTAGTTTTGTTTTTATGCTTTTTTCAGGTTGTGCAGATAAAAACAAAGTTGTTTACAATAAACCAGCGATATATTGGTATGAAGAGATTATAAAGAGTATAAAAAATTACAATTTAGAAGAAGCTGATGATTACTATACCTCGTTAGTTAGTGAGCATGTTGCCTCTCCACTCATACCTGAAGCCTTGCTTATATTGGCTCAAGCACATATGCAAGAGGAGGAGTATATACTTGCAAATTTTTATTTGGATGAGTATATAAAGAGGTATGGAAATTCAAAAATAAGTGAGTATGCTAAGTTTATGAAAATTAAGGCAAATTTTCTATCCTTTCCAAGTCCAAATAGAAATCAAAAGTTACTGTTAGACACAATAAGGCAAACAAAAGAGTTTATACAGAGATATCCAGATTCAAAATATAGACCTATGGTTGAAACAATGTATGTTAAATTAAAACTAGGAGAGGATTTTTTAGTTAAAAATATTGCAGATTTGTATGATAGGCTAGATAAGCAAAAGGCTGCTAAAAAGTACTTAGATGAGTATAATAGTTCACCATTTAAAGATGCAAAGATGATTAAACCAGAGATACCTTGGTATCGCAAGTTATTTGAAGATTAAAACTACAACAAAAGAGAGTAATTTACTCTCTTTTAAACTACTTTACATTACCATAGTATTATAAACTGACCTTAGCACTATAAACACACCTAGGCAGGATGATAAAATTTGCACCCTACTGCTGTGGAGTCATAGCTTCATAGTAGTATAACTACAATTTTGCTATACTTCCTTGCATTAGAGT
The DNA here is from genome assembly GCA_026988125.1 of Sulfurospirillum sp. Lineage (GTDB taxonomy): Bacteria > Campylobacterota > Campylobacteria > Campylobacterales > Sulfurospirillaceae > Sulfurospirillum_A. Next base: position 2,157 of record JALSLU010000014.1, read on the forward strand.
GCAACTTTTATCACTTAGGTGTGCTTATAGTGCGTAAGGTCAGTTATAAACTTTTATTTTAGGAGACAAAAGAGATGAAATTAGATAATTATGATGAGTTTCCATTAGATTTACCAATAGTTGTTGAGGATAGACAGTTTTTGTATCCATTTATGATAAGTCCAATTTTTTTAGAAGATGAAGAAAATATAGATGCAGCAAATTTGGCACTTAAAAACAATACACCACTAATGATCTGTTCAGCAAAAGAGAATCAGGAAAACTTGAGAGATTTTGAAGCAATATTCCAATATGGTGTAGTGGGCTCAATTATGAGAAAAGTGGACTTGCCAGATGGAAGAGTTAAAATTCTTTTTCAAGGAATGTCTAGAGGTAAGATTGTAGCTAAAAAGGGTGTGAGACCACTTGTTGGAACTGTTGAACTTTTAGAAGATAAGTTTGAGGATTCTCCAAGGCTTAAAGCAATTGTGAGTGTTCTTTATGAAAAAGTTAGAGCCTTATCTATGGTAAGTAATTTTTTCCCTCCAGATTTACTTAAAGCTATAGAGGAGAATGAAAATCCTCATAGAGTTTGTGATTTGGTAGCTAGTGCTATGAATCTTAAAAAAGAGCAAGCTTACAATGTTTTTGTAGAGCAAAATATAGAGGTAAAAATCTTTACTCTCATAGAGTACATTATAGAGTCCATAGAGGCAAATAGGCTTCAAAAAGAGATAAAAAGTAAAGTTCACTCAAGAATAGAGAAGGTAAATAAAGAGTACTTCTTAAAAGAGCAGTTAAAGCAGATCCAAAAAGAGCTTGGAACTGATAATCAAAGAGAAGAGGAGATTGAGGAGTATAGAAAGAAACTAGAGACTAAAAAGAAGTGGATGAGCGAAGATGCCTATAAAGAGATAAAAAAGCAGATAGATAAACTAGCAAGAATGCATCCAGATTCTAGTGATGCTAGTATGATTCAGAGCTATCTTGATTGGGTGATAGATATACCTTTTGGAGAGTTTAGCAAAAAAAGACTTGACATACTAGATGTAAAATCTCAGCTTAATAGAGACCACTACTCACTTGAAAAGCCAAAAGAGAGGATTGAGGAGTATTTTGCAGTAAGGGAGCTTCTAAATAAGAGAGGGATAAAAGATAAAAGTAACAAGGGTGCGATTTTGTGCTTTGCGGGACCTCCAGGTGTTGGTAAGACCTCTTTGGCAAACTCTATCGCAGAGGCGCTAAAAAGAAAGCTTATAAGGATAGCCCTTGGTGGGCTAGAAGATGTAAATGAGCTAAGAGGTCACAGAAGAACCTACATAGGAGCTATGCCAGGAAGAGTGGTACAAGGTTTAATAGAGGCATCTCAGATGAACCCTGTAGTAGTTTTGGATGAGATTGATAAAGTTGCAAAGAGCTTTAGAGGAGATCCGACGGCAGTTTTGTTGGAGATTTTGGATCCTGAACAAAATGACAAATTTAGAGATTATTACTTAAACTTCAACTTAGATTTAAGCCAGATAATCTTTGTCGCAACCGCAAATGACATAAGTCAAATCCCAGCACCACTTAGAGACAGGATGGAGTTTATATTTTTAAATTCATACACTCCAAATGAGAAGTTTCAGATAGCAAAAAAGTACCTCATACCACAGGAGTTAAAAAAACACGGTTTGAAAAATAGCGAACTAAGTATAAGCAGGAGTGCTTTGGAGAAGATTATAGAGAACTATACTAGAGAATCAGGAGTTAGAAATCTAAGAAGACGCATAGCAGATATTTGTAGAAAGGTTGCTAAAAAGCTCTTGTTAGATCCAGATATAAACAAAGTGAATGTAAGCATAAAAAATTTAGATGAGTACTTGGATAAAAAGGTTTTTGAGATTGAGCTTAGAGATAAAGAGGATACAATTGGACAGGTAAATGGTTTAGCTTGGACAAGTGTTGGTGGAGATGTTCTAAAAGTTGAAGCCATAAAGATAAAGGGTAAGGGAGTTATGCAGATTACAGGACACTTGGGTGATGTTATGAAAGAGTCTGCTAGGATTGCTTTAAGTGTAGTGAAAGTGCTTATAGATGAGGATAAATTGCAGATCGATGAAAAAATTATCCCAAAAAGTACAAAAGAGATAGAAGATGGTGTAAAGCTTGAGAAAAATGAAGTATATAAGAGGTATGATTTGCACCTGCATGTGCCAGAGGGTGCAACTCCAAAAGATGGACCAAGTGCAGGGATAGCTATGGCTACAGTTTTTGCTTCAATCTTGAGTGAAAAAAAGGTAAGAAGTGATGTTGCAATGACTGGAGAGCTTACTTTAACGGGAAAAGTTTTACCAATTGGGGGCTTAAAAGAGAAGCTAATAGCAGCTTACAAAGCAAAGATAAAAAAAGTTTTGATTCCTAAGAAAAATTATGAAAATGATTTAAAAGATATTCCAGATGAAGTGAAAGAAAATCTAGAGATCGTT
>JALSLU010000015.1 GCA_026988125.1 Sulfurospirillum sp.
CTGAAATCTCAATACCACGACCATCTACACTTCTTAGGTTAAGATTTCCTCGACTATCAATTGAAGCCTCAACACCTGTTTGATCTTTTACCGCATTGATTGCCGCTACAAGTTTTCCATCACTATCATTAGCTTTTATATCACCAATGTTTCCAATTTTGACACCGTTAATAGTTAAACTTGTAATATCACCACTAGCTACTGCTGCAGAGCCTGTTGTAAGCACTTGCCAAGAGGCTTTTACTCCTGTTTTATCTGAGTTTTTATTAATAGTCTCCGCTAAAACTCCAATCCCTGTTCCTGCACTTGTAGAGATTGTTACAGACTCTAACGTTACATCATTTCTTCCATCTGTAGAGATAAATTTAAGTGTAGTTGTACCAGCAGCAGTAATTCTTGCTCCTGTTTCAAACCTAGTATTTCCAATTTTATCTGAACTTGTCGCTCCAATACTTGCTGTAACACTCTGATTGGAGTATGCACCCACTTGAAACTCTTTGTTGGTAAATTGTCCACTCAAAAGACTCTGTCCATTGTATGAAGTTGTCCCTGCAATGTTATCAAGTGACTCCATAAGTCGTGTAATATCCGCCTGTAGTGCCTTTCTTGACTCTGTAGTCTGTCCATCTTGTGCAGCTTGAGTAGCCTTGGTTTTGATGGTATTTAGTATCTTTAACTGCTCATCCATCGCCTTATCTGCAATTTGAATCACACCTGTAGCATCATTTGCATTTGCAATAGCCTGACCCAAAGCACTTGCTTGGGAACGAAGAGAATCTGCAATCGCCATTCCAGATGCATCATCAGCAGCCTTATTGATTCTCAAACCTGAAGATAGCTTCTCTAAAGAGCTATCTAAACTCCTGTTGTTCGCAACCGCATTTGTATGAGCATTTAATGCCGCCACATTTGTGTTAATCCTGAATCCCATGATAAATCCTTTTATCGTTAAATTTGAGTAGCTTCCTTGCCACCCTTGTAAACCAAATCGGATAGATTGAAAAAAAGTTTATAGCTTTTTGTAAAAAACTCAAAAAATCTTATCTATCATCATGCTTGCGTCTAATTTTTCCATCCCTCTTAGAGTATCAAGAAAATACTCACTACTATCGACTGCTTTAAATCTTGCTAAATCCACTTTAGTTGTATGTAAAATTTGTTCTTAGAGGTCTCCTTAATCTATTTGTGCTACAATTGCAAAAAAACTTTTACAATGTATAGGTAGTATATGAAAAATTTAATCATAGTTGAGTCACCAACTAAAGTAAAAACAATCAAATCTTTTCTAGGGAAAGATTATGAGATAGTAGCCTCCAAAGGTCACATAAGAGATCTTCCAAAGAGTAGCTTTGGGATAAAGATAGAAAATGGAGAGTTTAAACCAGAGTATAGAGTTGCAAGAGACCACTCTAGTGTAGTAAAAGATATAAAGCAAAAAGCAAAACAGGCTGAAACGATCTACATAGCAACGGATGAGGATAGAGAGGGAGAAGCCATAGGCTACCACATAGCAAAAGCGATTGGCAAGAACCCAGAGGAGCTACCTCGCATAGTGTTTCACGAGATTACAAAGAGTGCTATAAAAAATGCTCTTGAAAATCCTAGAAAGCTAGACTTCTCAAGCATAAATGCTCAGCAAACAAGAAGACTTTTAGATAGGATAGTGGGTTATAAACTCTCACCTCTTCTTAGCTCCAAAATTCAAAAAGGGCTAAGTGCGGGAAGAGTTCAAAGCTCAACTTTGAAAATTGTAGTAGATAGAGAAAGAGAGATAAAGGCCTTTAAGCCAGAAGAGTTTTGGAGCATAGATGCTAAGTTTGAGAAGACCATAGAGTCCCTGCTAGTTAGTTTTGATGGTCAAAAGATTGAGAAGATGACCATAAAAAATGGTAATAGAGCAAAAGAGATAACCTCAAGATTGAAAAATGAGAAGTTTATTGTAAGCAAAATCGATAAAAAAGAGAGAAAAAGCTCTCCAAGTCCAGCTTTTATGACTTCAACCCTACAACAAGCCGCATCTTCAAGTTTGGGGTTTTCACCAAAAAAGACTATGATGATAGCCCAAACGCTCTATGAGGGAGTCTCCACCCCAAATGGCACAAGTGGGGTTATAACCTATATGAGAACAGACTCCCTAAATGTAGCCAAAGAGGCAATTGAAGCGGCTAGAGAGAAGATTTTAAATGAGTTTGGAGAAAAGTACCTACCTGAAAAACCAAAGCTCTATAAATCAAAAAGTAAGGGCGCCCAAGAGGCTCACGAGGCGATTAGACCAACTCTTATAGACTTTACTCCAGCAGTTGCCAAGAGCTACTTAAAGCCAGATGAATACAAGCTATATGCTCTAATTTACAACAGATTCATAGCTTCTCAGATGAATAGTGCTGTGTTTGAGTCTCAGACCATCATCTTTAAAAGTCAAAGCGCAGAGTTCAAAGCAAGTGGAAGAAAGCTTCTCTTTGATGGATTTTACAAAGTTTATGGCTCAAGTGACAAAGACAAACTTCTTCCAGAGCTTAAGCTAAATCAAGAGGTGGAACTAAGCGAGCTAAAAGCAAACCAGCATTTTACAGAGCCTCCTTCTCGATACAGTGAAGCAAGTTTGATAAAAAAGATAGAATCACTAGGAATCGGAAGACCCTCTACCTATGCACCAACAATCTCCACCTTGGTTGCAAGAGACTACATAAAGATAGAAAAAAAGCAGATAATTCCAACTGAAAACGCTTTTAAAGTGATTGAGCTACTAGAAAAACACTTTCCTGAGATTGTAGATAGCTCGTTCACCTCCAACATGGAAGAGACTCTAGATAAGATAGCCGAAGACAAGGCGGATTGGCAACAGGTTTTGCTTGAATTTTATGAGCCATTTATGAAAAAGATAGAAGATGGTAAAAAAAACATAAAATCTCAAAAGGTTGTTATCCCTACAGGAGAGAATTGTCCAGAGTGTGGGAGTGAGCTTGTAAAGAGAAAAGGAAGATTTGGAGAGTTTATAAGCTGTAGTGCATTTCCAAAGTGCAAATACACTAAAAACTTAGGAAACAAAGTTAAAAAAGAGCTAAAAGTCATAGAGGCAAAGTGCCCTGAGTGTGGAAGCGATATAGTTGAGAGAGTCTCTAGAAGAGGTAAGTTTTATGGCTGTAGTAGCTATCCAAAATGCAAGTTTATCTCCAATCATGAGCCAATCAATGAAAAGTGTAGTGAGTGTGGAGGCATGATGAGCCAAAGAGAGCTAAAGACCAAGATAGTAAAAGAGTGCTTGAAATGTAAGCATAAGATAGAGATAAAAAGGTAAAGAGTTAGTATATGTCAGAATTATCGATTATATTTACTATTGCTATCATACTTTTCTTGTCACCTTTTTTAGCAAGATATCTTAGATTTCCAACAGCTGCAGTAGAAATCATACTTGGTACCTTAGCGGCATATGTAGGATTTATAAATGATTTTTACCTTTTTGAACAAATTGCTCATTTTGGTTTTTTCTACTTAATGTTTATGGCTGGTTGCGAAGTAGATCTGAAAATTTTTACCAAAATGGATAAAAAAGTTTTAAAACAGAGCATTTACTATTTAAGCCTGCTCTATATACTCTCTGTACTTAGCGTTTTTTATTTTGAACTTAGTAAAATTCTTATTATAATCATACCAACACTATCTGTAGGACTTATATTGGCTCTTTACAAAGATTATGGAAAAGATGCAAATTGGCTAAATCTTTCCATGCTCGTTGGTGCTATGGGAGAATTAGTAAGTATATCACTCTTAACACTCTCTGGTGCTGCCCTAGAGTACGGCATAGGGTTTGAGCTTTATAAGGCAGTTGCTTATCTAATCATACTTGTAGGTGGTCTTTTTGCGGTATTTAAATTTTTACATGTGCTTTTTTGGTGGTATCCTGAGATAAAAGTTTATCTTATGCCTCATATCGATAAAGAGGAGCAAGACTTAAGACTCTCTATGGCACTATTTGCTCTTATGATCGGTCTTATGATTTGGCTAAAAATAGAGATTGCTTTTGGTGCTTTTATAGCAGGCATATTTATAGCAACCTTCTTCGAACACAAAGAGGAGTTACCACATAAGATATCCTCTTTTGGGTTTGGTTTTTTAGTACCAATTTTCTTTGTTTATATCGGTTCAACTTTCGATATAAAATTTTTAACAGATATTGAAATCATTTCTCAAGCTTTACAAATTGTTGCACTTATGATTTTTGTTAGAATGTTTGCCTCTGTAGTTTTTCTCAATCTTCTAGGAAGGATAAACATACTTAGATTTGCACTTTCACAATCTATGCCTCTAACACTTATGATAGCTATAGCAACTATAGCTTATGAGTCTCACAATATAGACCAAAGTTTATACTTTGCTCTTATACTTGCCTCTTTAATTGAAGTTATAATTGCAATGTTATGTATAAAAATTTTAACAACTATAAAGAATTATTATAAAAATAAACTTAATTATTCTTAATTTTTTTATGGATTTAAGCTAATATAAATATATTAATTATACAATGGTAACTATGCTATAATCATTTTATTATCGATAAGGAGGTATTGTTATGTCAAATAAAACTGTAACTGTCATAGACAATCGCACAAACCAAAAGTATGATTTTCCTATACTAGAACCAACTATGGGAGCAGATGTTGTTGATATATCAACATTTTACCAAAAAACCGGGATGTTTACATTTGATAGAGGATTTACTTCTACTGCAAGTTGCAGATCAGCTATAACCTACATAGATGGCTCAAAAGGGAAGCTAATGTATAGGGGGTATGACATTTCATACCTAGCCACTAAAAAAACTTTTTTAGATACAGCTTATCTACTTTTAAATGGGGAATTACCATCTAAAGAAAGATTAGAAGCTTACTGCAAAGAGCTAAAAAAAAGATCATTCATACATGAAGGTATGAAAAAACTTTTTGATGCCTTCCCCGACAATGCTCACCCTATGGCAATTTTATCTGCTGGAGTCTCAGCGCTATCTACATTTTACTTTGATCACTTAGATATGGATTCTCCTGATGAAGCACTAGAGATGGCAAACAGAATTATAGCAAAGATTCCAACCATAGCCGCATTCTCATACAGATACTCACAAGGTCTGCCTGTTATTTACCCGGATTTAAACAAAGGTTTTGTTGAAAATTTTTTATATATGTTAAGGGGTTATCCTCATCACTACATCGAATTAAAACCTATAGAGATAAAAGCGTTGGATACAATCTTAACTCTACACGCAGATCATGAACAAAATGCATCTACAACTGCCGTTAGAGTTGTAGCCTCTACTAGAGCACACCCCTATGCTTGTATATCTAGTGGAATAAATGCTCTATGGGGAAGAGCTCATGGAGGAGCAAATGAGTCTGTAGTACGACAGCTAGAGATGATAGGCAGAGTTGAAAATGTCGAGAAGTACATTGCAAAAGCAAAAGATCCAAATGATCCTTTTAGACTAATGGGATTTGGACATAGAGTATATAAAAATTTTGATCCAAGAGCTACGATCTTGAAAAATATCCAAAAAGAGTTATCTGAAGAGTTAAATTTAGATAGTGAACTTATGGCAGTTGCTAAAAAAATAGAGGAGATAGCTCTAAATGATGAGTATTTTGTAAGCAGAAAACTCTACCCTAACATAGATTTTTACTCTGGCATAATCCTAAGAGCTTTAAAAATTCCTAAAGAGATGTTTGCAGTTATATTTGTCATAGGAAGAACCCCTGGCTGGATTTCGCAGTGGATTGAGTTAAGAAATCAAGATAACATCAAAATAGCTAGACCGAGACAGCTCTATATAGGACCAAAGGATAGAACACCAAAAGAGTAAAGAGATATTGTAGGGCTACCTAAGATGTAGCTCTCTATCTTAAACTTAATAAAAAGCCACCCTCTGTCTCTTTTAGCTCATACAGATACTGCCCATCGAGCTCAATAGCGACCCTGTAGTATCCACTATGCTTTCCTATGGTTATGCTTTTAAACCCTTTAATGTTTAATTTATATACCTTTGTGTAAAAAGATATCTCTCTTTTAAAGTCTATAACCACTTTGTATGGTTTTGCAACCATAAAGTCTCTTATTTTTTTATCTTTAGTCTTTAATTTTATTCTGTTTTTATCTATCTCTAAAAGCAAGATGTTTTTAAAATTTATAAGTTTATTTTGCTTGTTTTGTGATTTTTTTTGAACTCGCTTTTTAGTAGTAGTTGACTTAACAAGCGTATTTTTATCTTTTTTTGTCACTATAAAGGTATCATGCCAGTCAATTTTTTTGTCAATCTCTAAAATTTTACTTTCAATAGAACCATCTAAATTTTGATACCTAATCTCTACACTTTTTAAGACTCTAGCACTACTTGGTAACTTAAACTCTTGAGATTTAAACCAAGGTTTTTTTTGCGCTGGAATTTCTACACCAGCGAGGTTATCTAGTGGCTCTACAGGCACAAAAGGGTTCTCTCTTGCACATAAAAAAGTTCCAACCAAAAGCACCACCCAATATATCTTAACCACTACTTCACCTCACTATCTGGATCTAAATCTTTTAACTCAAAATACTCTTTTTGCAAAATTGCATTTTGTTCTTTTAGCTTCTCAACCCCTCTAACATACCTCTGCTTCATCTCTTGAAGATTTAAAAGAACATCTAGTGAACTTTTACCAAAAAGCATATCTCCGACATATATGCCAAAACCTACAATAACTGCTATAAGAGCGATAATCTTCAAATAAAAGGAACTAAACTTAGTTCTGCTTTGAAAAGATTCATCCTCAAACTCTTCTAGCAATTTACTCATTATCTAAATAGCTCTCTCCCTAAGTACTCGCTTCCACTTAACTCTCTTTCAATCTCCAATAGGCGATTATACTTTGCATTTCTCTCACCTCTTGCAGTAGCACCTGTTTTAATCTCTCCACAATTTAAAGCTACAGCCAAATCAGCTATGAAACTATCCTCGCTCTCTCCACTTCTGTGGCTCATTACGCATTTATAATTGTTTCTTTGAGCGAGTCTAACCGTTCTCATAGTCTCTGTTACACTGCCAATCTGATTTGGTTTTATTAAGATAGAATTAGCAACACCCTTTTCTATACCATCTTTTAAAATTTTCTCATTTGTTACAAATATATCATCGCCAACTAACTGAACTCTATCACCTAGCTTTTGAGTTAGTACTTTCCAACCATCCCAATCATCCTCACTTAATCCATCCTCTATAGATACTATTGGGTATTTGTCACAAAGATCTACATAGTACTGTGCTAACTCAAGTGAACTTAATGTTCTATTTTCACTCTCTAGCCTATATCCACCATCTACTACCAACTCACTAGCAGCCACATCTAAAGCTATTGCTATATCCTCTCCTGCTTCATATCCTGCATTTTCAATAGCTTGTAAAATTACCTTTATTGGCTCTTCATTATCTTTTAGGTTTGGAGCAAAACCTCCCTCATCTCCTAGTGCTGTGCTCTCTTTAATATCTGAAATGATTTTTTTAAGATTGTGGTAAACCTCAACAGCAGCCCTAAGAGCATCACTAAATGTATTAAAATTTAGTGGCATTATCATATACTCTTGAAAATCTACGCTGTTATTTGCATGGCTACCGCCATTGATTATGTTGAACATAGGAGTTGGAAGCACTAAAGCGTTTGAGCCTCCTAGGTACCTATAAAGTGGCAATCCTAAGCTAATTGCACTCGCTCTAGCTATTGCCATTGAGACTCCCAAAACTGCATTGGCACCCAAGTTAGCATAGTTATGTGTTCCATCACACTCCTTCATTATGCCATCAACCATAGCTTGATCGTATGGATTTAATCCTATAAGGGCATCGGCTATTGTGGTGTTTACATTTTCACAAGCCTTTAGAACCCCTTTACCCATATATCTCTCATCACTATCTCTTAACTCAAGAGCCTCTTTTTTACCTGTACTAGCTCCACTTGGAACTATGGCAGAGCTAACTGTGCCATCGCTTAGCTTCACTGTTGCTCTTACTGTTGGATTTCCTCTACTATCTAAAACCTCATCTGCAAAAATATCGTCAATATATACCACTTTAATTCTCCTCGTTTTCATCAAAATCTATATCACCAGCTATTCCCATAGCATCTTTAATTTTTTTCTCAATCTCTTGTGCTACATCAGGATTTTCTTTCAAAAATGCTTTTACATTCTCTCTTCCTTGACCAAGTCGCTTCTCGCCATAGCTAAACCAAGCGCCACTCTTATCTATGATATCAAGCTTAACACCATAATCAACAAGCTCACCCTCTTTACTGATACCCTCACCAAACATTATATCAAACTCAGCTTGTCTAAACGGAGGAGCCACTTTATTTTTTATAACTTTTGCTCGAACTCTATTTCCTATCTGTTCATCGCTCTGCTTTAGTGTTGCTATCTTTCTAACATCGATTCTAACTGAAGCATAAAACTTTAGAGCATTTCCCCCTGTTGTTGTCTCAGGAGAGCCATACCCCATAGTGCCTATCTTCATACGAATCTGATTTATAAAGATAATCGTTGTATTCATTTTGTGTACAACTCCTGTAAGCTTTCTTAGTGCTTGAGACATAAGTCTTGCTTGAAGTCCCACATGGGTATCTCCCATATCTCCTTCTATCTCTGTTTTTGGTGTTAGTGCTGCAACAGAGTCCACAACTATAAGATCAACTGCACCACTCCTAGTAAGGGTCTCAACAACATCCAAAGCCTGTTCTCCAAAATCTGGTTGAGATACTAAAAGATTATCTACATCGACTCCTAAATTACTAGCATATTTAACATCCAAAGCATGTTCAGCATCAACAAATGCACAAATACTTCCCTGCCTTTGAGCTTCTGCAGTTATCTGCAATGCTAGTGTGGTTTTACCCGAACTCTCAGGTCCAAAAATTTCAATAATCCTCCCCTTTGGAACCCCATCTATACCTAGTGCAATGTCTAACCCTAAAGAGCCTGTACTAATAGAATCAATGGGCTCTATAGCCCTATCTCCCAATCTTACAAGCGTGCCCTTTCCAAAAGCTTTATCTATCTGCTTAATCGCTAAATCTAGTGCCTTTTTTTTGTTTTCATCTATCGCCATCTAATTTCCTTGAGTTAATTTCACACCTTATTGTTGGATTTTAACATTTTATGGTTGAAAAAGTTCTTTAAAGTTGAGTCTCTGCGGGGGTACTAGTAGTTTCCTTAAGAAAAGTTGTGTCATAATTTTAGCTCGAAAGGTTGATCATGTCAAAAATTACAGTTGCTCATTCTCCTGATGCTGATGATATATTTATGTATTATGCTATAAAATTTGGATGGGTAGATTTAAAAAAAATAAAGTTTGAAAATATTGCGCTAGATATTGAAACACTCAATAAAGAGGCACTAAAAAATTCATTCGATATAACGGCAATAAGCTTTGCGCTATATCCTAAAATAAGAGACGAGTATGCGCTTTTAAGAACTGCAGTTAGTTTTGGAGAAGGATATGGTCCAAAAATTATAAAATTAAAAAATAAAAAATTAAGAAAAAACTTCAAAGTAGCTCTTAGTGGAGAGCATACAACTAACGCTCTTCTTTTTAAAGTAGCTTACCCTGAAGCAAGAATAGTGTATAAAAATTTTTTAGAGATAGAAGAGGCTGTTTTAAACAAAGAGGTAGATGCAGGAGTGCTGATTCATGAGAGTATTTTAACTTTCAACGAGAAATTGGAAGTTGAAAGAGAGCTATGGGATATATGGTGCGAATATACAAAGGATGAACTTCCTCTTCCGTTGGGAGGTATGGCTATAAGACGCTCAATCCCAATAACAAAAGCAATAGAGTGTGAAAAAGCACTCATAAAGGCTGTAAAGATCGCAACAACTCACTCAAAACTACTCTCAGATATGCTTTTAGAGAGAGATCTCATAAGAGTGGATGAAAAAACTCTTCAAAAGTATCTTGAACTATATGCCAATGAGAATTCAGTTGAGCTTAACTCCAAACAATTAAAAGCAATCAATGAGTTATTCAAAATAGGCTATAAAAACAATTTTTATGATAAAATTATAGATATAAACGATTTTTTAGTACCAAAAGAGTATGAAGCATTAAGAAAAAGTTAAGTTTATAGGGGCAAAATATGGAAGCTAAACTGATTGGATTGGGTGTTGAAACTTTTAAATTGGCTCTTTTAATGTCACTTCCTATGCTCTTAGCTGGACTAATAGCTGGACTTGCTATAAGTATATTTCAAGCAACAACACAGATAAATGAGATGACACTAAGCTTTGTTCCAAAAATCATACTTGTAATTGTGGTTGCAATCTTTACGATGCCTTGGATGATGAATATGATGATAGAGTTTACCCATAGAATAATCACAATGATACCAACTTTTATATTTTGAAAACTATAGATTTAAGCTCATACACAAGCATTAAAATAGGACCTATTGTTGATGTAGAGATTATAAATGATATAAAAAGAGTAGATGCCTTTTTGCTTGGAGGAGGCAACAACCTTCTTATCTCTCCTAAACCACCAAAAATAGCAATACTTGGCAAAAATTTTGATTTTGTCTATGTAAAAAATTCAAATCTGCATGTTGGTGGAGCCACCCCTAGTGGAAAGATTTTATCATATGCAAAAAGACACAATTTGGCAAATTTTGAACTTATGCAAAAACTTCCTGGTACCCTTGGTGGAATGGTTAAAATGAATGCTGGTTTAAAGGAGTGGGAAATTTTTAACCACCTAATTGCAATAAAAACAGAGGATGGGTGGATTAAAAAAGAGGATATTGAGTATGGTTATAGAAAAACCAGCATAAAAAAGACAATCTTTGAAGCAACTTTTACACTCAAAACTGGTTTCAATAAGACTCTTTTAGAGATGTTTAAAAAACTAAGAGACAACCAACCAAAACATCCAAGTGCCGGTAGTTGCTTTAAAAACCCAAAAGGCAATTTTGCAGGAAAACTACTTGAAGATGCAAAACTAAAAGGATACAAAGTTGGCAATATGGCTTTTAGTAAGATACACGCAAACTTTTTAATTAATTTGGGAGGAGGAACTTTTGATGATGCACTAAAGCTCATAGAGTTAGCTCAATCAAGAGTTTATGAAAATAGCGGAATTAGACTAGAAAAAGAGATAATACTAGTCTAAAATCCATCCCCTTATATAGCGTTTAGCCCGATAATTATAATTCATACTAAATAAAAATGTATTGAGTACTAGAAGTTAATTTTAGGATTAATTTTTATTTTATCTAACTCTGTAAATCTTTTAAGTTCATAAGCCCTCAAAGCACATCTTCCTATCATAGCTGCGTTGTCTGAGCAAAACTCCAGAGGTGCTACATGTAGAGTTAAATTAAACTCTGAACAAAGTTCATCTATCTTTTTTCTTAAGTACAAATTTGCACTTGCTCCACCAACTATTGCAAATCTCTCAAAGCTATTTGACTTCTTTAAAATTTTTTTGATTTTTTGCAATAGATGCTCAACTGCAACTCTTTGAAATGAAGCACAGACATCCTCTTTTTTTACACTACTTTTTTCTACAGCAAGTCTAACTTGATTTTTAAGTCCGGAGTAGCTAAATGCACTCACAGGTGAATTAGCAAGAGGAACTGTAAAGTTGTACGCATACTCATCTCCACTTCTAGCAAACTCTTCCACTATAGGACCACCTGGATAACCCAAGTTTAACATTTTTGCCAATTTATCAAAGCTTTCACCAAAACTATCATCGAGTGTTGTTGCTAAAACTTCAACCTCATCATAGCTTTTAACATACAAAAGTTGTGTATGTCCGCCCGATACCAAAAGAGTCAAAATTGGAAATTTTTCTTCAATTTGCTCTATAAATAAAGAGTATATATGACCTTTTAAATGATTTATAGGGATAATTGGTAAATTTAAAGCTATAGCCAAAGCTTTTGCCATCACCACACCCTCAACCAATGCCACACTAAGTCCTGGTTCATTTGTTACAGCTACAGCCTTCAAGTCATTAAAAAATTTTTTAGTCTCTTCTAAAATTTTTGGCAAAGCCAATGCATGTAGTCTTGCTGCCAACTCTGGAACTACACCACCATAGTTACTATGCTCAATCTCTTGAGATATTTTTTTGTGATACAAAAGCTTTGCATCATTTATACTAGTTATTGCTATGGAACTATCATCACAGCTACTCTCAATGCTCAATATCATTTAACAAACTCGACTAAAATCATTCCCAAAAATTTATCCCTTTGTTTTGCATCATAGACTTCTACTCTGTACCTCCTAGCATCTTTATCGATTGAAAATCTCTTTAAAAAATCTTTTTTTCCAATATCTAAACCTGACTCATTCTTATGCTTTTTATTTACATAGCCAATTACATTTACCCTAATCTTCTTGTCTGGTTTTACATTGAAGTAGTCTTTAACCTCAACTATACTTCCAAATTTTACATTTTTAAGCTCTTTATCTGCCTCTATCTTTACGCCTTCAACAAATTTATCATACTCCAAATACTCTGGCACAAGAGTAGTTAATCTTCTATTTCCATAATATACTACATATTTGCCATTTTGTTTCAAAACTGTCATAACTGGACTACTTGGCTTAAAGGAGATTTTAGCGCCCTTTGGAACAGGAAAATAGGAAATCTTAGGTCTGATTCTTGAGAGTGGAATAAAGATTTTTTTATCATTGAACGAAATGTATATGTCATTGTCTATAACATTCTTAAGATCTTTTGGTGTCAAGTCAAATCTTCTTTCAAACTCAATCCCCATTATATCCATAAATTTTTCCAAAGCTAAGAGTTTATAATAAACCCTTTGGTGAACGGGCAAAGATTTGCTCGATTCATTTCCAAAAGCAGCTTTTTTTTGTCCTATGGCATAATATGTAAGAGTTTTGCTCATCTCCTTTTCTTCAAAAGTTTTCCTTAAATGTGTTTTTGTATTTTTAGTATGAAATTTATGCTCTTTTTTTATAAGGTATTTGTTGATGTGGCTATCCACTTTATTGGCAATTTCTTCAAGATTTCCATACTCTATCCCCTCCATTACAGCTTGATCAATTATAGTTGCTTGTCCCCATCTTCTAGGATTGTGCCACTTGTCTATGTATCTTTTTCTATAAAATCCACTACCATCATGTAGATTTATAACCATCTTTACATTTGGTTCTTTGATAATTCTTTTCATCCTATCTATAGAGTGAAAGTCTGGATCATTTGGGGATAAGTTTGCAAATTTTCTATTCATATCGCCAAATGGTGCCCTTTTACTTTTTATTATGGAGTAAAAATTAAAATTTGGAACAATCCAAACTGAGCCCTTTTTTATCTTGTAGTGAGTAGAGAGCAAAGAAGCAGCCATAAAGCCTCCTGGTTCATCTCCTTGTATGCCTCCAACCACTAAAAGTGTATTGTTATCATCGCTTGAGCCCTTTTTTATAAGAGTAAATTCAAATCCATCAGCAAATACAAAAGCTTTTAAAAAAATAATAATACTAAATAATCTTAACATGCCACGGCTCAAATCTTACTCCATCTTTATTGTTTATAGTATATCTCATAGAAATATATGGCAATCGCCTCAATCTCCAAAACTCCTTAGTTCTTACAAAGGAAACTGTAAAGTTCTTATAACCCCACCCCTTTTTACCTACATCAAAATCACCAAGCGAGTGGTATGAGTAAGCAGGTGGAGCCAAAGAGTGTGCTGCTAAAGTTAAGTTCTCTTTTGTTGATTTTAGCTTATTGAAAAAAAGATTCATCTGTTTTGGTATGCCTCTTACGCCCGAGGTTAAAATTAAAGAGCTTCCAACATCTCTTTTTGCCTTAGTATAAGAATCTAAAGGATCCCCTTTAAATAAGTAGTGTCCTGTTCTTGGTATCTTTATGACTTCACTTTTATCTATCTTTGAGGTTAGTGAGGGCATGGTTCTACTACCATAAAAACCATACCTACTAGGATCTTCATAAAAAATCTCTTCTATGAAATCTAACTCCTCTTTAGAAAACTTTCCAATCTTTGAAACTCTTGCCGAAATCTTCAAAATATCATCAAATGAAATAATGTTAAAATTACCAAAACCTATATATTTTTTAACAAGCTCTAATTTTTTTTGAACACTGTAAAAAGACTTTCTTTGATCTTCTCTAAGATATACATTAGAGTGGAAAACTTTACTATCAGCCTTAATTAAAGCTGGCGAAACCAACAACATACCTAAAAATGTACGCCTTTGCACTATCTCTCTCCAAAAATTTTATGTTCCATTATAGCAAAATTTTTTCAGCCTCTTTTGCACACATTGGCTTACCAAAGTAGAATCCTTGCATTTTACTACACCCTTCTAGCATTAAAGCTCTCTTTTGATCATCACTCTCAACCCCTTCAGCTAAAATTTTAATTTGCAATCCTTTTGAAAGAGATATTATGGATTTTACTATAGCTTTATCTTCTTTGGAGCAAACTATATTTTTTATAAACTCCCTATCTATTTTTAGTTTTGTAATTGGAAGATTTTTTAGATAAACTAACGATGAATAGCCCGTACCAAAATCATCAACTGCTATATCAATCCCCATATCTCTTATCTCTCTTAGTTTTTTTATAGACTCACAAAAATCATTCATCAAAGCTCTCTCTATAACTTCAATCTCTATTTGGGTACAACTAACACCATACTGTTTCAAATACTTCTTTAAAACTTTAACTATATCTACTTTCTTAGACTCAAGCTGCTCAATTGCTAGATTTATAGATACTTTTTCAACTTTAATCCCTTTTTCATTCCATTTATAAATTTGAGAGATAGCCTCTTTTATCACCCACTCTCCAATTTGCACAATCAAACCACTCTCTTCAGCTATCTCTATAAACTCATTTGGACCAACTAAGCCTTTTTGTGGAGAATTCCATCTCAAAAGTGCCTCAAAACCATATATCTTATCCCTATTTGTATCATAAAGTGGTTGATAATAAAGCTCAAACTCATCATTTTGCAGTGCATTAAAGAGTGCTTTTTCTGTACTAATTTGATTTTGAATTTTTAAATTCATCTCATCAGTAAAAAATTTAAAGCCATTTCTACCAGACTCTTTTGCACTATACATCGCTATATCTGCATTTTTAAACATCTCTTTTGCACTTTTTGCATCACTTGGATAGAGACTAACCCCCATACTCAAAGTCACCCTATGTTCAACTCCAAAAATCTCAATTGAACTTTTTAAAGATTGCTGTATCTTTTCAATGATCGTTACTATATCATGAAGTGAATAAAAATTTTCAATCAATACAACAAACTCGTCTCCTCCAAATCTAGCTACTAAATCCTGTTTTCGTATGGACTCTTTCAATCGTTTTGCAACTTTTTTTATAAGTTCATCTCCAACCTCATGCCCTAGTGAGTCATTTATACTTTTAAATTTATCTATATCTATAAAGATTAAGGCTAACTTTTTATCATCTCTTCTTGATTGCTTTATAGCAAGTTCTAATCTTTTACTTAATAAAAATCTATTTGGTAGTGATGTTAACATATCATGATCAACCTGATAAGTTAACTTCTCTTGCTGTTTTTTCATAATCTGATTTTTTTTCAAAATACTCTTTTGATAACTTTTTAACACCATTTTCAACTTTTTTGAAAGCAAATACATCAAAGCTGAAATAATAAGCAGAGAAAACACTACCACATAAGACATATCTAGCATAATATTAGAAGTTTTTAAAAGCACCTCACTTTTTTTAGCCTCTATATTTTTTATGGTGTCATAGTCATATGTATTTGTTCCTATGATCCAGTTTAGAGATGGTATGAATTTTACATAAAAAGAGTTCATCTTAAAAGCATCATCAATTTTAAACTCAACATTTAAACTTTTAGATACAAAAAATCCATCACTGTTTAATTTATAAACACCTTTTATATGGTTTATCTCATCTTTACTCAATACAAAATTTGACATAGTATTAAATAACTCTTTACCATCCCCGCTATATATAAAGTATCTATCTTGTGTATCTTTAAAATTTTTTATAAATCTTCTTAATATCTCTTTTTTTACCTCTTTGTCTATATCTTCTTCATATCTAGCTGTACCCAAGTAGATGCCCAATGGCTCATATGTATAGAGATAACCTATCTTCTTTTTCTTTGCTTTAAAATCATTTGGCTTAAACCACTTCCACTCAAAAAAGCCCTTTTTATTAGTTTTCAAAAACTCTTTTGTTCTTCTAAAAACATTTTCACCAGAAACTTTTAAAAGACTCTTCCCTTCTAAATAGGGAGCTGGAGGAAGCAATAAACAGTTTAAGTTTTTATCATAAACAAAAAAATACCCACTTTTGTTATCATAAAACTTTACATCTCTCAAAGCATAAGTCGCTTTTCTAATAAGCTGTTTTTTAGTTAATTCTCTCTCTTTTACTCTAAAAAAGCCATCTAAAATTGAAACTGCTAAAAGGGTAAACTCCTCTATCTTTTTTTTCTCAAACATAGTAAAAGAGCTTTTCATCATCAAAAAGTCATTCTCTAACCTCTCTACCCTTTGAATAGCCTCTTTTTTAGAATTCTTTAAAGATTGAATTTTTAATGTATTTAACTCTTCATCATAAACATTGTAGATCAGTTTAGTTCCAATAGTAATAAGTAAGATAGCAGTTAAAAATATACCAATTATAGGTAGAGCGACTATCCATCTAGTGATGTTTCTATTTTCTTGCAAATTTCATCCTAAATTTTTAGTCGCCATTGTACAAAAACTTCCTTTCTAATAGCCTTTAATGAAAAACTTAACTCTTTTTTATTTAGTACCCATCAAAATGTCTAGTTTTAGGCAGAACCAAGTTTAGAACTATACCTACAATAGCCCCTAGACCAATTCCACTAAAAGCGACTCCTCCAAAATCAAAAGTCATACCACCAATGGCAAAGACAAGAATTATGGAGACTATGATCATATTTCTTGGATCTGCTAAATCTACTCTCTCTTTTATGAGCGTTCCCATACCAATTGAAGCTATAATTCCAAAAAGAAGTAGCAAAATTCCTCCCATAACGGGAACTGGTATGGTTGACAATAAAGCACCCAGTTTACCAACAAAAGCAAGTAAGATGGCAAATATGGCTGCCCAAGTCATTATGGCTGGATTAAAGGCTTTTGTTACTGTTACAGCCCCGGTTACCTCAGAGTATGTAGTATTTGGTGGTCCTCCAAATAGGGCTGCAGCACTTGTAGCTAAACCATCTCCTAAGAGTGTATTTTGCAGACCCGGTTTTTTTAGGTAGTCTTTTTTTGTAACATTTGAAATAGCTAGCATATCTCCTATGTGCTCAACTGCTGGAGCTATTGCAATGGGGAGTATGTAGATAATAGCCTCAAGGTTAAACTCTGGAGCTACAAAGTTTGGCATGCTAAACCAAGAAGCTTTACTAACTGCACTAAAATCAACTATACCAAAAAGGATAGAGACTATATATCCGACAATTATTCCACAAAGTATGGGCAGAAGCCTAAAAATTCCTTTTCCTAAAAGTGTAGTTAGCATAACAACTACAAGAGTTATTAAAGAAATTGTTATGGCTGTTGGAAACTCAACCAAGACTGCTGCTCCATCTCCAGTTTTACCCATTGCCATATTTACTGCAACCGGAGAGAGGATTAGGCCTATAGTCATAATAACAGGACCAACTACAACTGGTGGCAAAATTTTATGTAGAAGTTTTGTACCCTTTATGCGAATCAAAAGACTCAGCACCACATAAAAAAGCCCTGCCGCAAAGAGTCCGCTCATAGTTCCTGCTACTCCCCATGTTTGAACTCCATAGATAATTGGTGCTATAAAGGCAAAACTAGAGGCCAAAAAGATAGGGGGGATTGAGTCTTTTGTAACTAATTGAAAGATGAGAGTTCCTATGCCTGCTGTAAAAAGTGCAACATTTGGATCAAGACCTGTTAAGATTGGCACAAGAACCAACGCTCCAAATGCAACAAATAAAAACTGAAGTCCAACTATACTATCTTTTAGTTGAAACTTATACTCTGTGTTACTCACGAATTCTCCTTTGTGTAGTGTTTTATCTCTTTGTCAATTTCAAAAATCTCTTCAAGACTTTTGGGATTTACATCCTCAAACTTTTTAAAAATATCCTTGGTAAACTCAGCAATTTGCAGTATGTTTAGCTCACCTTTAAAAAACCTATCTATTGCTATCTCATTTGCTCTGTTTACCACAACCCCTCTTTGAGGATTTGTTAAAAGTTCATCTTTTATCTCCCAAATTGGGTAGTGAGACTCATCTATCTTTCTAAATTCTAAAGAGCCAATTGAGCACAAATCAACATGAGGTACTATCTCTTTTTCAACACTTCCTAAAATTGCATAGGCTATGGGTAGTCTCATGTCAGCATTTGCCAAGTGTGCAGTACTGCTTCCATCTTTGAAATCAATCATGGCGTGGATTATGGATTTTGTTTCAATTATGGCATCTAGCTTTTTAGGGTTAAATAGCCACTTTGCCTCTAAAAGCTCAAAAAGTTTGTTTGTCATAGTAGCACTATCTATGGTAATTTTTCTACCCATAGACCAATTTGGATGCTTTAGTGCCTCTTTTGGAGTTTTGTTTTTTAGCTCACTCAAAGGAGTATCTCTAAAAGCCCCACCACTTGCCATAATAGTCATTTTTGAAATATCTCGATTATTTAGCAAATACCAAAGTCCAAAATGCTCACTATCTATAGGTGCTATTTTTTTGCAATCCAAAAGATGTCCTGCAACAACTAGTGATTCTTTGTTTGCTAGAGCAAGCTTTTTGCCTAGCTCTAGAGTTTTTATAGTAGGCTTTAGTCCCAAAAAACCAACCAGAGCATTTACCACTAGATTGGATTTTGATTTTTCTATAACTTCTAAGATGCCCTCTTGACCATATGCAACACTTTTATGCTTTACATGTAAAGCCAGCTCTTTTGAGCCTACACAAACATAATCAGGATTGAACTCTCTTATCTGTTCGTTTAAAAGTTTAACATTACTACCTGCTACCAAGGTTTCAACTTGAAGACCAAATTCTTTTGCTATTTTTAGAGTATTTATGCCGATTGAGCCTGTACTTCCTAAGAGTATCAATGGAACCCTCTTAAAATAACCACCATAACCACAACACCAAATAAGTAGCCATCGAGTCTATCTAGCAAACCTCCATGACCTGGAAAAACTCCCCCACTATCCTTTACCCCAGCCTCTCTTTTTAAGTAGCTCTCAAATAGATCACCCCATATAGAAGATGCTGAGACAAAAAAGGATGTAACTAGAGCAAACCAAAATGGATAGTAAAACGATCCAACAAAACCACCAACAATTGATGCAATAATCACACCACCAATAACACCCTCCCAAGTTTTATTTGGACTCGTTGGTGAAAATTTAGTTTTTCCCATGCTCTTGCCTACAAAGTAAGCCGCAGTATCTGTTAACGCAACTATGACAACGAGCCATACAAGCACACTCATACCAAAACTTTCATAGAGCGTTAGTAAAAATAGCATCGAAATGGATGGATAAAAAAATGGTGCTAATTTTTTAAAATTTACCTCTTTTTTATGTGCCATCATCGCAACTGCTACAATCAAAACTATAAAAATCAGATCAGTAGGATGAGGATAAAAAAAGGCACTCAACCAGACTGCTACTGCATAAACATACAGCTTGTCATCTTTTTGTTTAAAGAGTTTCATAGCCTCATAAAATCCAACCATATAAGCCACACCCAAAATTGCCCAAGTAACAAAAAAAGAGTCTAAAAAAGCAGTAATTCCTGCGACTAAAATAAGTGCTAGTCCAGTTAATATCCTCTTTTTGTTAGAATTGCAAACTTCAATTATATTCATATATACCCTTTTACTTGAGAGCATTTTAACAAATTATTGCTTACACTACTATATCAAGTCTTCTTTTAGGTGAGTTTTCGTTCTCCTTTGTATGCTTATTTTTTGTATCTTTAGAAGTCTCCTCCTCTTTGGCTCCACTCTCTTCTTCGCTCTTTTGTTTTTCATGCTCATTTTCGGGATCTATTTTATAGGTCTCTTCAGCAGGTCTAATCTCTGTTACCTCTTTGTTTTTTTCGTTGGCAATCGTACTTGAGATTACATTTTGCATATCTATTCTATTTTGTAAACTAGTCTGCTTATGAGAAACTGCTGTCATGTTTTGATTGGTATGTATAACACTTCCTAGTGGACCTACTGGCATGGATTACTCCTATCTTACTGTTTCCTTTTCAAAGAAGTAAATTCTTTGAAAATTCCTTGCACTAAAGCTTCGCCTTTGGCGAGAAATTACTCCTCAAAGTGCATAGTTTTATAATCAACATAGATTACATTTGCTCCTTCTAGTACTTTTACATTGTGTCTTTTTGTATAATCGACTAGATAGGTTCCTTTTTTAGTTACGCTAAATTCTACACAAATTTTACCTGCAAAGTCTAGTACACTTTGTGGAACATTTTGCTTATTGGTTCTTATTATAACATGACAAGAAGGAATCCCCTTGATATGCATCCAGATATCACTCTTTTTTGCCACTTTTAATAACTCTATGTTTCCCTTTTCATTTTTTCCAAGCATTACTTTAAAACCCTCAAGATAAAATATCTCATAATTATTTGGCTCTTTTTTGCTCTTTTTAGAATGCTTTTGCTTTGGTAGAAGGATATTGATCTCATTTTCATCATTTGATTTTTCTATAACTTTTTGCATATTTTTTAAAAAGTTTATCTTTTGTTGAAGATTTTCTCTCTCTATATATATAGATTTTGCTTTTTTCTTAAGTTTTTTAGCACTTTCAAATAACCTATTTGCAGCTTCGCTAGGAGAGTTTGCTTCTTTTGGTAGAGTAATTTTTACCTCTTTATTGTCCCAATCTTTTAAAACTACCTCCTTTTCATAGTTCTTAATAAGATGAAGATTACTTAAAATCAAACTTCCCCAAAGACTACTCTCTTCACTTCTTTGTAGAAGTTCTTCCTCACTATCAAGCCTATTTAAAATACTTTGGAGTTTTTTTATCTTTTTTTCTAAAAAGATTAGCTTTTGATTTTTTATTTGACTTAACCTAGCTTTTGCTCTTCTTTCATACTCGTTTTTTAAAAACTTTTCAATATCTAAAATCTTTTCACAACTAGAACTTTTTAGCTCATATGGGGGCAATGGCTCAAGCTTACATCCAACTTTTATACTTCTATAAGAGACTCTAGAGTCTATATGCCTTAAAGCCTCCAATATAGTCTCACCCTCATCCAAAATGATTGCATTGGTGTTTCTGCCTGTAAATTCAAGCTGAAGTATACTCTTTTGTGACTTATAGCTTGAATTGGAGTTTATGTGTAACTTTATGACTCTATTGTTCTTTAAAAGCTCAATATTATCTATCTTTCCTCTTGCAAATCTTTTGTACAAAACCACATCAAAAGGAGCATTATAGAGCTTCGCTCTTTTAAAATTATCTCTTTTGAAGATGTATGAATCCCCCTTTTTCATATCAAAAAAGAGTGTCTCTTTTCTATCGAACTCTATTTTTAAAATGGTATCATCCACCCTTTTTATAGAACTTATGATTTTAAATTTCTTCAAATATTTAACTATCTCTTCCAATTGATTATACTTCATAGTATAATTATATCTAAAAAGGAGATATAACATGCTATTAGATTTTAAAAACTTAGATGATTCGACAAGATACAAAGTAATGTCAAACACAATCATTCCAAGACCAATAGCTTGGATAGTTACTGAAGATAATGGCATACTAAATGCTGCACCATTTTCTTACTTTGCTCCACTATCTAGCAATCCGGCAGTTGTTGTTGTATCTATTGGGAAAAAAGATGATAAAACACCAAAAGATACACTAGCAAATATACTAAAGAATAAAAAAGCAACAATCTGTTTTGTAAATTCTGATAATCTTGAAGATATGAAACTCACTGCAAACCCCCTTGATAAAGACAGGAGTGAGATAAGCACATACAATATAAAAACAAGAAAAATTATTGAGGAGTATCCTCCCATGATATCCTCTAGCGAATCTGCTCTATTTTGCGATTTTCATTCAAAAATAGAGTTAAATGGTAAAACAACTCCTATAATCTTAGAAATAAAAAAACAGTTTGTGCTAGACGAGTCAATTAGTAAAAACTACCACATCAGCCTAAACAATATAGCTAGATGTGGCAGTGGATACAAAAAATTGCTAGAGTAACAGCTCTAAAAATCTATCCTTCATATCTATAGTTAGTAACTCCTCAACTCTTCTAGGAGTACTAAAGAGATAACCCTGAGAGAAGTGAGCGCCAAAATTTTTCAATATCCTTAGGCTCTCTTTACTTTCAACAAACTCTGCTAGACATACAATGTTCATAGTTTGGCACATTTGAACTATGACTTCTACTATGTTTTGCATCTGTTTTTGTGAATCTAAATTTCTTATTAGCTCCCCATCAACCTTAAGTATGTCTATTGTTCCCTCATAAACTAAGTCTGCAACAGTTTTCAAAGCAGTATAGCCACTTCCAAAATCATCTATAGCAAATCTAGCTCCAGTTTCTTTGTGAAGTTTTCTTACTATGTCAATATTGCCTATGGCTTGTTGCTCTGTTATCTCTATTACAATATTTTCAACTCCAAAAGACTCTACAAAAGCATGGAGTTTCTGTCTGAAATGGACATCCATAAGACTCTGAGCAGCAGTATTTATATAGACTTTATCACAAATATTTAAAATTCTATCCTTTTTTTCTAGCACTCTATCTAAAACTATTGAGTCCAAAGTTACAACTTTTCCTATGTCTATGATTGTATCTATAAAGATTCCTGCAGGAATCAATTTTTGTGCATCTACTATCCTTGCTAAAGCTTCAACAGCTACTATCTCTCCATCGCTATTTGAAATTATAGGCTGAAAAACAACATCAATCTCTTTATATTTAAGCTTTTGAGTTATGAAAGAGACATTGTAAAGCTTATCCTTTTGCCACTGCCTAATCTTATCTCTCTGCTCTTTTCCAAATGCCATATACTCTTTAGTCTCAATATCTCTAGCAATCTCTTTTAAGTGCAATAAAACCCTAATAAGCTCATCTCTTTGATAACAGTGCAAAGAATTTACCTCTAAAGAAGCACTTATGCAATTTATGTCTATATCCTCAAAATTTGTTCTCAACTCTTCCTTGATCTTTCCTCTTACTTTATCTAAAAAGACTCTCAAGTCTTTTGGATCCCAGTTCAAGTTTAGCATATAGAAGTTCGCGGAGATTCCTCTTATGACCAAAGAGTTATCATTATGTTTATCTACTTGCTCTTCTAGAGTTTTATGAACTAAAGCCAAAAGAGAATTTAGCCTTTTTTCACCATGTAAAGAGTTTAGCTTCTTTAACCCCTCTACATCAAACAGTGTAACTATTTGAGTTTGGCTTGTACTACACAACATCTCTACAAGCTTAAAAAAGCTTCCCTCTAAGTCCGAGTGAGTCATATAGTACAAATCCTTTAAAATTGAAAAAAACTTTTGTGCATGCTCTTGTAAATCTTTAAACATTAGATAAGCTTGGGCATACTCCCCTTTATGATAAAATCTGAAAAATGTATTTGAACAGTCATGTAGTAGTTTGTGAATTGTGTGTAGATAGGTACAAAGATTTACATCCATACAAACCAAAAGAGCTTCAGGATAGTTTAGCAACCTACTAAACTCACAGTTTGAATGCGTAACAATTGGAAATTTATCTAAATCATCACTACTTATCGATTCAACAATTTTATCTATCCATGCAACATGTGGTTTAAATAGCATATAGTTTCTAAACTTATCCTTTCTCATTTGGTTTAAGGAAGCTATATCTTTTTTGATATAAATTTTAGATATGCTATCTATAATCTTGTTTATAAAACTATGCGTTTGAACAACTATCTCCGCAAGTGCATCTCCTTCCATTAGCGAAACTATCTCTTGCTTCATAAGCTTTAGAGTTCTAACTATAACAACATATGGAATTCTATACTCTTTGTAAAATTTCAAACACTCTACATCACTAAAATTTTCTTTATCTTTTGCCTCCACATAAGCTATCAAAAGTCTTCTTTGCGCTTCAAAAAGCTCTTCAAACTTAAACTCTTCCTTGCAATACTCTAAGATAATTTCATCCTTTTCCAAAGTACCCTTAAGTCCATCTAAAACTTCTACTAAGTGTTCCACGATCTGCTTCTTTATGTCCATTACATCACTTTATATCTATCTTTGTCTCTTCTTTCATGCTATCTAGCAAGCCATACATAACTTCACTCTCTTTTTCCAACTCTCTAAAGTCCTTTAAAGAGGCATCCATAGAGGCATCCATAGCGTCATTCATACCCTCTTTAAATCTCTCTTGCGAAGAGCTTATCTCTTTGTAAGCCTTTGTGCCCTCAAATGCTTTTTTACCAGAGTTATCAAACCACTCCTTGAAGCTACTCTCTTTTGATTCACTAAATCTATGGCTATCTCCTACAATCTTCTCTTCATAGCCCTTTATCTTATATAAAAAGTTATTTATCTTTTGCTGAAGTGCAGAGATTGAGTCTGCCAAATTATGTAGCTCATCAATGGTTTTAATATCTATCTCATAGAGCTTATCGAAACCATCTTTAAAACTGCTCATAAAGCCCTCCATAAACTCTATGATTCCCTCTAATCTAGAAGAGCCTTCAGACATCATAGTACTGTTTTGTTTTAAAAGATTTATGCTAGATTCAACTTCATTCGTAGCCTTTTGAGTTCTCTCAGCCAACTTCCTTACTTCATCGGCAACTACCGCAAAACCTCTTCCATGCTCTCCAGCCCTTGCTGCTTCAATCGCAGCATTTAGTGCTAGTAGATTTGTCTGATCAGCTATATCTTTTATGAGCTGAATTATCTCTGCTATACTTGTTACGCTCTCGTTTAGGT
>JALSLU010000016.1 GCA_026988125.1 Sulfurospirillum sp.
TTACATTGTTGCTCCTTTCTGCACTTCTTTTTGCCGGGTGGGGCATCATAGAAAAAAGATGGACCTTTTTGGGGCTTCAGGTTTTCTATATACTTTCAGCCATTATTGGGCTTGTAAGGTGGAGTTAGCTTGATACTTCTGTTGACAAACCTTAAAAACTTGAATATCTCTATACTTATTATATAAAAATACCGTCCACACTCCTTTAAGGAAGCAATCCTTGTTCGTAATAATTTCCTGAATTCCACAAATTCAAAAAAATCCAAAAAATACCATTAATAAAACCCCAAATATAGGGAAATTGTATTTCAAAAGTGGGTGGCGCAAATTTTAATTTTAAGGGATATTGTTTTATAATACCTTATGTATGTAAGAAAAAAGAAAAATAAAAGTGGTTCTATTAGTATCCAAATCATAAAAAAGATAAAAAGAAGATCTAAAGTAATTGAGAGCATAGGTTGTTCAAAAGATCCGGATGAAATAGAAAGACTTGTAAAAAAAGCTAAAGAGCGAATAAAAGAGTTAGAGCCTACACTCTTTGATAGTGTAGAGAAAAAGGAGCAGAGATTAAAATTTTTACCAATATCAAATGAACAACTCATACCTATAGGGGATGAACTATTTTTTGGTGCCATATTTGATAGGATTATTGGTAAAAAAACTATTTTTAAATTAGTATATAAAAAAAATGATAAACTTAAACTCTTTAAAGCACTTGTTATCTCAAGAATACTCTACCCAGGAAGTAAACTCTATCTAAGTGATTATCTCTTTTATTTTAAAAAAAGAGATATTAGTGATGAAGCGATATATAGATTGGTAGATACTCTCTATAAAGATGAGATAAAGCAAAAAATTGAAGAGGCTGTATATAAAGACACACTTGCAAAAGTTGGAGATAAAATAGTAGTTAGTTTTTATGATGTAACAACTCTGTTTTTCGAAAGTGAAAGTGAAGATGATTTAAGAAGAATTGGTTTTTCCAAAGAGGGAAAACTTGCACGACCCCAAATACAACTAGGTCTTTTTACAACCCTGCAAGGCTATCCACTCTCTTATGAAGTGTATAATGGTAAAAAATATGAGGGACACACTTCTTGAAACACTCCTAAGCTTCCAAAAGAGATTTAAACTCAAAAACAAACCTATTATAGTAGCTGATAGAGGGATGCTAAATGATGCAAATATTGCTTTTTTAGAAAATAACGGATACAAATATATACTTGGTGCAAAAATTAAAATGTTACCAAGTAATATTAAAGAAAAAATTGTAAATCTTACATTTATTGATGATAGTGTTACCCATGAGATAGATATCCATAAAACAATAAAATACAAAAAAGATAAACAAACACACTCCCTTAATATATCTCAAAGACTTATACTATCCTATTCATCCAAAAGAGCAAAAAAAGATAGACATTTAAGAGAAAAAGCTTTGGATAAACTCAAGGCAAAAATTGAGCCAAAGCCAAAACCTAGACCTAAGCCGAAACCGAAAAAAATAAAAAAAGCAGAGAAGCTTACAAAAAAGCCGAAAAAAATAGAGCAAATTGCACCTAAGTTAATACCTACTCCTTTGATGTCAACTCAAAAAGTTGTAAAAAAAGTGAAAAAAGAGACTGCAACTATACAGAATAACATTGTATTCTATAAAGTTGTTTTTTTGATGAATAATTATAACATTTATGGAGTTACAAAAGGCTTTTTAAAAATTTAATTTAGCTTAAATTGTGGGTTGATTTTTGTAATCTGCAAGTGACTCTATATTTTATATTTTTTTAACATTTATATGATAAAGTTATAATTGTTATCAAAAAAAGGGGTAAAATGATATTTAATAAAACAAAAAGCAATAAAAAAGACTCGGTAGAGAAGGCGCTTGACAAACTAATAAAAGATGATCTGGGTGATAAAATCTATATAGAAGAAAATGAAAAAAATATCTTAAACAGCAATGATGGGGAGAAAAAGATAAATATACTCTTTTCAATCTTAAAAAGGGAGCTGTTTTTTTGGGAAAAATTTAAAGACAATTATCCTGTTGCTCTATTTGCTGTAACACCAAATAGAGCTTTTGTAGAGTGGAATAGAGGATTTGAGAAATTACTTGGCTATTCATATGAAGAATTAAGCCAAGTAAAACATGTTGCCAATATACTTTGGCCACCAAATCCTAGCGAATGCAAAGTGTGCAAACTTGTAAAACAATATGATATGAAGGAGAAGAGATCAGGATATGGCTTAGCTGAAACTATAAGTAAAAATGGAGACAATATTCCTCTATTTGTATATGTTATCCCTATATTTGATGAGCACAATAATCTTATAAGAACTTTTGTAGTTTTAAGAGATAGAAGAGATGAGATTCAAAATAGAAAAGAGTACTTAAAAGAGGAGTCCTCTCCTATAGTAGAAAAGCTTGAGAAACTAAACAGGCAAAATATCTTTGAAAAAATAACACTAGATGATAACAATGAGTTAAGCATATTACAATCTCCTATAAATAACCTTATAGAAAGATTTAGTAATATAGTAGATAAAATAAAGATATCAAGCACAAATATCGAAAATGAGTATAAAAACACAACGAAGATAGTTGGCAGTTCATTGGAGTGGATAAACAACAATTTTGTTATTTTACAACAAGAGCTATCATCTAAAGCAAAAAATTTTGGAGAGTTGACATCACAGATAGAGAACATTGTAGGACTGATAAAAGATATAGCAGATCAGACTAATCTGTTGGCATTAAATGCTGCTATAGAGGCTGCTAGGGCAGGTGAAGCAGGTAGAGGTTTTGCTGTAGTTGCCGATGAAGTCAGAAAATTAGCAGAGAGAAGTCAAAAAGCTACAAATGAAATAACTTCAATCATTTCATTAATCAAAAGTTCAAGCAATGAAATGATAGAAGAGATAGAGCAGTCATCTAATGAAACCCAAATACTAGTAGAAAATTTTGAAAAAATAGAGAGTAGTTTAGATAAGGTAGAAAACTTTATGACTGATTTGCAAAATACAATAGAAGATATAAACTAAAAAATTCTGTTTTCAGGAATAATAGGCCCTTCTATTCTATATAGTTGTTTTTTTGATGAATAATTATAACATTTATGGAATTACAAAAGGCTTTTTAAAAATTTAATTTAGCTTAAATTGCGGGTTGATTTTTGTAATCTGCAAGTGGCTCTATATTTTATATTTTTTTAACATTTATATGATAAAGTTATAATTGTTATAAAAACGAAGGAAAATAAAATGAGTTTTAAAAAAATTACATCGCTAACAATTGCAATATCCTTTTTGGTAATGACATATACAGGTATTATGCTTTTTTTATCTCCTCATGGAAGAGTAGCTTATTGGACAGATTGGAAGCTTTTTGGGCTTGGAAAAGATGACTATGGAAATATACATACTACATCAATGGTAATATTTGTTATCTTTGTAGCAATACATATATATTACAATTGGAAACCTTTAATTAGCTATTTAAAAGATGCTTCTAAAAAGATTAGTTTTACTAAAAAAGAGTTTGTAGTTGCAGTTGCAATAAATGCTATATTTGTAGGAGGAACACTATTAAATATTCAACCATTTAAAGGTTTTTTAGATTGGGAAGAGAGTATTAAAGCAAGTTGGGAGAAGAGGTTAGATAAAGTTCCATATGGACATGCAGAGTTAGATACTCTAATGGAGTTTGCTAAAAAGACTCAGCTAAATGTAGATGAGATAAAAAAAGCATTAAAAGCAAAAGGTATCAAATTTAAAGATGGTGAGACAATTAAAGATATTGCAGATAAAAATGGCTTAACACCAGCAGAGTTGTTTAAACTATTCCCTAAAAACAAAGAGCTTCAAAGCACACCTTTGGGACTTGGAAAAAAGAGTTTAAATGAGATAAAAGATAGTATTGATTTAGAAAAACTAAAAGCACTTTTAAAAGATAAAGATATTGATATGAGTGCGAAGTTAAGAGAGTTAGCACCTAAACTTAATTTAACTCCATATGAGTTGTATCAAAAAATTAAAAAGTAGATTAAATTTGATATAATTTTAAAAAAGGAGTTTTAAGATGGATTATTTAAAAAATATGGATAGATTTCATAGCAGATGTAACGAGGCTCTATTAAGAGAGAATTTTCAAAATCTTTTAAAGAGTGCAAAAGAGAGTGTCCAAGAGATAGAGGTTAAAGATTTAGATTTAGAAAATACACTATTTATAGATGTTAGAGAGCCAGATGAGATACTGAGTGGAGTAATTGAAGCAAAAAGAGTTCTTACTATCCCAAGAGGTAAGTTAGAGTTTATGTATCAAAAGATAATAGATAGCGTAGAAGATAATAGTATAGTAGTTTGTTACTGCCTAAAAGGAGCAAGAGGTCTATTAGCCGCAAAAGTATTAAACGACTTAGGAATAGATGCAAAAAATCTGAAAGGTGGCATTGAAGAGTGGGTAAAAAATGGAGGTTTTATTAGAAACTATTTGGGAGTATTTAAGTTAATTTAACTTTTTACTTAAGAGATAAAACTTAAGTTTAAAGCC
>JALSLU010000017.1 GCA_026988125.1 Sulfurospirillum sp.
AGCAAGTATTGGAGCGACAAGTTCAGATAAAATTGGAAATACTAGGTTTGAAACAGGAGCAAGAATTACTGCTGCTGGTACAACTACACTTAAATTTATCTCTACAGATGGAAGAAATGATGTAACACTTGAGTCTGTAACAATCTCTACAAGTGCAGGAACAGGGATTGGAGTTTTAGCGGAGACTATTAATAAAAACTCAGATAAAACAGGAGTAAAAGCCTCTTGGCAAGTGCTTACAACAGGTTCTAAAGCAGTATCTGGTGGTGATATTACAAGTTTAACTATTAACGGTGTCAAAATTGGAAACATTGGTGATATAAAAGCTAATGATAGTGATGGAAAACTTATAGCGGCAATTAATGCTGTAAAAGATCAAACAGGTGTTGAGGCTTCAATTGATAGTCGAGGAAATCTTAACCTAAGAAGTGTAGATGGTCGTGGTATTGAGATTTCAGGTGCTGGTTTAGGTGCCGTAGGTTTAAATGCTAATGGAAATGTAAACTATGGTCGTCTTTCACTAACACGATTGGATGCAAGAGATATTATTGTAAGTGCTGCAGCTGGTGGTATTAGTGCAGGTTTCAGCAACGCTGCAGAAGCAACAGTAAATCTAAGAACGATTCGTGGTGAGTTTAGTGCAGATCAAGCAAGTGCGATGGGCTTTAATGCAAATAGCAATATTGAAAATATATCTGTTGCAAAAAGTGCTGGTGTAACAACACTTAAAGGGGCTATGGCTGTGATGAGCATAGCAGAGTCTTCACAAAAACTGCTTGATTCTATTCGAAGTGATTTGGGTTCTGTACAAAATCAGCTTACATCAACGATTAACAACATATCTGTAACACAGGTAAATGTAAAAGCGGCAGAGTCGCAAATAAGAGATGTTGATTTTGCAGCTGAATCAGCAAATTTCTCTAAATACAACATCCTAGCTCAATCTGGTAGCTATGCTATGAGTCAGTCAAATGCTGTACAGCAAAATGTATTGAGATTACTACAATAGTAATAATCGCGACAACGAAGCTTTCTGCTGGAAGTAGTAAAAAAATTTACAAGAAGGGGTGGTTTGACGGAGGTCAAATCGCCCTTTTTTTATTGAAGGAGTAGATAGTGGATCTATTTGAGAAAAATATTGAGGCTCTGAGTAGTGTAGAAGAGCTTGTTTTAGTAGCACATCTTTTTAGTATAGAGACAAACAGTCGCTATGAGGTGTTTGTGGATGAAAAAGATCCTATCAATGTCAATCTGTATGATAGAGAAAAAGAGCATGTTTTTTATCCTCAAAAACCTATAGATGGTGTAACACAGCGTTATGAAGAGATTATGGAAAGCTACAAGCGGCACCCTGTTATGTGGCTTTATGGAGTCGATAACGGACTTTTGCTAAAAATGCTGATAAACTTAGAAAAAAGGCTTTATGTTATTGAACCTGAGATAGAGCTTTTGTATATTGTATTGCATCTTTTTGATTTTTCACAAGCAATAAAAGAGAAGAAGCTCTTCTTTTTGTATAGGTCGTTGTTTGATGAGAATAAAGCCCTAAGTATTTGTAGAGATCCCGATGTGAAAGCTTTTTTAAAGACATACAGGTTAGAGGTAAGTTCTGAGTACTATTGGGATTTTTTTAGTCAAGATATTCAGGAAGTCAATAGCATATTTACAAAAGCAATTGAGCATGCAATTACGCAAGATGGAAACGATGTAAATGACTCTCTAATTGGGCTTGATCATCATCTGAAACATCTACCACAGATGCTACAAAGTTATCCTTTAGCATCGATTCGTGAAAAACGAAAGAGTGATTTTGCTGTGATTGTCTCAACAGGACCTAGCCTTGCAAAACAGCTTCCTTTGCTGAAAGAGTATGCGCCGTATATGACTATTTTATGTATAGATGCTTCGTTACCTATTTTGCAAAAAGAGGGGATTGTTCCTGATTTTGTCTTTTCGATGGAGCGAGTTGTACAAACAGCAAAATTTTTTGAAAATCTCGATAGAGAACTCTTAGCAGAGACCATTTTTATGCCAACAACTCTGAGTCATCCGCAAACTATTAAAAATTTACAGGGGATGAAGCAGGCTATATCTATGCGTCCTTTTGGTTATACACGGATGTTTTATCTACATAAATGGGGGTACTTAGGGAGAGGCTTAAGTGCTGCAAATATGGCATTTGATTTTGCTCATGCTGCAAAGTTTACACACATCGCTTTTATTGGTCAAGATTTGGCGTTTGGAGAGGATGGCACAACCCACTCAAAAGGTGCTGTGTATGGAGAGGTGGAGGAGAACTACAAGAAAAAAATTGTCTATACAAAAGGATACTATGGTAAAGAGGTTGCAACAAGCACAACATGGTTGCTCTTTTTATCTAACTTTGTAGAAAATATTGCAGAAGCAAAAAGAGATAAAATTGCTATTTATAATGCAACAGAAGGGGGTGCTTATATTGAAGGTGCTGAGCATATCTCTTTTGCAGAGTTTGCGAAAAAACTTCCTAAAAAGCCTAAAAAAGCGTACAATTTTGATGAAACACTCATAAGTAAAGAGAAACAACAACACTATCTAAGGAGAATTGTAAAACTTTTAGATTTATATATCAATCGAGTGGAAGAGATCAAAGAGAGTGTTGAGAAGGTCTTTTTGGAAGTGATGGAGCAAATTGAGATGCTTGAGAAGTTAAATCGTGAAGAGGATTTAGAAAAGATTGATTTTGATGCTCTTGCACAAACTATTACAAAAATAGATAGTATAAAAGATATTTATGAAGAGGATAAGGTTTTACGAAAGTTTACCAATATAACAACACCTCTTGTTGTAAGTGCGGAGCTGGCATTAGCAGTTATTATGGTGAGAGAGAGCGAGACAGAGATAGAAAAAAAAGTAAAGATGATTGATTGGATTTATGAGCATAAGTCGTGGCTTTTCTTTTTGGCGGCTGCTATTGAAAATATTTTATTTATTCTAAAAACAAACAAAGAAAAGGTATATGGCAAACTTTTATAGCAAAGAGGAATGGAAGTTGCTTCATTTATAGATGTGAAATTATGGTGGAGTAACTCCACACTATAAAAGGATTTATCATAGGATTCAGGATTAACACAAATGTGGCTTAAATGCTCATATAAATTCGGTTGCGAACAACAGGAGTTTAACCCAAATTATGCAATAGGATTCACCAAATTAGCACTTATCACCTAACCTTTTGGTTAAGCTCAAATTTTTTACAAACACCCTAAACTAGGCTATAGGCACTACTTTAGTAAATCTTATTGCATAATTCGGGTTAATGTGATATTTGTATATTTTAGTTGACATTTAATTGCTATTATACTATACTTGTAAAGTAAAATATGCAAGAGGGTATCTGTGATAGAGATTTATCTGAAAGATAAAAAGATAGCTTCATTTATTCAAGATAAAAAAAGCTACCTTATTGATTATAAGAGCAGCGATATAAGAGACTCTATAGCTCTCTCATTGCCCAATACAAAGCGGTTCTACACTTATGAGTATAGGTTTCCTCCATATTTTGAGACTTTTTTACCTGAGGGTTATTTGTATGAGATATTTAAAAATATTTTAACCAAAGAGTATGGATATATTGATGAGTATTTGATATTTTCACATCTAGCATCAAATATAAATTCACGAATAAAATTTAAAAGTGTTTTTAAAAGCAGGGATTTTGAGTTTTTGGATATTGATAATGTTTTAGAGAATGATTCTGTAGATACTTTCAATAAAATATTAAATATATTTTTAAATAAAAATGCCATAAGTGGGATTCAGCCAAAAAGTTTGGCTCTTTTAAAAGATAAAAAAACTTTACAGATAGATGAATACATCATAAAAACTTGGGGAGATGAGTACCCGCAACTTTCAGAAAATGAGTACTTTTGTCTAAAAGCTTGTGAAAAAGCAGGTATAAAGATACCAGATATAAAATTATCTAAAAACAAAAACTTTTTATTGGTTAAAAATTTTATATTTCAAAAAAATGAAGTTTTGGGATTTGAAGAGATACTTTCATTAATGGATAAAAATAGAACTTCAAAATACAATGGAAGTTATGAGCAGGTAGCAAAGGTAATATATCAGTTTAGCACAAACAAAAAAGACTCTCTCAAGGAGTACTTTAAAATAGTAGTGATGAATTATCTCCTTAAAAATGGTGATGCGCATCTTAAAAATTTTGCTCTATTATTTTCAAAAGATTTTTCTAACATCTATTTGTCTCCCGCTTACGATGTGGTAAATACAACTTGTTATATTTTTAAAGATAAGCCATCGTTGAGCTTAAAAGGAAAAAAAGTATGGTATGGTAGGAGTGTTTTGGTAGAGTTTGGTATAAAAAGTTGTTTGCTTACAAAAAATGAGTCTAGCAAGATATATGAAATATGCATAGATGCTCTAAAACAAACCATAGATGAAATCAAAAAATATATGGTAAAAAATCCAAATTTTAGAACTATTGGTACAAGAATGTGTGATAGCTTTAAGCTATCTCTAACAGATAAAACTTACAAGGAGTTACCATTTGAACTTATTAGAACTTGGAAATAGCATACGAAACCTGAGAAAAGAGAAAAAGCTCACACAAGAGGAGTTATCTAAAATGGCAAATATAAGCAGGGCTACGCTTTCTAAGTTAGAAAATGGAAGCATTGCACATGTGTCTATTGTAACATTAAATACCATACTAAATTGTCTCGGATATGAGCTTGATATAAAAGCATCCAATCCATTTATAACTGATGTAACTCTGTAATCAAGTGCCACAAAAGCCACTTAGGGTATCTTATGGTGAGTAAGGTCAGTTATAAAAACAATTCCAAATTGCATGCTGTACCGACTTTTAAGTCTTTAATGGATTTTTTACCCAAAATATCCCCCAAATACTTAGGATGCAACCCATACCCCGGTCTTACCGAACGCACATTTTTCTCAGTAACTATTTCGCCCTCTTTTATATCTTCCGCCACATAAAGACTACGAGAAAACTGACGGCTTTTTCTCTTTTGTGGGGTCATAGTGTAGTCTATTTTACCTAAAAGTTTTTCGGTATCTCTAATCGCTTTTATCATAGCTGAAAACTCCTCTTTATCCATAGAAAAGTCTGCATCAGCTCCTCCTATGGATTTATCAAGTATAAAATGCTTCTCTATCACTTTTGCTCCAAGTGTTACGGCTACTATGGGCGCAGTGCTTCCTAAAGTATGGTCAGAAAATCCAGCTATCACTCCAAAAGTCTCAGCTAAATTTGGTATCATTTTCAAATTTGCCTCATCAAGTGGAGCAGGATAAGCTGATGTACATTTTAATAAAACAATATCATTATTTCCCACTTCTCTACAAATATCTACCACATCTTGAATCTCATCAATAGTGGCAATCCCGGTACTTATGATTATCGGCTTCATTTTAGATGCTGTATATCTTACTAGTTCATAATCTGTAATTTCAAATGATGCAATTTTATATGCTGGCGGATTAAACTCTTCTAAAAAGTCTACCGCTTCTTTACTAAATGGAGATGAAAAAATATCAATTCCTATATCTTTTGCATATTCAAATAACTCTTTATGCCACTCCCAAGGGGTACAAGCTTCTTTGTATAAATCATAAAGTGTCTTACCATCCCAAAGCGTTCCACCTTTTATAATAAAATCATCTTTTTTACAATCTAATGTCATGCAATCTGCCGTATAGGTTTGTAGTTTTATTGCATTTGCACCAATTTCTT
This sequence comes from Sulfurospirillum sp., assembly GCA_026988125.1. Taxonomy (GTDB): domain Bacteria; phylum Campylobacterota; class Campylobacteria; order Campylobacterales; family Sulfurospirillaceae; genus Sulfurospirillum_A. The sequence continues at coordinate 5,753 of JALSLU010000017.1, forward strand.
TTGCTGCTTTTATGGTATCGAGGGCAGTTTGCAAGTTTCCGTTATGGTTTGCACTCAATTCTGCTATGATATAAACTCCATCTTTTTTCAAATCAAAATTACCTATTTTCATTTTTTAGCTCCATACAAATCACTTCTTTATTATTTAGCTCTTTTCTTTTAACTTCTTTAAAATTAAACTTTTTATATAAATTTATCGCTTTTTCATTATCGCTAAAAACTTCCAATTTTAGTTTATCTAATTTTAATATATCAAAAATATATTTTATGCAAATCTCTTCAAGTATCCTGCCAACTCCTGCTACTTTTTTAAACGGGTTAGCATATAAGCCGAAGAATGCTTCATTGTTTTCTATAATAAAATCTACTACTCCTAAATCTATACCATTATTTCTAACTAGTAAATAATTTTTATTTTCATTTCCTATAAGAGAATTTATAAAAGAAATATGTTCATCCAAAGTTATATCTTCTGTATTATACATCCATTTTTTTACATTTTCATTGTTTCTATATTTTAAAATATTTACTCTTTCATCGGGAGTTAAATCTACAAAATCAATCATCTCTATCCCCCCTATTTTTGCTAATTCTATTTTTAGGATATATCTATTTCCATCTATTTCAAAAAAAGCAGGGCATTTCTCATTTGAGCAAATTCTAAGTAGATTAAACTGCTCTTTTATAGTTTTGTTTATATCTAGCTTACTATCTTTTGGTGTTCGTTTTGGATAAAAACTCTCATCCCCAATTTGGGGCATTGGTCTTTTGTGTCTATCATAATTCTTTATAAACTCTTTGCACATCTCTAGCGTAAAATTGGCTTGCTTTTGTCTGATCTCATCATGAAGCTCATAGCCATTTAGCTCTAAAGTTTTTTGCATATATATGTTGCCCTCATCAACACCATCACTTGCTTCAAACATAGTGAATGTTATGTTGTTTTTTCCCTCAAGTATTTGCCAAAAAAGAGGAGACCATCCCTTCCCCTTTGGTAATGGACTTGCATGAACTACTATGTTGTGTCTGTTTTTTTCTAAAACTTCTTTTGGGATTATTTTATGGTAAGAGAGTATAAAAACAATATCTAGGTTTTTTGCATTATTGTGCTTAAAAAAGACTTCACAGTTTAACTCCTCTGCCAATTTAAAAGCATATGGCTCAAACCACTGATTTGTAGATGTTAAAACTGCTATTTTCATCTTTTAATCTATTCCCATATCTTTGAAAAATCAAACTCTAAAGGCTTATCACATTCATTTAATTCGAAAGTTAGCTTTTCATCAATAAAATCACCTATTTTAATGTATTTTCCATCTCTCAAGCTGTAGGCTTTTGCCATTTTTTCATCTGGATTTACAAGGATATAGTAGTTTACACCCTCACTCTCATAAAGCCTAAATTTAATTCCCTCGTCCTTTTTTGCAGTTGATTTTGAGAGTACTTCAAAGATAATTTTTGGAGCTTTTGTTATGTAGGCTTTATCTAAATTTTCATTGCAAATTACTAGATTGTCCGGCTGGACAACTGTATCGATAGCTAATTTCCAATCTATTGGCAAAAGAGCTTTGCATCTTTTACAATTTTCAAAGATTTCATCTAATTGTCTAGCTATTTTATTACTTATACTCTGATGCTTAATCATAGGTGCGGGGCTCATAGCATAAGCAACACCACAGATTATCTCCCACTTTCCTTCCCAGTGCGCATAATCCTCATAAGTATAGTGAGGAATTTCTTCTATCTTCAATACTCCCAAGTTTTATCCTTTAAAAAACTCTCAACACTTTCAAAAACTCTAAAACTATGCTCTTTTAAGTACCTATACATATCGTCTTGGTTTTTAGCCGTTTTAATCGCTAAAAATGGTACTCCCATAAAAAGAACTTCGTGGGCCATCACGCTAGGAGTAATTATAGCATATTTGCTCTGATTTAGTAGTTTTGCTACCTTTTTAGAATCTACATGCAGAGTTATGTTTTGCTCCTTTTTTGCTATCTTTGTCAACTCCTCTAAGTGTTTATTTGCAGTTGTTGTCAAGATTGCTTTTTTTGAATCTTTAGACAGTTTTTTTAAGATTTTTGGGGTAGCATTAAGGGTGTCTGCCCCTCCTAGTGCTATGAAGTAGTCATAAATCTTATCTCTTTTTATACTCTTTTCTTTTTCAAACTCCTCTCTTATGAGAGGTGAAATAATTTGAACTTTTGAGGGGTTTTGGTACTTTTTTAAATCTGCGCTCAGGTTATGATTTATGATTATGTCTGCAAAATGTTTTTCGTAAGTATCATCAAATACCATTAATTTTAGTTTAGGATTTTTAAGTTTTATCTCTTTTTCATACTCGTAATCTATACCGTAATGGTCTATTATGAGGGTGTTTATTTGTAGACTTTTTAAAAGCAGATTTAGCTCATCAATTTTGTTAGTTTTTAAAATTTCAACTCTATAACCCTCGTTGGCTATCTTTTTAATTATATTTCCACAAAGCTTCATAGAGGCAAAAATAACTTCATCACTGCTATGATAACGCTTTGCATAGACTAAATCTCTCATTACATGTCCTAGCCCTATACTCGAAGAACTATCTGTTCTAATAAGAATTTTACTCATTTAAGAAAAGTGCCTTGTACATCAGCTCTGCTCTTTTAAAATCCTCTAAAGTATCTATATCTTGTACTAAGTATCGTGGTAGAATTATGGGTATGGAGTCTTTTCCAAAAAAGATTTCACTACTTGTTTTACCAATCTTTTCCCAGTAAAACTGACCTGCGTCTTGGTAAGCCTCCTCTAAATCTTGACTTCTTGTGTTGTAGTATTCTGGCGTAAACATTTGGCATCTTGCGTCCACTATTTTAAATGTTCTTTGGATTGGAAAAGGCATCGTTGTAACACTAAATGCCCTAATAGCATCGGAGTTTTTGAGTTTTTCTAGCCCCTCTTTCAAGTAATACTCCTTCAAAAATGGAGCTGTTGCGTAGATGGTACAAACATACTCATACTCTCTTCCCTCATCCTTGAGCCTATCTAAAACATACTCTATAACATCCCAAGTTCCAGTAAAATCATCTGCTAACTCTTTTGGTCTAATCTGGATTTCTGCTCCATAATTTTTTGCAACCTTTGCTATCTCCTCGCAATCGGTAGAGACTATTATGTCGCTAAAAAGTTTAGAATTTTTTGCACACTCTATGGAGTAAGATATAAGAGGTTTTCCACAAAACTCTTTTATGTTTTTTTTTGGAATTCTTTTGCTGCCGCCTCTTGCAGGGATTATTGCTACACATTTTTGCATTTTTGTATCCTATTTTCTACAATGGTTTTGCTTTTTTAAAACATCCATAAGATTAATTGCAACAAATTTTGCATCTTCTAAGCTCATCTCTTGATGACAAGGTATGGATAGTTCAGATTTATAGACCTCTTCAGCATTGTGTAATTTTTGCTCTTTAAAAAGATTTTTATACAAAGAGAATTGATAAACAGGCTTATAGTGAACTTGAACACCTATGCCTCTTTTGTGCAACTCCTCATAAATCTCCTCCTTTGCGCACCAAAGCGATCTATCTAAAAAGATAGGGTAGAGATGATAGGAACTTTTTATATGTGCAGGCAATTTTTGAGTATAAAAGTAGGGGTTGCCTTTAAATGTTTTATCATAAAATTTTGCAATTTGTTCTCTTTTTTCTATGAATCTATCTAATTTTTTTAGTTGGGAGATTCCTAAAGATGCAGATATGTCACTCATCCTGTAGTTATAGCCAAGCTCAAATGCATCGCTGTTCCATACTCTTTTTTTCTCAATCGCATGACTTCTTAAGAGCTTTGCTCTTTTGTAAATCTCTTTAGAGTTTGTAACTAAAGCTCCACCCTCTCCACATGTAGTTATGGGTTTGATTGCATGAAAAGAGAAGATCGCTATGTCTGCATCTATGCCAACTTTTTTACCATTAAACTCGCTTCCAAGTGCATGACAAGAATCTTCTATGAGGAGTAAGTTATGCTTTTTGCAGATAGATTTTATCTTTTGAATCTCTACTGGTTTTCCACCAAAATCAACCGGAACTATCGCTTTTGTTTTAGGGCTTATGAGGCTCTCTATCTTATTTTCATCTATGTTAGCATCACTTTTGACATCACAAAAAACTGGCTTTGCACCAACCATTAATGCAGCATTTGAAGTTGCCATGAAGGTTAGAGGTGTTGTTATGATTTCATCATCTTTTTTTAGCTCAGCACACAAGTAGGCTACATGTAGAGATGAAGTAGCGGAGTTCATAGCAACTGCATACTTTGTACCAACATACCTACAAAGGGCCTCTTCAAACTCCTCTACCCTTTTTCCACCTGTTATAAAGTCACTCTTTAGGGCTTGAACTACTGCTTCAATGTCATCATTGTCTATGCTTTGTCTGCTGTAGTTTATCATACGCTCTCGATCATTTCTAAAAGTTCATCTTTGTTTAGCCATTTGTCATTTTTCTCAGAACTATACTCAAAGCCAACTTCAACTCTTTTTCCACTCTCACCCAAGGCATTTGTTTCAAAGTTAACTCTGCTTGTGAACTGTATAGTAGGCTCAATCACAAAATGGTCGTCAAACTCTAAGGTAAGGTGGCTATCATCTCTTGGAACCATAACCTCGTGCAACTTCTCTCCCGGTCTTATGCCTATAATTTTTATAGGCAAGTTTGGAGCTATTGTGTTTGCTAAATCAACTATGTGCATAGATGGGATTTTTGGTATAAAAATCTCTCCACCTTGCATCCTCTCAAAGTTTTTTAGTACAAACTCTACACCATCTCTTAGAGTTATCCAAAAGCGGGTCATTCTTTTATCTGTAATTGGAAGCTCTTTTGCCCCCTCTTTTATGAGCTTTTTAAAAAAAGGAACCACACTTCCTCTGCTACCTACCACATTTCCATACCTCACAACACTAAACTGAGTTCTTCTAGCGCCCTTTATATTGTTTGCAGCTACAAAGAGTTTGTCTGAAGCTAGTTTTGTAGCACCATAGAGATTTATAGGGTTTGCAGCTTTATCTGTAGAGAGGGCTATGACCTTTTTTATACCCTCTTCAAGTGCTCCATCTATAACATTTTGTGCACCCATGATATTGGTTTTTATACACTCCATAGGATTATATTCTGCGATTGGAACATGCTTTAGAGCCGCAGCGTGTATAACATAGTGTACCCCATATAGGGCTTTTTTTAGGCGATCTTTATCTCTTACATCTCCTATGAAATATCTCATGCAAGGATCATTATACACCTGAGACATCTCATACTGCTTAAGCTCATCTCTTGAGTAGATTATGATCTTATTTGGCTTAAATCTCTCTAGTAAAATCTTAGTGTATTTTTTGCCAAAACTTCCTGTTCCACCTGTTATGAGTATGTTTGTACCATTGAACACATTTAAACCTTATAAAGTTTTTAAAATTTATAAGCAAATTTAGTTCCATTTGATTTATTTACTTTTTAAGAGTATAATAAAGATAAGAAAAGCTTAAGGAGGCTATCATGCAGATAAGCAACAGTTTCAATACTCAAAGTATAAACAATATAAACCAAAACAAAGCCAATACAGAGTCAATTTTATCTAAAATTGCAGCTGTAAGGGAGCTGAGTGGAAAAGATGGCTCTAACTTGATGATAGCAGACTCTCTAAATTCTCAGATAAGCTCACTAACGCAAGGGGTGCAAAATGCAAATGATGGCATAGGGATGCTTCAAATTGCAGATGGAACTCTCTCTAACTTATCTCAGAGTGCAGATAAGCTAAATCAACTCTCAGTTAGATACAACAGTGCAGCGCTAAATAGTGACCAAAAAGCGATGCTGCAACAAGAGTTTAGTGCTACTACTCAGGCTATGCAAGATATGGTTCAGCAAACTACCTACAATGGTAAACAAATATTTGGTCAGACTATGAGTTTTGAGATGGGTAATGGCTCCATAGATGTATCGGCTCTTCAGGTTAGCGGGATAGATAGTATGAGTATTGATAATCAAAACTCTATTCAGAGTTTTATGGATAATTTAGATCAAACTAGAAGTGATGTTGGAAGTGCTATGAATCAATTTGAAACGAGCATCACAAATTCACTATCTGCTGTTTCAAACCTATCTAGCTCAAAATCTAATATAGAAGAGACGCCTATGGACAAAAAGATTAGTGATTTGAATCAAAATCAACTAAAACTTGAAGTTTCTATGCTGGCTCAAGCGCATCAAAACAATCAACTCCAAAAGAGGATTTCAGCACTCTTAGTATGACAAACAGTGAGTTTTACTTAGGGGCATACAAAAAGTATGGTCTCTCCCCTAAGGGACTCAACTGGAACTCCTTAGCTACCCAAGAGATAAGATTTGAAATAATAACAAAATTTTTAGAAGATAAGATCGATGACTTTATCATAGGTGATGCTGGTTGCGGATTTGGTGATTTTCTTAAGTATTGGCAGATTAAACATTTAGAACCTAAAGAGTATGTAGGCATAGATTGTGAAGAGACCTTTGTAGAGATTTGCCAAAGAAGATTTCCTAGTAACTGCTTTGTGTGTAGAGATATACTTCAAGATAGATTACCACAAGTTGATTGGTATGTTGCAAGTGGTAGTTTAAATATATTAAGCGATTTTGAGACTTGGCTCTTTTTGGAAAATATGCTAAATAGTGCAACAAAAGGGGTAGTATTTAACATACTTTGTGGTACTAAAAGAGGGAATATATTTAACTATAAAACAAAAGATGATATGATGAATTTTGCCAAGAAAAAGAGCTTGAAAATAGAAATTGTAGATGATTATTTGAAAAATGATATGACAATAAGATTGCAAAAGAGGATTTAATTGAAGACATTATTTATATTTTTAGTATTTATTTACTTTGCAGTAATGCTCTATATGTATTTAACTCAAACATCAAAAATTTTTAGACCAGATCTTATAGAGCAAAATGAACCTATAAAAATGGAGGATGTAGAAGAGGTAAAAATTGATGTAGAAGATGGTTTATTTTTAAGAGGAGTTTATAAAAAATCTAAAAATAGTGATGCACCAATTATAATCTATTTTGGAGGCAATGCAGATGATGCTACTAGGATAGTAGAGCATTTGAAAGGATTGAATGATTTTGACATAGTGGCATTTAACTATAGAGGCTTTGTAAACTCAGATGGCAAACCCTCTGAGGACACTCTCTTTGGTGATGCTTTAAAGATTTATGAGAAATTTAAAAAAGATAAAACTATCATTATGGGCAGAAGCCTAGGTAGTGGTGTTGCGACATTTGTGGCAAGTAAGAGAAGGCTTGATGGACTTATTTTAATTACACCATATGACTCTATTTTATCAATAGCTCAAAAAAAGTACCCATACTTACCAATTTGTTTACTTTTGAAGCATAAGTTTGAATCAACAAAATATATAAAAAATGTAACAGCTCCTGTTGGTTTGATTGAGGTTAAGTTTGATGATGTTATACCAAAGTATCACTTTGAAAAGCTAAAAAAAAGAGTTTCAAATTTAGCTTTGCATGTAGTATTTGAAGATTGTACGCATGGTAGTGTATTGGAGCATAGTGATTTTGAAAAAACAATTTCTAAAATGCTTAAAATGTTTAGGATAGGTATGTAGTGGAAGAAAAAATTTTAGAAAATTTGGAAATTTACAGGGTTCATCCATACCTCTACAGAATAGAAGATGAAGATTTTAATTCACTAGTAGCTAAGTATCAAAGCAGTAAGCCAGTTGGCTATAAGCATGTAATTAGAAAAGAGATAATAAAAAAGCTAAATTTAAGCCGTTTAGATACAATATTTTTTACAGATTCATCACTATACATAAAGCTTTTTATAAAACTACAAGAACAATCAGAGCAAGAGCGAAGAGCTTGTGGACTAAATCAGGACGAATTAGAGGAGTTTAAAAGGTTTTATTTTCCAAATGGTGAGTATAAAGAGATATCTATGTGGCTTTTAGAGTTTGTTGTTGATGATATCTTGAGCTTTAAAAAGATAACACCATATGAATTTAAAAATATCTTTTTGATTGTTTTTATCAATATGATGGAGTTGATAGTTATTGAAAATTGTGATTTTAGCGATGAAAAGAGTTTGAAAGGATTCTCTTTGTATTTACTAAGAGAGATGTTTGATCATTTTTTGCTCTATATTAGTGAGACTATTCTTTATGCTTTTTCAAATCAAGATAAAAAAGCAATAGAGTTTTTAAGCTGTTTTAGTGTTAATGAAACAATTGATTCAAAAGGGGTTAGATATAAAGCAAATCCAATTTTAGATGAGAGTAATCATGCTTGGAATATAACAACAATTCGCTCTACACTGTTGCAGCACAAAAGAGCAAAAGAGGCCATATATGATAAAAAAAATGCACTTTTGCATAGCAAGAAGAAACTACAAGAGTTGGAATTGGACTTAAAAAATTTAGAGTTAAAAAGAGTGGAAAAACTAGAAAAAATTAATGAGATAGAGGAAAAAAGAGAGAAACTACATCAAAATATCGATAGAGTAAAAGAGGCAACAACAAAAACTGTCAAATATAAAGAGGGAGATGTAGAAAGCACATATTCAAAACAGCAATTAATTGCAAAACTATATAGAAAAGATGATGATCTCTTAAAAGTAAAAAAGGAGATTCTAAGAGAGATAAAAGATTTAGAATTGAAAATAGCCAATAAAAAAAGAGATGTAGTGATGTGGGAAAAAAGGGTAAAAGATAGCCAAAAAAACCTACAAAACACACAACAAACTGAGCTTCCTATAGATAAACAATTTGAGAGGATTAAAAAGGCTTTGGCAAAAACTTTAGCAAGGAGATGATAAGTGTTAAACGATAGAAATTTTATAAACATTGCTCATGAAATTGCAAGAGCAAGCAAGTGTGTTTCTAAACAAGTAGGAGCAGTGATAGTAAAAGATGGAAGGATTCTTAGCACAGGCTACAATGGAACACCATCTGGCTATATAAATTGTTGTGAGTACTGGGACAATAGCTATACAAAAGAGCATCACAATTGGAGTAAGATGTATGAAATTCATGCAGAGATGAATGCAATTATATGGGCTGCTAGAGAGGGCATAAGCATAAAAGATGCAACTATTTATGTAACGCTTGAGCCATGTAGTGATTGTAGTAAAAATATAATTGCAAGTGGAATAAAAAGAATAGTTTATGATAGAGCTTATGAGCATAACAACTCTGAGATTATTTCAAAATTTATAAAAGAGAATGGTGTAATAATTGAGCAAATAAAAGATTAATAGAAATTTTGATAAAATGTGAAGAATTTTTATACAAAATAAGGACATCGCATGACAAACAGAGAGATTAAGGACTTAATGCGTTTCTTCGACAGCAGTGACATTTCAAAAGTAAAGATTAAAAATGGTGATTTTTTAATAGAGCTTCAAAAGGATTTTGATAATCAAGTGCCTACTTCTGGAACTACAACAGTTATTTCAACACCATCTCAATCAGTGCCTGTAGCTACTCAGACTCAACCACAAGATGAGCAATCTGTGACTAAAGAGCCTGTAGAGTCTATAAAATCACCTATGGTAGGTACTTTTTACCAAGCACCAGCACCAGGAGCTGATCCGTTTGTAAAAGTTGGAAGTGTTGTTAAAAAGGGACAGACTGTTGGCATTGTTGAGGCTATGAAAATTATGAATGAGATAGAGGCTGAATATGATTGTAAAATAGTAAAAATTTTAATTGAGGATGGTCAGCCAGTAGAGTTTGATATGCCACTTTTTGAAGTACAAAAGGTGTAAATAGTATGGCAAAAATAGAAAGAATCCTCGTTGCAAATAGAGGAGAGATTGCATTAAGAGCAATTAGAACAATTAAAGAGATGGGAAAAACAGCAGTTGCAGTATATTCAACTGCCGATAAGGATGCTCTTTACTTGCAGTATGCAGACTTGGCAATTTGCATAGGTGGAGCATCAAGCTCTCAGAGCTATTTGAATATTCCTGCAATTATTAGTGCTGCTGAGATTAGTGGTTGTGATGCTATTTTTCCTGGGTATGGATTTTTAAGTGAAAATCAAAGTTTTGTTGAAATTTGTGGACACCATAACATAAAATTTATTGGACCATCCGTTGATGCCATGGTCTTAATGAGCGACAAAAGCAAAGCCAAAGAGGTTATGAAAAAGGCTGGTGTACCTGTTATAGAGGGAAGTGATGGAGCCTTAAAAAGTGTAGAAGAAGCAAAGAGATTGGCTAAGAAGATAGGTTATCCAGTTATAGTAAAAGCTAGTGCTGGTGGAGGTGGTAGAGGTATGAGAGTGGTTGAAAAGGAGGAGGATTTAGAGGTCTCTTTTTTAGCCGCACAAAGTGAGAGCGAGAGCGCTTTTGGTGATGGTACACTCTATATGGAAAAGTACATAAAAAATCCACGCCACATTGAAGTACAGGTTGTAGGGGATAGTCACGGAAATGCAATTCATATTGGAGAGAGAGATTGCTCTTTGCAAAGAAGACACCAAAAGCTAATAGAGGAGTCTCCAGCAATTATTTTAGATGAGAAGACAAGAGCAAAACTTCATGAGGTTGCTATAAAAGCTACTAAATATCTTAAGTATGAAAATGCAGGGACTTTTGAATTTTTGTTAGATAGTGATAAAAACTTTTATTTTATGGAGATGAATACAAGGCTTCAAGTTGAACATTGTGTAAGTGAGATGGTAAGTGGTATAGACATCATTGAGTTGATGATCTTAGTAGCAGAGGGAAAGGAGCTTCCTCCACAAGAAAGCATAGAGTTCAAAGGACACTCTATAGAGTGTAGGATCACTGCTGAAGACTCTCTTAGATTTATCCCTAGTCCAGGTAAAATCACAAAGTACATTATGCCAGGTGGTAGAAATGTTAGGATGGATTCACATATCTATCAAGGATATAGTGTTCCTCCAACCTATGACTCAATGATAGGGAAGCTTATAGTTTGGGGAGAAGATAGACAAAGAGCAATTGCAAAGATGAAAAACTCTCTGTTGGAGCTTCAAATTGAGGGTATCAAGACAACTAGAGATTTTCATTTAAATATGATGCAAAATGAGGACTTCATAGGAAACAATTTCGATACAAACTATCTATCTAAATTTTAATGTATCTCTAAAAACTCACTTAAATACCTCCCTTTAGAGGTGCCCTTAGTTAGAGAGGGAGGTATTAAGTAGGTTGTCTAACTACTACGATGTTTGCATTGGCCTTTAGCTTTTCAAAATAGTCTTTTAAAATCTCTTGCTCTTTTTGTTGAGATAAAACTCTTTGTATAGTTCTTTTTGCACTATCAAAAGGAATTACTTTAAACTCACCTTTTGATTTTATGTAAAACATAGCTGGATTTGAATTAAGTGTTACAATAGGTGTAAAATCTCCCTTTTTAGTTGAATTTAGCAGTGAATTTAGCTGTGGATTTAAATCTTTAGGTGTAATCATAGTTGATTTTACCTCTACACCTTGTGGCTTTTGCATAGGATTTTTTCTGATAATTTCTAAACTTTTTTTATCTTTAGAACTATACAACACAACATCAAATCTATTGGCAATTTTAAACTGATCTATATTTTTTTTATAAAACTCCTCCAACTCTTTAGGCGAGATTGGCTTTAGCTTATCTCTTAAAATGCTACTGTATAGCTTCTCTCTTTTTAGTTTCTCTTTTAGCTCTTTTTTGTATCTGTCTATATCGATACCTTTTGATTTTAACATATTTAAAAATTCATACTGGCTCATTCCACCATTTTGGGTAGCAAGTTTGTTTATATACTCATCTAACTCGAAAGGATCAACACTAATGTCGAGCTTTTTTATTTGTGCCTCTTCTAGCTTTTGTCTTACTAAAAAATCAATAGCCTCTCTTTTTGATATGTTTAATTTTTTTGAGTATTTATATACTTCATAAAGTGTTATAGGCTCTTTATTTATGACTATAGATACACCTGAGACAATACCTGAAAATCCTAAAGTTGTACAAATTCCAAGAGATACTAAAATGCGTAAACTTGTTTTCACTAATAATCCTTTGTTAAGTAAAAAATTTATATAATCCAACTCTTAATAATAACATTTTTTTTAAAAAGTTTGGTTAAAATTTAAAAAACTAGGAAAAGATTATGATAACTACAAGATTTGCCCCATCTCCTACGGGATATCTTCATATTGGCGGTTTAAGAACAGCTCTTTATAGTTACCTTTGGGCTAAAAAAAATAGTGGAAAGTTTCTTTTAAGAATAGAAGATACCGATTTGCAGCGAAACTCTGACGAAGCTACAAAAGCAATTTTAGAAGCATTTAAGTGGGTAGGATTAAAACATGATGATGAGGTCTACTATCAATCCAAGAGATTTGACATATACAAAAGGTATATTAAACAGCTATTGGATGAAAATAAAGCGTACTATTGCTATATGACTCAAGAAGAGAGAGATGAGCTTTACAATAAACAAAGAGAAAATAAAGAGAGAACCAGATATGACGGAAGGTATAGAGATTTTGAGGGTACTCCACCAAGTGGGGTTGATCCTGTAATTAGAATTAAGTCTCCTCTTGAAGGAGAGATATCTTTTGTAGATGGCATAAAAGGTGAAGTTAAGTTTAGTGTAAAAGATGTACTTGATGATTTTGTGATTGCTAGGAGTGATGGAAGTCCTCTTTATAACTTTGTAGTTGCTATAGATGATGCATTAATGGGCATAAGTGATGTTATAAGAGGGGATGATCACCTATCAAATACTCCAAAGCAAATTGTCATCTATAAAGCTTTAGGGTTTGATATTCCAAAGTTTTATCATGTACCAATGATTTTAAATCCTCAAGGTAAAAAACTTTCCAAACGAGATGGAGCTATGGATGTTATGGAGTATAAAAAAGAGGGATTTCTTCCTGAGGCTCTTATAAACTTTTTAGTACGCTTAGGTTGGAGTCATAAAGATAAAGAGATATTTAGTATGGATGAAATGTTAGAGCTTTTTGATCCTAATGATATAAACAAATCAGCCTCAGCATACAACTTTGAAAAGCTTTTATGGTTAAACTCTCACTATATTAAAACTCTTCCTATTGAAAGGTTGGTTGATGTTTTAAAAGAGTATGGTTTAGATTTGAGTGAGTATGAAAAAAAAGAGCAACTTTTAGAGCTAGTAAGAGATAGAGCAAAAACTATAGTTGAGTTGAGAGATATGGCAAAATCAATTTTGGATGCTCCTTTAGAGTATGATCAAAAGGCTGTTAAAAAGTTTTTAAATGATGAAACATTTGAAATTTTACAAAAGTTTAATGATGAATTAAAATGTGAACAGAAGCTAGATAGTGCTGAAGATTTTCAAAACTTTACAAACTCATTTTTAGATAAAAATGGTTTAAAGCTGAAAAATTTAGCTCAGCCAGTAAGAATTGCTATTGTTGGTAGCTCTGTTAGTCCTTCTGTATTTGATGTGCTAAGCATTGTTGGGTTGGAGGAAGTTGTAAAAAGAATTGAAAATTTAATAACTGACCTTACACGCTATAAACACACCTAGGCAGAATGAGAAAGCATTATCCCAAATTATGCAATAGGATTCACTAAATTAGCACTTATAGCCTAGTTTAGCAAATCCTATTGCATAATTTGGGATTATATGCAAGGCAGTTTACTTTAGCGTAGCCAAAGCTACAGTGAAAGTAAACTAACGAAGCAGATGGTGCTTTATCACCTAATTGTGCTTATAGTGCGTAAGATCAGTTAATAAAGGTTAAAAATGAGTAAAGTTATAAAGGTTACCAAAGAGGAGTCTTTAGAGTATCATGAGGGTGGAAAGATAGGCATAGATATACTAAAGCCTTGCGATACTGCCAGGGATTTGTCTATGGCTTATACGCCAGGAGTTGCATACCCTTGTAGAGATATTGCAAATGATACAGAGTTAGCATTTAAATATACTAATAAAAATAATTTGGTAGCTGTGATCAGTGATGGTAGCGCAGTTTTGGGCTTAGGAGATATAGGAGCTCTTGCTAGTAAGCCAGTTATGGAGGGTAAAAGTGTACTTTTTAAAGTATTTGCAGGTGTAGATGCATATGATATTGAGTTAGATGAGAGTGATCCTGATAAAATTGTAGAGATTTGCAGGGCATTAGCTCCAACTTTTGGTGGAATAAATTTAGAAGATATAAAGGCACCTAAGTGTTTTGAAATCGAAAAAAGGCTTCAAGAGTTGGTTGATATTCCCGTAATGCATGATGATCAGCATGGTACAGCAATTATAACTAGTGCCGGACTTATAAATGCATTAGAGCTTAGTAAAAAAGATATATCAAATATGAAAATCGTCGTTGTTGGTGCAGGTGCTGCTGGAATTGCTTGTGCAAAGATGTACAAACTTTTGGGTGCTAAAAACATAGTTATGGTTGATTCTAAAGGTATAATTCATTCAAAAAGAGAGGATTTAAATAGCTATAAAAAAGAGTTTGCTATAGATACAAGTGACAGGAGTTTAGAAGATGCTATGGTAGGAGCAGATATGTTTTTAGGACTCTCTGCTCCAAAAATTGTTTCAAAAGAGATGGTTGCTAGTATGAATAAAAATCCAATCATATTTGCTCTTTCAAATCCAGTACCAGAGGTTAGCCCAGAACTTGTCAAAGAAGTTAGAGATGATGTTATGATGGGAACAGGTAGAAGTGATTATCCAAATCAGGTAAACAATGTACTTGGATTTCCATTTATCTTCAGGGGTGCATTGGATGTTAGAGCCAAGAAGATAACTGAGGGTATGAAAATGGCTGCAGCCAAAGCTTTAGCAGAGCTTGCCAAAGAGACGGTTCCTACATATGTGAAAGAGGCATATGGTGGAGAAAATTTAGAATTTGGTTATGATTACATTATACCTAAACCGTTTGACAGAAGAGTTCTTCCAAGTGTAGCAACTGCGGTTGCTAGAGCTGCTATAGAGGATGGAGTCGCAAGGGTAAGTGAGAGTTTTAATATAGATGCTTATAGATCTAAGCTAGAGTGGCAAATAGAAAAAGAAAAGAGATAGGAGCGTAGTATGAATTTAATGGTATTTGGAGCACCGGGTGTTGGAAAAGGTACGCAAGCAAAATTTTTGATTGAGAAGTATGGTATACCTCAGATTTCTACAGGAGATATACTTAGAGAGGCTATTAAAAAAAATAGCAAAATGGGATTGGAAGCAAAAAAATATATGGATGAGGGAAAGTTAGTACCCGATTCGACCATTATAGGAATTATAAAAGAGAGACTAAGTGAGGATGATTGCAAAAAAGGTTTTATACTAGATGGTTTTCCAAGAACCATTCCTCAAGCAGAAGCCTTAGAAGAGTTAATGAATGAAATGGGAATAAAACTTGACAAGGTTATATCTTTGAGTGTTCCAGATAGCATGATAGTTGAGAGAATTTCAGGTAGAAGAGTCTGTAAGGAGTGTGGAGCTTCATTTCATGTAAAATTTAATCCTGCAAAAGTAGATGGAGTATGTGATTATTGTGATGGTGAATTGATAATTAGAAAAGATGATAATCCTCAAACTGTAAAAAGCAGATTAGAAGCATATCATGCTCAAACAGCACCCCTTTTTGAATTTTATAAAAATAAGGGAGTTTTAGTTGAGATTGATGGTACAAAAGATGTTAAAAGTGTAACACAAGAGATATTTGAAGCCATAGAAAAAGCATAGTTAAGGAAATAATTAAATGAAAAATATAAACATTATTAAGCACCCATTAATAGAGCATAAACTCTCAATCCTAAGAGATGAGAGGACTGATCCCTTTCATTTTAGATTGCTTGTGGATGAAATTTCATACTTGATGCTTTTTGAAGCAACAAGGGATCTGCCACTAAAAAGCACAACAGTCCAAACTCCAGTTGCAAGTGCAAATTGTAAAAAACTAGATACAAAACTTATGATTTGTCCAATCCTTAGAGCGGCTCTTGGTATGTTAGATGGTATATTTAAATTAATCCCAGATGCTAGTGTTGGTTTTTTAGGCTTTCAAAGAAATGAGAGTACATTAGAAGCGGAGTTTTACTATGCTAAATTACCAAGTGATCACAAAAATAGAACAGCGATCATAATAGATCCTATGTTTGCAACAGGTGGAACTGCTGTAGATGCTGTTTCATTTTTAAAACAAAAGGGTGTAAAAGATATAAGATTTATAGCACTCGTTGCAGCTCCTGAGGGAGTAGAAAATTTTTGTAAAATTCACCCTGATGTTGCAGTTTTTGTTGCAGCTATGGATGAAAAACTTAATGAGCATGGCTACATAGTTCCAGGTTTAGGAGATGCAGGGGATAGAGTTTTCAATACTTAAGGCTACATCTAGGATAGGGTTTATCTACCCTAAATACAGGGAAAAATTTCCCTGTATCTACACTGCTCCTTGATCTATCATCGAATCGGCTACTTTTCTAAATCCTGCTATATTTGCTCCCATCATTAAGTTTCCTTCATCATCAAACTCTTTTGAAGTTTCATAAGAGAGATCAAATATACTTTTCATAATGGTTCTTAACTTTGAGTCAACCTCAGCAAATGACCACTTTTGCATACTTGCATTTTGGCTCATTTCCAACTGACTAGTTGCAACACCACCTGCATTTGCAGCTTTTGCTGGTCCATAAAGTATGTTGTTTTCCAAAATATACTCAATTGCTTCAGGTGTTGAAGGCATATTTGCACCCTCGCAAACTAAAATACAACCATTTTTGTGTAGGTTTTTTATATCATTTAGATTTAATTCATTTTGTGTAGCACTAGGAAATGCAATATCACAAGGCACCGACCATACTGCATTTGTATTTTCAGGGTACTTATGTGTAGGAATGTATGTAGATTCTGGATGAATTTTCGCATACTCTTCTAAAGAGTTTCTATGAACCTCTTTAATCAATTTTAGAGTGTCTAAGTCTATGCCATTTTCATCATAAATCATTCCTCTTGAATCACTACAAGTAACTGGTTTTGCTTCCATATCGTAAAGTTTTTGTATAGTGTATATGGCAACATTTCCACTACCAGATACTGTTGCAATCTTTCCTTTTAGGGAGTCACCTTGTTTATTGAGTATATTTTCTGCAAAGTAGACTGAACCAAATCCAGTAGCCTCTGTTCTTGTTAAGCTACCACCCCAGTTTACACCTTTTCCAGTTAAAATTCCCTCAAATTTTCCGCTAAGTCTTTTATACTGACCAAACATATAGCCAATCTCTCGTCCACCAACTCCTATATCTCCAGCTGGTACATCTCTAGTCTCTCCAATATGCTTTGAAAGTTCTGTCATAAAAGCTTGACAAAATCTCATAACTTCTGCATCACTTTTACCTTTTGGATCAAAGTTACTACCACCTTTAGCTCCACCAATAGGCAGACCAGTAAGAGAGTTTTTAAAAATTTGCTCAAATCCTAAAAATTTAATAATTCCTAAATTTACACTTGGGTGAAATCTAAGACCACCTTTGTATGGTCCAATTGCAGAGTTAAATTGCACTCTATATCCAATGTTTGTCTGGATTTTTCCTGCATCATCCATCCAAACAACTCTAAATATAATCTGTCTCTCCGGTATGACGATTCTCTCTAAAATGTTGTATTCATCATACTTAGGTTCTGCTTTTAAGAGGGGCTCTAGGGTTATTAAAACCTCTTCAACTGCTTGATAAAACTCTGTTTGACCTGGAGTACTTTGTATGGTACTTTTCATAATCTTGTCGATATAGTCCTGAACTGACATAAGATTTTCCTTTTGTTATATTTGGGTTAGAGATTTTGCTTTTTTAAGAAAAAGCTTCAATCCCCTCCTTTGGCTACTTTCAACCTCATAACTAATGAGCGAAAGATACCTCTTTATATCTTTTTTAGATATACCTCGCTCATTTGCATATTTTGCTAAAACATACTGTGGTATTTTAATCCTTTTGTTTTTAAAGTTGTCTGATATTTTTTTATAAAATTTTAAATGTCTATTTACACTAAGCAAGGCAAAAACAAAAGGTAGATTATACTTTTTATTCCAAACTTCAGCTAAGTCGATATAGTCATTTGGATTATCTATAAAAAGCTTCAGCGCTCTATCTCCTATTATAACTTTACCATCAATTTTTAGTATTTTTGAAAGTATATTTGAAGTTGCTGAATGTGGATCATTTTGTGAAATAGTCTCTTTTTTTACCAAAACACTTTGGACATTTTTTTTTGCAACAATCCCCAAATCTAAAGTTTTTATGCCTTTTTTAGAGGTTTCAATGCTAGATATAAACGCGGCATCTAACTCTCTTCTTAGAAATTTTTTATTAATCTTTGACGGAAAGGATTTTTTATACTCTAAACTTTTTTTAAAGGCATTTTGGAGAGGAAGACCCTTTAGATGTATATGAAAAGGTAGTAAATTTATATAATCAATTTTTCCAAACATTATTTGAACACTTTTTGATGTGTATTGTACCATATAGTTAAGTAATTTTGGTATAATCGTTATAAAAAATTATATAGGATTGTATTATGGCTAAAGTAGAATTCTTAGGACCCTTGGATAGAGAGGCTATAGATGT
This sequence comes from Sulfurospirillum sp., assembly GCA_026988125.1. Taxonomy (GTDB): domain Bacteria; phylum Campylobacterota; class Campylobacteria; order Campylobacterales; family Sulfurospirillaceae; genus Sulfurospirillum_A. Next base: position 24,339 of record JALSLU010000017.1, read on the forward strand.
GGATATAAACTCTTTGGCAGAGTTAAAAGATGTTTTTAACAAAGATAAAGAGTTAAAAGAGTGGTTAGAAATATGTGCTGTTGCCCTAAATGATACACTTGTAGATAGGCTTGATATTGAGGTGAAGAGTAGTGATAAAATCTCTTTACTACCACCAGTTTGTGGGGGTTGATTTATGAGTTTAGAGCTGTATGAAGGTAGCTTACATGTAGAGGAAATTTTATCTAGTTGGTACATTGAGATAAAGGATAAAAATTATGGAGCATTTATACCTTTTGTTGGAATTGTAAGAGATGAGAATGGGATAAGTGGACTTAGTTTTGATATATATGAACCAATTCTCAATAGTTGGTTCAACAAGTGGCAAGAAAAAGCAAAATCTCAAGGAGCAAGACTTTTTATGGCTCACTCTAAGGGAGATGTACCAAACCATACTAGCTCCTACATAAGTGCTGTAGTTTCACCTCAAAGAAAAGTAGCTCTAAGGCTTATTAATGAATTTGTTGAGGATTTTAAAGCGAGTGCGCCAATATGGAAATATGAT
>JALSLU010000018.1 GCA_026988125.1 Sulfurospirillum sp.
TTAATGATTATGGAGCAATAAATTTAAAAAATTTTCTACTTTTACTGCTTTACTATAGTAAAACCCTTGAAAAAATTTGATCTCATTATCTTTTAAAAACTGTAAATGCTCCTGAGTTTCAACTCCTTCCACAATAAAATCTAAATCAAAAGTTTTAGCAATTTGATGTATCATTCTAATCAACTCTCTATTTGATTTTTCTTCAATATTTTGTATAAAATGCTTATCTATCTTTATAGAATCCACACAAAGTTTTTGAAGATACAGTATGGAAGAGTAACCTGTTCCAAAATCATCTATGGAAAATTTAACACCAAACTTTTGTAACTCTTTCATATTTTGTTTTATGGTTTTAAAATCTTCTATAAGTTCGTCTTCCAAAATTTCAAGCTCGATCTTTTGAGGAGAAATTTTATATTTATCTATAGCATCTTTTATAGAGTTTACAAAACTCTCAGAAAATAGATCTTTAGAATTAACATTTATGCTTAAAGTTCCATCTAATTTTACTCTACTTTGTGATAAAAACTTACAAGCACTCTCTAAAGCCAAAAGATTAATCTCACTAAGCAGTTTAGTATCTTTTGCAACACTTAAAAAACTATCTGGAAACAATAACCCTTTTGTTGGATGATTCCACCTAACAAGGAGCTCTGCACCAACTATCAAATTGTTAAAACTTGAAACTTTTGGTTGAAAATAAAACTCAAATTCACCTTTTTTTAATCCATTTTTAATCTCAACTTCCATCTCTTTTATAAATTTTATCCTGTGTTCTATCTCTCTATCATAAAAATAAAATCTATTTTTACCACTATTTTTTGCCTTGTATATAGCAGTATCTGCCTTATTTATAATACTATTTACATCCTCATCGCCCAATGGAAAGATCTTCACCCCTATACTTATGCTCACTCTTAATTTATAATCAAAAATAAAAAATGGTTGTGATATTTTCTCTAAAATCTTTTGACAGATATTTTTTACCCACAAAGATGCCTTTTTTTCATCATTTTCTAACTCTAGAAGCACTATGCAAAACTCATCTCCACTGATTCTAGCTACATAATCTTCCTCTCTTATGATCTTTTTAAATCTACCTGCAATTGCTTTTAAAAGCTCATCCCCAATAGCATGCCCATAGTAATCGTTTATCTTTTTAAAATTATCCACATCTATAAATAAAAAGGCATTTAAAAACTCATGTCTTTTTGCCCTAACTATCTCCTCTTTTAGCCTCTCAATCATAGAGCCTCTATTTGGCAACTTTGTTAAAAAGTCATGTCTTGCTAAATGCATAGCTTTTTTCTTTGCATTTTCAAGCTCTGTAATATCTATAAAATGGGCAATATAATGAGTAGTGACTCCCTCTTCATTCTTTATTGCTGTTATAGATAGCCTCTCTGGGTATATTTCACCATTTTTTCTTTTATTGTAAATATCTCCACACCAGTAGCCATTAGTATGTAGCTCTCTCCACATCTCTTTATAGAAATTTTCAGAGTGTTTTTCAGACTTTAAAACTTTTGGATTTTTCCCTATAACCTCTTCAGACTTATAGCCAGTTATTTTGGTGAAAGCTTCATTGACTTTTATAATTTTTCCATTTGGATCAGTTATGGTCATAGCCTCATGAGCCTTAAATGCATAGGATGCGATTTTTAAATCTTCCATAAGCTTTGCTTCAGTATTTATAAGTTTATTCAAGATATAAATTAAGATCATAAAAGCAAAAAGAGAGATAATCCATAGAAGTATAGTCATAAGTAGTGCAAATTTTGCTCCATTATAAATTTGCTCTACCTCTTTTAAATAGTTTTCTACAATTTTATTTGATAATGCTTGAAGTTCATCTATCCTTTTTGTGCTAATTTCAAACCATTTCAATGCATCATTTGAATTTAACTTTTTCTCAAAAAAAAGAGTTCTTAATTTCTCAAGCTTTTGTTTTGAATCTATTTTAACTATTTCATTATAAAAATCTAAATTTTTAAGTGATGTATCTGCCTGAAAATCTTTCAGATATTTATTTTGCTCTACAATTAAACTTAAAATCTTTTCCACTCTTTTTGAATCAAAATTACCAGATAAAAGTGCATTGTAAACATAAGCCCTCTCTAATCCTGCGCTCTCTTTTAATTCTTGCAAACTGTATATATCTATGAAATTTCCCTTATACCTGGTTGGAACTACCAACACCCTAAGAGCTTTTAGCAGTTCTCTATTTAAAGAACTAAAGTAATTTATAACTTCATCAAATTTAAATTTGGACTCCAAAATATCTTCTCTTACGCTCTTTAGGTTATAAAACCTCTTTAAAAAATCTGCTATATGTGGTTTTGCTTTATGATAAATGTGCTCTTTATAAAATCTTTTCTCTAGACTTTGTATATTTTGCGTCATCTTTTCGTAAGTATTATTTGTTATCTCTCTTTGTTTTATCAGTTGCTTTTTGTATTTTTGTTTATCTTTGGCTACTACATAACCTGAACTCAAACCTCTCTCTTTTTGTATAGAGTGAATTAAACTACTTATTGAGTTAACTACTTTTGAGGCGTATAATAGTTTTGATGATTCTAAAAGTTCATCATACTTTGAAGAGACAAAATAGAAAGAAAAATAAATCAACGCAATCGCAGGTATAGTAAATATAATTAAAACTTTAAATTTAAATGACTTTTTTAACATACCCACCCCTTGATGCTTCCATTCTTATGAAGAAATTTTATCATTTATAAACTTAAAAAACTTATCTCTTGTAACAAGGTATGGATCACTATAAAATCTTCCCTCTGCTTTTTCTAAACCTTTTTTAGCTCTTATAGCCCTTAGTTCATCAACCTCTATAATCTCGCTTTTAAATCCGGCTCTACTTAGCCCAACTCTTATGGCATTTAAGTAGGTAGAGATTATCAAAACTCCATCATCCTTCAACAGATTATGTAAAATCTGAAAAAATTCAACACTAAGAAGCGAGGGACTTTTGTCTCTATAAAATGGATTTAAAAAGATAACATCAAACTTTTTTTTCAAAAGTCTTGCTGTGTATCTAGCATCGCCCACTATAAATTCAAGAGAATTTTTTTCATCTTTAAAGCAGTTTTTTTCATATATCTCTTTTAAAATGCTACTCTTAAGCAAATTGGCACTTTGTTCTATAATGGCTCTGTTTTTATCTAATGCAGTTATGCTTAAGTGGTTTTTCCTCTTTAGTTTCATAGCCTCAAGCGAGTTATAGCCCATACCAAATCCTATGTCTAAAAGCTCAACATCTTTCACTTCTAATCTTTTTTGCAGGTTTGATTTTTCCAAAAAAACCCTTCTTGCTTGATTTATCGCTCCACTTTTTGGATGGTAGTAGTCTTTATACTTTTTATCAAAAAGGGTTATGCTTTTATCGGCCAATTTATAGCTTTTTAGGTTTGATTCACCAAATCTATACTCCAAGCTCTCATCAATATACTCCTTGAACTGCCCCTTTTGCATATGCCAAATAGGTGCTACTAACTCCTCTTTTGGAGTATCGGTACTAAATCTTAAAATGGGTATATTTTTTGGGATTAATCTTAAAAGATAGATCAACTCTTCAGCATACTCATACTCACTCAAGACCCTAAATGGCTTCTTTTTGTACTGCTCATAGAGGGGTGTATTTTTGATTACATGTAGATTATGAATCTTAAAGCCATCAACCCCAAGCAAAACTAATATTTTAACACTCTGCTCCCAATCCCTCCTGCTCTCGCCCGGCAAGCCTATAATCAAATGAGCATATATGCTCAAACCTCTTTGTTTTAGCTTCTTTATTGCCTCTATAGAACACTTTGAGTCATGCCCTCTATTTATCTTTAAAAGTGTTTTATCATTTAGAGTCTGAACTCCTAGATCAATCGAAACATCTATCTCTTTATTTAGCTCACTCAAATACTCAAGCACCCCCTCGCTCAAACAATCAGGTCTTGTACCTATGCTAATAGCATCAAAATTATACTGCCTAAGTAGATGCGAGTAGGTCTCTTTTTGCTTTTTTAGTGAGCTAAATGTTGCAGTATATGCTTGAAGATATAGCATAAAGTTTGAAGCCTTATAACGCTTTTTTGCAAACTCTACAGCTTTTTTGATCTGCTCTTCAACACTCTTAGCGCTACCAATTTGCACCGCCCTTGCTCCATGTGAAGGACAGAAACTACAACCACCTTCACCGTTTTCATTTCTATTTGGACAACCAAAATCCAAATCAACAGGAATCGAGTAGAGCACTTTTTTAAATCTTTTAAGCATATATTCTTTGTAGGTTAAGTAAAAATTCATACATTATTGTAACATTTTTGATATACTATTGCATGGAAAAACTAAACCTATTTATAAAAACCGTAAATGACAACAATTTCATAGAGGGTCATGAG
>JALSLU010000019.1 GCA_026988125.1 Sulfurospirillum sp.
AAAAGCACATGCTAGAAGTTATGAATGGCTTGATAATAGACTTGCTTGGTTTTTTGTTAATAAGAATATTGGTAGATGAGGGCTATTTAGTCAGTGCCGTAACCATGGCACTGACTAAATAAATCACCTAAAACAATAGCGTTGTGGATTTTATATAATCTCTGAAATCTCCTTTTTTAGTACCTCTTTATCAATTTTATCACTGTTTGAACCCATTTTGGGTAGTTTTTGTTTGTAAAGTATACGAGATGGAATCATATGAGTCGGTAGATGCTTTTTAAGCTCAAAGAGTATCTCATTTTTTGCCATTTCAAGATTTGAGGCGTAAACTAAAACTATCTCCTCCTCTATCTTTTCATTTTCTATTCCAAAAACAGCACACTCTTTTATGGATGGTAGATTATCATAAACCACTCTTTCTATCTCATAGGGACTTATTCTAAATCCGCAAGATTTTATCATATCATCCTTTCTTGATACAAAGTATAAGTAACCCTCTTCATCTTTATAGACATAATCTCCACTACAAACAACAACTTCATCTACCAAATCTCCCTCAAGATTTACAACATTTTTTAATATTTTGATAGATTTATAAAATTTATCACTCAGATCTTTTGCATTCCAGTAGCCCCTATATATACAGCCTCCTCTATGCACAAGTTCACCAATCTCTCTTGGAGCACACTCAAGCCCATCTTCATTTACAACATAAATCTCTACATCCGGAATCGCTTTTCCAATGGAGTCGGGTCTTATTTTTAGCTGCTCTGGCTCTAGGTAGGTTGAACGAAATGCCTCAGTGAGACCATGCATGGAGTAAAACTCAGCATTTTGAAAACTATTTTCAATATCTTTCATCATTTTTTTAGTAATCTTTCCACCGCTACTTGTTATCTTTCTAACACCATTTAATAGTTTAGGATTTGGTATGTACCTCTCTTCAAACATTTGGGTTATGTGGATTGGCATAAGGGGGATGATTGTTACTCCATCATCCAAAATGTGGTTGAAAAAATCTCTTCCTAATAGCATACTGTGAATCGCTAATGTTGCTCTTTTGTAAATGCTACAGCAGATTTGATTTATGCCATAATCTAGTATAAATGGTAAAACTCCGCTTATGACATCACTACTTTTTAATTCTAAGTAAGACGATACAACTCTCGCACTATCTGCTAAATTTCTGTGTGAAATAACTATGCCTTTTGGAAAGCCCGAAACTCCAAATGAGTAAGTTATAAGAGCATTTGAGTGGCTATTTATGTTGCAACTATACCTCTTTGTGCAGCACTTAAAAATCTCTTCAAAAGAGACAATCTCTTTTTTTGTTGCTTCGTAGGTAATGATTGTTTTATTAAACTCTATCTCTTCTATATTTTGAAGTTTATTTTTATCTGTTATTATGCACTCAATCTTACAATCATCTATGATGTGTTTTACTTGCTCAGATTTTAAAACTCTAGAGATTGGCACAATGATATGCTCAGTTGATAAAATTGCCAAGATGGAGATGACTTGGTCTATATTTTTATAGGAATAAATCCCAATTCTGCTTCCTTTTGGAAGCTCAAGTTCACTCAAGTAGTGTGCAACTTGGTTTACTTTTTCAAAAAGCTCTTCATAAGTTATGCTTCTAGCACCATCTTTTAGAGCAACTTTGGTTGGAGCTTTTTTGTAGGCTTTTTCTAAGAAACCTCTTATACAGTTTATTAACATGACTTACTCCTTATAGCTTTAAGTCCTAATGTCCATATGTAGTAGTTTTTATCTAAAACTATGGTTGTTGTGTTTTTTGTATTTAGAACCTTTTTGTAAAAAAACTCAACAATTTTCTCTATCTCTTCATACTCCAACACTTTGGTAATCCCACCAGTGAAAACAATACTCTTTAAAAGCTCCATCTTTAGGGTAACATAAAGGGGATTGTGGATTGAGACTTTACATAAAACTAAAAATATAGAGAGTTGCATCAATATCTTTGTAGCTTCATTTGAATACTCCTCTAGTATATTTTCAGTAACATTAAGATAATTTAAGAGTTCATAAACAAACTCATTGTTTTTTGCAGTAAAAATCAGGCTCTCTCTTGATTTGTAAACACCAAGCTTTTTAAAAACCAATCTATCGTACTCACTGCTACTTAGCATATTGTCTCTTACTAAATCTTTTGAGTAGTGGATGTCCGTAGTTGCTCCTCCAATATCGACAACAATAAACGGGTTAATTACTTCAAAGTTTGCATCAACAAAAGGAAGGGATTGGTTCACAATGTATGGAGTAGAAAAGATTTGATTTGATGTTATTTTGTAAAGCTCTTTTATATCCTCTTTGCCAACTATGTCCTTTTGATAAAGATTTGTTAAGTACTCTTTTAGCTCATCCTCATCCATCTTTAAATCTTCATCAATTATATTTTTCAAAACTATGAGATTGTCTATATTTTTTTTCAAAAAATCTGCATCTTTTTTGCTACCTACATAGACTATATTGCTGTAGTTTAATTTTTCCAAATAGCTAAAAAGCCTTTCATCAAACACCAAGTCTATGCTATCAATTCCTCCTGCGATTATAACCACATCTAAAAGCTCACCTGTTGTTTTGGCACTATCTATGTTGTGGTATAAAATGGTATCTATGATGTTTATGCCTGAATTGTAAGCTATGTTTGTAGCATACTTTGTGCTAAATGATTCAGTAAGACCGATTATAAGGGTGCTTAAACCTCCATTTGCCGAAGAGCAGATAAAAATCTCATCTTTTTTATACCTGCTTATAGTCTCTCCAAATTTGCTCATTAAGTCATCAAATATGCTCTTTTCAAAGTTTCTAAATTTTTGAAAGGTTCCCTCATCTGAGCCTATCTTAAAGTAAGTGCTTCCTACATCTATTAGCAATTCACTCATGCATAACCCCTATATCTTCTACTATTTTGTTAATTATCTCTGTTTTGTTTTCACTAAGTTTTAGTTTGGATTTTTCATAAGCCAAACACTTATCACTTATGGGCATATTTCCTCTATCGATAATCCTGATGTTGCTATCTTCATCTCTTATTGTTATAACTTTATTGTGATTTATGATATGAGGTGAAAATGGAACATCTATAATCCCTTTTTTTATAGAGTTAAAAACCTTTCTCCAAAGTGTATCTGCACTATCATTAAAGATAGCTTCCATAATTGAGTGAATCTCCTCTTTTAAGTTCTCCTCCTCCTCTTCATCTCTTATAGCAGGTAAACCTTTTAAAATTTTAAATTGATACTTTGTATTTGCAATAGCTTGAGCATTGCACTGCATAGTTGGAATCCCAAATGCCTCATCCCTTGTTTTTGTTATGATTTTATCTGCTTTTATTAATCTAGCAATAAATGAGCTTGTGTTTATAAGAGTATCTGAAAGCTCTTTGTTTCTAGGAAATGCTCCCATCCATTGGTGATATACTAGGTGAATCTTGGCATCATCTACGCCAATCTTTTTAGCATAAAAATCTGCCATCTGCCTTATGACATTTCCCATCACAACATCTTGCAAGACTGAGCCACTTTGAGCAAAGCTAACTGAAAATGACCTTACTCCCTCCTCCAAAGACAAAAGCATCTCTAAAATCTGTATGACAATAGTCACGCAAGGTGGCACAAGTGTAGCAGTTAGCGGACCAAAAGACTCTCTATTGATGGGTTCATTTAGCTTAGAGTAATCCGCACAAACTCTCTCGACATATTTCCAGTATAAAAATGCCTTATCAAGAGGAAAGTTTTTTGAATATGGTAAAAGGTAGGTAATAGGACCACCCTCTATCTCAAAAATCCCACTTGCTAGTGCGGTTTCTATCAGGAGTCTAGCATCTGGAGTCCCATGCCTTAGGCTTACAGGTCTGTTAAAATGGGTTATCATCTTTCTAGTGGTTCTGTAGCCATGGTTTATAAGAGGATAACCATTTAGCATATCGACCTCATTTGCTTCACTAAGCTCAAGCATCTTCTTAGCAGTTGCATAGTCATTTAGTCTTGTATTTGAATCTATGGTTAGAGGCAAAACATCTGTATTGACCTTTTCAAACTCTTCATAAAGTGCAAACTGCTTCTCATAAGTTGGAAAACCTCCTCTTGGCTGAGCTAGAGTGGTATGTGAGTTTTTAAATTTATAAGAGATAAAAAGCTCTTTATTTGCATTTTTTATAAACTCCTCAATCTCATCGAAATCAAAGTTATCTATATACTCACTTTGAACTATTATCTCTCTCTCTTTTTGATGGAGACTCATTTTCTCTCCTTCAAAGAATGCTCTTTTACATGTTTAATTAACTCCGCAAAATACTCCTT
>JALSLU010000020.1 GCA_026988125.1 Sulfurospirillum sp.
TTTCAAATTCTTCATTACAAGTAAGTATGTACTTAGCACTAATTATTTTCAAGCTACCCCTTAAAATATCTTTTTTAAAACCTTTAAAACTCTATTGAAAAATTTTTTATCTTCAATCTCTTTTTTTTCTACAAGATACTCAACATACTTTCTAACTCCAACTATGTTTTTAGTAAAATTATCTTGCCAAAAACTTTTCGAGTTCTTCAATTGCTTTTTCATTTTTAATCCTGAATTTTATCTCTATTCTCCTTGAAGCATCCTTATCTTCTACCCCATTCTTGTAGATCAAATTTGCATAAGATCTTCCACTAGCACTTAGGTATTTTCTAAAAAGCTCTCTATTTTCTGGAAAATTTTCATATAAAAATTTCATAACCTCTAACGCTCTTTTTTGTGAAAGCTCTAAATTGTGTAGATATGTACCATCTGAGTTTGTGTATCCTTCGATGATAATTTGATCAATATATTGCTTAATTTCATCATCTAAGAGTAGTGCATTAATATACTTTTCAAGTATGGCTTTTAACTCCTCTTTAGAGTTTTCTTTTAGTTTAAAGCTGTTTTGTTCAAATAAAATGTTTGAGCTAAACCTAATGGCACCACTATTTTTATCTATATCTATGCTACCTTTAAGTTTTTCTTTAAGTTTGGAGATTACTTTGATTCTAATTCCTGTCAAGCTTTTTATTTTATATTTTGTTATGTTTAATTCATCTACCAATGCCTGATGCTCTTTTGCTTTTATTAGAAGTCTGTTTTCTAACTGAGCTAGTTCTTCATTTTTTAGAGTTAAAGTTTGAGCATCTTGCTCGATTTTTACCAATAACTCTCTATTTTTATCTTTTAGCTCCTTCTCTTTAAGTTCATACTCAAAAAGTAGATCTTTTAGCTTTTGAATCTCCTCTTTATTTAGTGCAATCTCTTCAATTTTTGTGGCTATAAATCTATTTAATGACTCATTTTGCATATTTGATTTTTCCAAATCTTTTTTTGCCATCTCAAGTTTTGCTTTTGCACTGTTTAATTGAAAAATTAGATGTAAATTTTCCTGTTGAGTATTTTTTAGCTTTTGGGTGATCTCTTGGAGTCTTCTTTTTTTCTCTTTGAGTGCCTCTTCACTCATGCCAAGTGCTGCTTTTTCCTTTTCTAAATCTGTTCTAATTGCTTGTAGGTCGGTTTGTATAAAAACATACTTTATAACTATAGCACCAACAAGTAGTATAAAAACAAAAAGTAAACCAGCCATTAAGTCCGCATAGGAGATCCAAAAATTACTCTCTTGCTCCCTATTTTTTATATTTTTATACATTTTAACTCTCTAATTGTCTAACTTTTTCTAAGGATTGAACTATCTTGGCTACTTCACTATCTATTACATGAAGAGTCTCTTTTAATCTGTTGTAAAATTTTTCATCAAACTCATTTAAATAAGCGTTAAATGTGTAGCCAATTTGCTCTGTATCTTTTTTCATAATTTCAAAATTTTTGACAATACTCTCATAAATTTGCTCCATATTTTTTGCATCAATACTCTTAAGTGAATTTGCAATATCTGCTAAATTTTCATCTTTTATCTTAAGAGAGTTAGATATGGATTCTAGCGAGTTAGAACTTAGTTTCATAATTGAAGATGCTTGTTTGAACTCTTCAACTACCTCTTTTAGGTTGGATATAACCTCTTGAGTGCTACTTTTTGTCTTGCTAAGCAACTCTACACTACTATTTAGCTCACTATTGACACTTTGTAAAGCTTTTTGTTCATACTCTATTATCTTTTCAAACATATTGATTCTTTGCTCTAGGGTTTTATTCATACTCTCCACTAAATCATCTTTACCTAAATTTTGAAATAGTTGATTGAGTTTTTCATAATTTTCCATACTCTTTTTAAAGTAGGTTTGCTCAATCTCCTCTTTTGTCCAAAAAAGGTTTTTTGTCTCTCTTTTAATTTTGCTTATAATTTTTTCAAATTTACTTAATCCATTTTTATCAAACAGCACCCACCATATAGATAAAAATATACCATAAATCGAAACATAAAAAGCTGTTCCAACTCCACCCAAAAGAAGAGAAATTTCTTGCTCTAGGACAGCAGAAGTTTTTGATGAAAAATCGGGCATGGATATAGCAATAGATATAAATGTACCTAAAATTCCTAATGTTGGAAAAATGCCGGCTGCAACAGAAGCAAAGTTGTCGTTTCTTAGATCATAAGTAAACTCTGTTACAAAGTCATCAAATTTTGCGTTTGCCTTTTTTGTATGGGAAATTTCTAGCCAATTTTTCTCTATAAATTTTTTAAGTTCTCTCTTAAAAATGTCTTTATCTTGTAAAAATTTACAAGTAGCGTAAAACGCATTGTGTTTTAGAAAAAAGAGATAGATTATAAAAATTGCTCCAATCATTGCTATACTATGCGATTCAACTCTAAATGGAATCAAATTTAAATACCCTGCAACTATAAAAAGAAAAAGCCCTAAAGGTACGCTAAGAAGGTACAAAACCTTAGCAAAACAGCTCTTTTTCTCCACTTCAATTAAATCCAAATAAACTTCACTCATAGTAAATCTTCCTTTTATTAGTTTTAACTGTTTATGATTATAGCAAAAAAAAGTAACTATTTGATATCAGCTTTTCAATCCAAATTATGTTAATAATTGGTATAATAAATGTAAAATTTTATACAAAGGAAGAGTTATATGAAGATAGCTGTTATTCAGGGTCCAAATTTAAATCTATTGGGACATAGAGAGCAAAATGTTTATGGAGTTATGAAATTAGAAGAGATACACACTCAAATGGAAAATGTTGCTAAACAAAATGGTTTTGAGATTGAGTTTTTTCAATCAAATTTAGAGGGTGAAATAGTAGATAGAATTCAAGAGTGCATTGGAGATGCAGATGGAATTATAATCAATCCAGCAGCATACACCCACACATCAATTGCAATAAGAGATGCAATAGTCGCAGCAAATATGCCAGTAGTAGAGGTACACATAAGTAATATTCACAGAAGAGAGGATTTTAGAAGCAAGTCAATGATAGCTCCAGTTACTTCTGGACAGATTGTTGGTTTTGGTCCGTTTGGTTATCACTTAGCTATGATATCAATGATTCAAATTTTAGGAGAGATACAAGCAGCTAGAGCGGCTCAGGCTAAACAAGAGGAGAAGTAGTGAATTTTATGCTAAAGGCTCAAAATGCCATTCTCTATGAGTGTGGTTTTTCGTGTGATAATGTGATCTTTTTGAAGTTTGGAGATGAAGCTTTTTTTGTAACAGATGGTAGATATGAAACTGAGGCAAAAGAGCAGATTAGAGATGCAGAGGTAGTTGTAGCAAATAGGCGCAATATGTACCCAAAGGTTGCATCACTCATAAAAGATGCAAAAGTAAAAAAGATTGTTTATGATCCAAAAGAGTGGAGTGTATATGATTTTGAGAATTTAGCAAAAGAGGTAGAAAAAGTAGAGTTTAAAAAAGAGCTTGATTTTTCTCATAAAAGAAGAATTATAAAGAGCGAAACAGAGATAGAGTTATTGAAAGAGGCTGCAAAATTTGGTGCGAAAGCTTTTGATAATTTTGCAACTTTTTTAAAAACAGAAGGTTGTGGATTGAGTGAGAGAAGATTACATTACGAAGCTCAGAATATTTTGAAAAATTATGGTGAGTTCGAACTTAGCTTCTCTCCAATAGTAGCTGTATCACAAAATGCAGCAAAGTGTCATGCTCTGCCTTTAGATAGAGTACTAAGAGATGAAGATTTGATCTTGTTTGATGCTGGTATAAAATATGGGGGTTACTGCTCAGATAGAACAAGAACTTCTAGCTTCAATAGTGAAATAAATTTTAAAAAAGATCAAAGTTTTAGCTCAAAAAAAATTCAAAAAGCATATGACACAGTTTTAAAAGCTCAAGAGAGAGGCATAAAAGAGGCTAGATCTGGTAAGAAGGCAAATGAGATAGATAGGATTTGCAGAGAAGTTATAGAAAAAGAGGGATTTGGAGATTTGTTTATACACTCTACTGGACATGGAGTGGGGTTGGATATACATGAACTACCAATTATATCTAAAGAGAGTGAGACAACTCTTCAAGAGGGTATGGTTTTTACTATTGAGCCTGGAATCTATATGCCAGGTGAGTTTGGGATAAGGATAGAGGATACAGTTGTAATTACAAGTGATGGTTGCGAGGTTATTGGTAGATGATCTTTTTTAAAGATAGATTTTTTCCTATCTTGAAAAAAAAAGGCGATCAATACAAATACAGGGCGGTTATTGGGATTGGAGGAAATGTAGGAGATGTTAGAAAAAGATTTAAAAGACTCTATGTCTACCTGCAAAGATGCTCTTTAGTTTATGTGGAAGAGACTTCTGCAATTTTAAAAAATCCACCATTTGGATATACAAAACAGAGTGATTTTTATAATGCTGTGATGGTTATTAAGACATCACTCTCTCCAAAAGCACTTTTAAAATTTCTTTTACATGTAGAGAAGATATTTGGTCGCAAAAGAAGTTTTAAAAATGCTCCAAGAACATTAGATTTAGATATAATATTTTTCAGAAATCTTGAGTATAAAACAAAAACTTTGCAAATTCCACATAAAGAGTGGTCTTCAAGAGAATCAGTGGTTTTACCACTACTAAAGTTAAAAAGGAAAGTATAGGTGAAATTTTTAACATTTCATGCAAAAACTCCAGCAGAGGCTCTAAAGCAAGCTCAAGTCCAGTGTGGTGAAGATGCTTTGGTAGTAAGTACTAAGCAGATTAAAAAGAAGAGTTTAAACTCTGAAGCACTATATGAGGTTGTTGTAGCAGTTGAAGATTCTAAAGTTTTGAATAAACCTAAAAAAGAGCTTAATCAAAAAAGTACAGAAGATGTGCTTGTTAACATAAGTGAAGCGGCTAAGCAAATCTCAAAAATTGCAAAGGTTACACAAGCACCACTTCCTACGAAACCTAAAATCAAAGTTGAAGAGAGGAGTGGTACAGATATAGATGTTAATGATATAAAGCAAGAGATTACAAAACTTGCAGATAAAATTAAACTCATTCAAGAGATGTTTTGGGAAGAAAAAGCTCCACAAAGAAATAATCTTGCAATTCCTCCAGAGTTTTCTGAAATATACAAACTAGCACGAACTAGTGGTATGGGACCAGATCATTTAGATAATATAATGAAACTAACTTTAGAGCATATGCCTCAGAAGATGCGTCAAAGCAGTGACTCAATAAAGAGATATTTTCAGGTACTCCTTAGAAAGATGGTTCCTGTTAGACATGAGAGTGAAGTTCCAAGAGGAAGTAAAAGACTTATGATGTTTGTAGGACCAACAGGAGTTGGAAAAACCACTACTATAGCAAAATTGGCTGCAAGATACTCATATATAAAAGAAAAAAGAGATAAGGTAGGAATCATAACCCTAGATACCTATAGGATTGGAGCTGTTGAGCAACTCTTTCAATATGCAAAAATGATGAAACTTCCTATAGAAGATGTAGTTGATACAAATGATTTTAATAACGCTCTAAGAAGCCTAAATCACTGTAATGTGATCCTCATAGATACAGTAGGAAGTAGTCAGTATGATAAAGAGAAATTAGCAAAGTTAAGTAGCTTTATAAATAGCAGTGATTATGAGATTGATGTAAATTTAGTTTTATCAGCTGGAAATAAACTTGAAGATTTAAGGGAGATTTATGAAAATTTCTCTTTTTTAAATATTGATACACTTGTTTTTACAAAGTTTGATGAAACAAAAACATTTGGTACAGTTTTTTCGCTCATATATGATATTGATAAACCTGTTAGTTATTTTTCAGTTGGGCAGGAGGTTCCAAATGACATAGTGGTTGCAAATAGTGATTTTTTAGTAGAGTGTATGTTAAATGGTTTTAAAAGGAAGCAAGAAGATGCAAACTCAAGCAAATAAACTTCAAGAATTAGTAAGCTTAAAAAACTCTAAGAGAACCAAAAATACAAAATATATAGCCATTACAAGTGGAAAAGGTGGGGTTGGTAAGAGTACTATTAGTGCAAATATGGCAAATATATTGGCTAAAAATGGCTACAAGGTTGGGTTGTTTGATGCCGATATTGGATTGGCAAATTTAGATGTAATTTTAAAAGTCTCTATCGATAAAAATATTTTACATGTTCTAAAGGGAGAGGCCTCTCTTGGCGAAATTATAGTTCCTGTTAAAAAGAATCTTATTTTAATTCCGGGAGAGAGTGGAGATGAGATTTTAAAGTTTAATGATCAGTTTTTATATGAGAGATTTTTAGATGAAGCTTCCATTTTAGATGAATTAGATTTTCTTATAATAGATACAGGAGCAGGCATAGGAGGCCATACACAACTTTTTTTAGAAGCTTCAGATGAAGTTATAGTTGTAACTATTCCAGACCCAGCAGCAATTACAGATGCTTATGCAACCATAAAAATTACAGCAAAAGTAAAAAACACTATCCATCTCATATTAAATATGACAAAAAGTGCTAAAGAGGCAAATATAATCTATGAAAAAATAAGTAAAGTAGCAATGGCAAATATAGATAATCTAAATCTAAATTTACTTGGTTCACTTAGTGACGATAAGATAGTAGCAAAAAGCATAAAGCAAAGAACACTTTTTAGTGATGATGCACCTAACTCAACAGTTACTTTAGAGATGAAAAAAATTACTAGCAACTTAATATATAAGCTGGAACGAAAAGTGCTTGATAGTTCTAAAGATAGAGGTTTTGGTAATTTTATAAAGAGCTTGATCGATAAGTTTTAGGGGTTAATTGTGTTTCGTCCAGAAAATTTTATATATTTTTTTACAGCTTGTGGTTTTTTTGTTGGATTGATTTTTTCAGTGATAAACTTTATACAACCTGAAGATATTTTGGTTTATACTGGATTAGTAACACTGTTTTTTTATCTTTTTATACATATAGTAATTATGAATTTTGTAGATATACAAAGATTTGGAAAAGCATTTTTTAACAAAGATGAGTATGAAGAGATAAGCGAATATTTTGTAAGTGAACTTGATAGTAGAGAAAAAAGGATGGATGCAATACTACTTGAAGTAGATAAGATGAATAAAGAGCATAATGAGCTATTTAAAAAAAGTGCCGAAAAAAATGAGACGAAAAAAGATGGGAAAAAAATTGCAGCATAACCCATATTCTACACATTTAAAAAAGCAGCAAGATGATTTAGTCTTACAGTATCTGCCTGCTGTGAGGGCTATGGCATATAGACTTAAAGAGAGATTGCCAAGTTCAGTGGATGTAAATGATTTGATTTCAATTGGAACTGAGGAGATGATAAAGCTCTCAAGGCGTTATGATAAGACTCAAAACGACTCTTTTTGGGGATTTGGAAGACAAAGAGTATATGGATCGATGTTGGATTTTCTAAGAAGCTTAGATGTGATGAGTAGAGGAGATAGAAGACTTATAAAAGCTGTCAACAAAGAGATAGAAAAGTATCTAAATGAGTTTGAAGAGGAGCCAAGTAGTGAGTATCTCTCTGAGGTTTTACAAGAGAGTATTGAGAAGATAGAAGAGGCTAGAAATGGAGTAAAAGTTGTTTCAGTTTTGCCAATAAGTGAACAAATGACACTTTTTGGTCAGGAGGATACAGTTTCACAAGTTGAAAGGGATGAGCTTATTGAGATTATAAAAAATATATTGAGTAAATTTAGTCAAAGAGATGGCTTGATTATACAGTTGTATTACTTTGAGGAGTTAAGCCTTAAAGAGATTAGTGCTATACTTGATATAAGTGAGTCTAGAATTTCACAGATCCATAAAAAATTACTTAAAAAAATAAGAGAAGAGTTAAGTCATGGCTGATATACTGAGTCAAGAAGAGATTGATGCTTTATTGGAAGTTGTAGAAGAGGAGGGTGATCCTGCTGTTGCCGAAAATCTTGCAGAGACTGAAGAGAGGCAAATAATTCTATATGATTTTAAAAGACCAAATAGAGTTTCAAAAGAGCAACTTCGTGCGGTAAAGGGGATCCATGATAAGATGGCAAGAAATTTGGCTGCTCAAATCTCTTCTATTATGAGAAGTATTGTTGAGATTCAACTCCATTCTGTTGATCAGATGACCTATGGAGAATTTTTAATGTCACTTCCAAGTCCAACTAGCTTTAATGTCTTTTCTATTAAGCCACTTGATGGAAGTTGTGTTATTGAGATAAACCCCTCTATAGCATTTCCAATGATAGATAGACTTCTTGGCGGGCATGGGGATTCTTATGAGGCCACAAGAGAGTTAACTGACATAGAGCTAAATTTACTAGATGCAATTTTGAGGATAGTTATGCAGCGCCTAAAAGAGGCTTGGGCACCAATTACAGATATGTATCCTGTTGTTGAAACTAAAGAGTCAAGTCCAAATGTTGTTCAGGTTGTAAGCCAAAATGAAATTGTTATTATGGTTGTGATGGAGATTATCATAGGTAACTCAAGTGGTATGATAAATCTATGTTATCCTGTTATATATCTTGAGCCAATATTGTCTCGCTTGGCAAATAGAGATTTGATGCTTGGAGAGACTAGTGCTAAAAAGAGTAGAAATAAAGAGTTAAATGCTTTGGTTAGTAGAGCAGAAGTTTTTACAGAGGCCATAGTGGGAAAATCAAACCTTAGTGTTGGAGAGCTTTTAGATTTAGAAAGAGGTGATGTTATAAGACTAGATAGAGCTGCTGATGATAGAGCTATAGTGGCTATAGATAAAAAAGATCTATTTTTAGCAAGTATTGGGCTTCATAGATTTAGAAAGTCTGTAAAAATTGAAGAGTTGATAAAAACTGATAAAGATGAGGTTAAAACTGTTTTAGAAGAGCTAGAGAGAAAAAGAATGGAAAAAATCTACTCTTCAGAGGAGCAAGAAGAGGAGAAGAAACAGAATGTCTCTTTTTAACCCAAATTGTGCGATAGAATTCATTGTTGAGTTTAAGGAAAAATTATGATGGAAGACTTTTTAAAGATATTAGAGGGTGAAATAGCTTCAACCATAGAGGGGTTAACGGGTATTGCTCCAACTATAAAGTTTTTGAGTGAAATATCCGCAGATTCCAAAGAGTCACTTAGCCCGCCTTTAGCACTTTTAGATATAAGAGTTAGTGGAGATGTTGAGGCAAAAATGAAGGTTACAGTCTCAGCTGTTTTAGCTACCGCTCTTGGTGATATGATGTTGGGTGGAGAGGGATCTGAAAAAGAGGAGATGGATGATGATGACTTAGATGCTACAAAAGAGATAGTATCAAATGTATTAGGTTCTCTCTCAACTGCTCTTGGTGGACAAAAAAATATGCCAAAACTATCATTCAGCGTTGATAGTATCCGCTATATAGAGCCAACTGGTGATATTGAGTTTGATGGTTTTGAAAAGGTATATATTTTTAGCTTAAGCATACAAAGCACAAATGATAATATAGCATTTGTATTTGACAAAAAAACATTAAGTGCTATAAGTCAGGATTCATTAGATGAAGATACCACTGAGGAAAAAGAGCAGGTAGAATCTACAACGACACACTCATCTTTAACTCCTGAAGAGATGAAAAATATTGAGCTTATAAAAGATGTTAAACTTCCAATTAGAGTTAGAATTGGCTCAAAAAAAATGCTTTTGAAAGATGTACTTAGTATGGATATAGGATCTGTTATAGAGTTAGATCAGTTAGCAAATGATCCTTTGGATATACTAGTAGGAGATAAGGTAATAGCTCAGGGTGAAGTTGTAATTGTTGATGGAAATTTTGGTGTACAAATTACATATATTGGAACAAAAAAAGAGAGATTGGAAACTTTAAGATAATTATGAAAATTTTAGTAGCAATGAGTGGAGGAGTTGATTCTACTGTTAGCGCATATAAGTTAAAGCAAGAGGGTAACTATGTAGAGGGAGTTTATATGAAGCTACATAGTGATGAGGATTATCATAAGGAAAATATAAGAAAAGTTTCTAAAGTATGTGACTATTTAGGCATAAAGTATCATGTTCTAGATTTAAGAGATAAATTCAATGATTTTGTTTATGAGCCTTTTGTAGAAAATTATAAAGCGGGTTTAACTCCAAATCCATGCATTTTATGTAATAGAAATATAAAGCTTGGTGCACTTATTGATTTTTCAAAAAAATTGGGTTTAGATGGACTTGCTACTGGGCACTATGTACGCAAAAAAAATGGTTTTATTGCTGAAGCAGTCGATAAAAGTAAAGATCAGAGCTACTTCTTGGCAAATATAAAAAAAGAGAATTTAGAGTATGTAGTGTTTCCATTGGGAGAGATGTACAAGGAGGATGTAAAAAAATTTGCTTCTACTATTGGGGTACTTAAAGAGTTTTCAACACAAAAAGAGAGTAGTGAGATTTGCTTTGTACCCCAGAGTTACATAGATGTTTTACAAAAACATATGGATATAGATCTGCCTGGCAAGGTTTTAAATTTAAAAGGAGAGGTAGTAGGAGAGCATAAAGGGTATATGCACTATACTATTGGAAAAAGAAGGGGATTTAGTGTTCGTGGTGCGAGTGAACCTCACTATGTCGTATCTATAAACGCTGAAAAAAATGAAATTGTTGTTGGATTAAAAAAGGATTTGAATATTCAAAAATTTGAGGTTAAAGATATAAATATGTTTGTTGAAAATAAAGAGATTGAGTGCTCGGTAAAAATAAGGTATAGAAGTCCAAAGACACCATGTACGCTTAAAATAGATTTAAATTGTGCAAGAGTAGAGGTTCTTGAAGATATTCAGGGTTTAGCAGCTGGACAAATGGCAGTTTTTTATGATGAGGATATGGTAATTGGTGGTGGTTGGATTGTTTAATGGAAATTAAAAGAGTTCCTTTTGGCAAAATAGATAGCTCAAAAGAGAGTGCAGTATTTTTAGCAATTTATGTGAGAGAAATATCTCCTTGGAAATATTTTATGGATGACATAAAACATGTTAAATGTCCAGCTTTAATTATGATAGATAGATGGGATGGGCGCATGGGGTTTCCTGGAGGGGGCGTCAATAAAAATGAAGAGCTGTTAGTAGCCCTCAAAAGAGAGATAAAAGAGGAGATTGGTATAAATATTAAGCCAAATTTGGTACACCCTATAGCATCCCATGAATGGAAGATTATAACTCATTTTTTTGGATTAGAGGTAAATGAGTTAGAGTTTTTACATATTTATTATCATATTTTAAACAATTTTTCTCGTTCCATACTTTTACATGCATATGAAGAGGGTGATGAATCGCACTTTATGAGCGAAATTACGGGTATAAAGATTGTTCCCATAGTGCAACACAATAAAAAAGGAATAAATAAATTTTTAGAAAACTCCTTTGCGGGAGCGACAAAAAAAGATTTATTGATTTTTTTAGATGAAATTTTAGGGTATAAAGAGGGTTAAATCCTCTTTATACCTCCATTTAAGTCGTTGATAAAAGTAGTTAAGAGGTAGTCTTGAAAAAACTCTTCTCCATGCTCTTTAGCACCATCTTTGCAAATTTTAAAGTACTTGGGATTTGGTAAAATATTGTTACTTTGTTTTCCCACTTTTCCTTTATAGATTATGCAATTTTTTAAAATAATATTACTATATGTTACAACATTTCCATCTGTTATGGAAACTCTATCATAGCCTATTTCTCTCTCATCCAAATCTCTAATATATTCGCTAGTTAGATTTTTAATAACTATTGCATTTAGCCAAGAATTTTCATCTTCAAAAACATTCATAACAGCCTTTCTTATACCATCAACTTTTCTCCAAGAAGGGAGTTGGTTAAAGACCCTTTTATAGCCTTTAACCTTTATAGTTTGGATTTGATTTAGACCAATATTGTGCTTGGCTAATTCTTTGGTATTTAATAAACTTCCATAAACAACTAAGTTGTACATTTTAATCCTTGTACTTTTCAAATGAAAATGGCTTGTTGTACTCTTCCATAGAGGCATCAGGGTATCTTACTTCTTCATTACTCCAAGGCTTTTTAAGAATTAAATCATCACCCTCTTTTTTAACAACATTATCCCTATGAAGAGGAATCTTTCCTCCAGCAGTTGCTAAATATCGTGGGATAGAGTCACCACTAATGTTTCCATACATACTCTCAACAATATCTCTACCAATTTCAACAGGAACTCTTAAGTGAGCAAACTCTGGATTTCTAAAGCTACAGTTAAATAGATAATATGGTCTTATGTATGAGTTTTGTAACTCTTCGCAAAGTCTCCACATCTTATACTTGTTATCATTGATTCCTCGTAAAAATACAGCTTGATTAAGAATTGCACTTGTGACTCTATTTAGTTTTTTAAATGACTCTTTACTAACAGGAGTCATCTCCTGAACAGAGTTGATTTGTGTTACGAATCTTAGAGGTTTTTTTTCATTACTCTCTTCACAAATATCTAAAAACTCTTGGTTTATTCTTTGAGGGGTCATTATTGGAATTCTACTTCCAAGCCTTTTAGTCTCAATATGATCTATTTTATCTAGTTCATCCAAAAGGTATTTAATTTTTTTATTGGATAGAGCCAGAGCATCGCCCCCAGTAATTAACACATCTCTTATATTGGTATCTTTTCTGATATAGTTTAGTGCCTCTTCATAAGAGTTGTTGGAGCTAACCCAATCTTTTGCACTTATGTGAGCTATTCTTAAGCAATGAGTACAAAACATTGCACACATATTTGTTGCTTTTATGGTTAAAACTCTAGGATAAAATTGATCAATCAATCTTGCAGGAGAGTGATCACTTGCTACAGGCTCAAGTTCAATTCCCTTATTATCTACCATATCGCCAGTTGGAACAGATTGTAGCAAAATTGGATCGTTTACAACATTTGGCATGATCAAACTAGCATAGTATGGTGAAATTCTCATCCTAAATACATGTGAAACTCTTTGAATGTCATCTATAAGTTTTTTTGGAACATCTATAATTTTGGCTAACTCTTCTGCAGAGGTTATAGCATACTTTATCTGTCCTCCATAGCTATCCCAATCTTTGTCACTCATTCCTAGAGCTTTTTGAATTTTTGCTCTATTTTTTAGTATTTTGTCCCACAACTCATAACCAGTTGGTGCTATCTCTTCTCTCACTTTCAAATACTTTTCAACTCTAGCATTAGCTTCTTGGACAATCTTATGAGATATCATAACCCTTCCACCGATGCTTACATTGTGTTCATCTATATTTTTATGCTTTATAGCCATTAGTCTTAAATCATCTTTATCTATGTTGATATCTTCTGGAGTTGCTCCAAAATCATCTTTAATACTTTTTAATTTTTTAAATAATTCCACCATTGGATTTGTGAGCTTTTGTGAAGTTTTACTTAGCTCTAGCCACTCTTTTACTTCGTCTATCTCTTTTTGTGGAACCACTTTTTTTTCGCCATCTTTTGTATATAGATAGTCAAAAAATTTGACATCTAATTTATCTAAAACATTTAAGTCTATACTACCATTTGCTTCACATTGCATTTTTTAATCCTTTAATATAGTATGGACAAACAAAACACCTCTCTTGCGGCGTAAAGTTTGTATCTTCAATATTTTTTATGGTATATTTTAGGATTCTTCTACCCATATCTATACCATCTTCAACATCTTTATGGCTTTTGCCAACTGCTATTACTCTTCCTAAAAAAGAGCCCTCATTTACAAAAAAATCTTGTCCTATATGCTCTACAACCATAAACTCCTTGCTAATCTTGTTTTTTGCTATGTTTTCAAACATTTGAATCTCTCCACTTTGCTGAGGAAGATAACTATTAGTTGTTAATCTCTGTTCTATTTTATAGTTATATGTTCCCCAAAAAACTGGAGGTTTTTCAAAAAAACTCGGCTCTACCATTTTAGGTGCCTTTTTATTTTTGGTTACTGCATATAGCTCTAACTCTGGTAAGTTTGGGCTATCTTTTGGAAGTGTGGTTTTTAGAGTACAGCAAAACTCCATAGTGGTTCCTTGTTTTCTAGGATTTGTTTCAATGAAATAAACTTCTCCTTTTTGAGTCACTATAAAATCACAACCAAAGATGCCTCTATATCCAAGCTGTGCCATCTTTTTTCCAATAATTCTAGTTAGTTTTATTATCTCTTTTTGAATATTTATAGGAAGTTTTGAAGGAAAAGTAGAGCCCTTAAATTTTGTTCCATCTATCCTTTGATCTGCTACACCAGCAATATAAACCTCATCTTCATTTATAACAACTCCTAGTGAAGTAGGATCGCAAATGTGTGGTATAAATTGAGTTATTAAAAAAACTTCATTACCTACTTGAGAAAATTTTTTCTTTAAATCATCTATGGAGTTTGCAATTATGCTATTTGCTCCAGCAGCACTTTTTGTTAAAGAGACAAATAATGATTGATTAGAGTCTTTAAATAGCTTCGTAGATTTTTTGATCATCTCTTCAAAAGAATCAGCTATAAAAAAGTTTGACATAGGTACCAATGGAGCAAATATCTCATAAAGAGCCACTTTATTACTCAAAGTAGAGACTATATCTTTATTGGGTCCAATTAGTTTCACACCCTTTTTCTTATCTAAATTCATATATGGACTTGTTTCAAACATATAGATAAAAAGCTCATTTTGATTTTCTAAAATCGTATCTACTATAGAATTAATGTAACTACTTTGTGAAATCTCTTCCATAAATTCATCATGACTCTTTCTTTTGTTAACTTTTGGTGGAAGATTATTGATGATTATGACATTGTCATAGTTGTACTGCTCAAATAGATCAGGAGATATAGATATAAACTCTATTTTGTTAAAATCAATTTTAAAAGCTTTAGATATAGCCTCTTTAAAAAAGTGACCTATACCATATGCTTTTAACTCTGTTATAAATAAAAAATAGTACTTATTTTCATCATACTTGAAATTTGTAAATTTAACATGAAGGCTATTACTTGTTGATAACGAAGTTTCCATCTCTATTTTACCTCTCTTAAGAGTACTATTTTGGTTCCCGTTTCAAAGTAGTGCTCTCTTATAGTACTCTCTATGAGTGTTTTACTTTGTGACTCAAGTGCTTTTATTATTTTTAAATGTCTTTGCTTTACCTCCTCTTTAGAGTAAAGTTTTGCCCAATTTTTATAAAAAAGTATTTGAGATTTCTTGTTTATTTTCTCTAAAAAGTCTAGTAGAGTCCTATTTTTAGAATATTTTAGTGTTGTTTTATGAAATAGCTCACCAATTTTAACAATCTTTTTTCTATCACTTGTTTCTATGCTCATCTCATCAACATATTCATATAGTTTTTTAAAATCCTCTTTAGAAGCTCTTAAAATAAATTCAAGAGCTAAAAATCCTTCAAGTATGCCCTTTGATTCATATGTATCAAATATATCTTTGGATGTAATCTCTTTTACAAAAACACCCTTTCTAGTTTTTTGCTCCAATATGCCTAAACTAACAAGTTCACTAAGTGCTTCTCTAATAGGTGCTCTACTTACATTTAGAGAGTTAGCTAAGTGAAGTTCTTTTATCTGATCACCACCTTTAAACTCTTCATTAACTATGGCGTTATAGATATGCTCAATGATTTTATCTTTTAAAGGCTCTTTAATTGAATCTGTCACAATTTATCCTTGTCGACAATTTATAAAATATTGTCGACAATTTAACTTAAGTTGGATTAAATATAGCTTATAAAAATAACTATTTTATTTAATTATGGCTTTTTTTTGTTTATAAATATTGGTTTCATTAGGTAACATATTTTTTAATAGACGACTTTTTTTTGAAACTGTTTTGACACTTATTAAGGTTTTTTTTGATATAGTATTGACATATTTCATTTAGAAGGAGTTTTTATGACTAAGAAATTAGCAGCTGTTGCATTAGCAGGAGCACTGAGTTTACCAGCAATGGCAGTAGAGTTTGTTACCATTGGTACTGGTGGTGTTACAGGAGTTTACTACCCAACGGGTGGTGCTATTTGTCGTTTGATGAACAAAAATAAAAAAGAGACAGGTATTAGATGTTCTGTTGAGTCAACTGGAGGTTCAGTTTACAACATCAATACAATCAGAGCTGGTGAGTTAGAAGTTGGTGTTGCACAATCTGATTGGCAGTATCATGCTTATAATGGAACAGCAAAGTTTAAAGATAAAGGTCCATTTAAAGAGTTAAGAGCAATTTTTTCAATCCACGCAGAGCCATTTACAGTTGTTGCAAGAAAGGATGCTGGAATTAAAAATCTTGAAGACTTAAAAGGTAAAAGAGTTAACATAGGAAATCCAGGTTCAGGAAACAGAGGAACTATGGAAGTGGTAATGAAAGCTAAAGGTTGGACAAAAGATACTTTCAAAGTAGCAGGTGAGTTAAAAGCAGCTGAGCAATCAAAAGCACTTTGTGATAACAAGATAGATGCTATGGTATATGTTGTTGGTCACCCAAGTGGAGCTATAAAAGAGGCAACTACAACTTGTGATAGCGTTATAGTTAATGTTTATGATGATGCAATTAAAAAACTAATTGCTGATAATCCATACTACGCTAAAGCGATAGTTCCTGGTGGAATGTATAGAGGAAATCCAGATGATGTTACAACTTTTGGTGTTAGAGCAACTTTAGTTACATCTTCAAAAGTTTCTGAGAAGGTAATTTACAACTTAGTTAAGGCTGTATTTGACAATTTTGAAACTTTCAAAAAGCTTCACCCAGCATTTGCACACCTTAAAAAAGAAGATATGATAAAAGCTGGACTCTCTGCTCCACTTCATAGAGGTGCTATAAAGTACTATAAAGAGGTTGGTCTTTTAAAGTAAGCCCATTTGCGCAAGAGGGGATGATTTATCCTCTCTTGTAAAATTCTTTTTTAAGTTTTTTGAAAAGATTTAAAAATCTATTTTAAGGAGTATTTATGGGCAAAAGTGTTGAGCTAGAAAAAACAGCTCATGAGATGGTTTTGGAAGCCGAATCTGGTGGACGAAATCCAAGTAACCCCTATGTTGCTAAGTTTATACTCTACTTAGCTTTAGCTTGGTCACTCTTTCAACTCTATGTATCTTCTCCTTTGGTTTTAGATTATACTCCGTGGGTAAATGCAGATGTTGTTAAGAGAGTACACCTTATGTTTGCTGGAATGTTAGCCTATCTTAGTTATCCAGCTTTTAAAAGCTCACCTAGAGATTATGTTCCTATTACAGATTGGATTATGGGTATACTCATAGTGATTTGTACTGGTTACATAATTTATGCTCAGGTTTGGGACTCTGCTAATTTTGAAATGAGATTAGGACTTCCTAATCAGATAGATTTAGTTGCTAGTGTGATTGGTTTAGCACTATTGTTAGAAGCTACAAGAAGATCTTTAGGACCGCCACTAATGATTGTTGCTTTGCTAGCTCTTACATATGCTTATTTTGGATTGGGAGATTATGGTGGGTCTTCACTAAATAAAATAGTATCTCACATGTGGATTACAACTGAGGGTGCCTTTGGAATTGCTATTGGTGTTAGTGCTAGTATGGTTTTTCTATTTGTACTTTTTGGCTCACTTCTTGAGCAGGCTGGAGCAGGTAATTACTTTATAAGGGTTGCCTTTTCATTGATGGGACACTTTAGGGGGGGTCCAGCAAAAGCTGCAGTTGTAAGCTCTGCAATGACCGGGATGATCTCTGGTAGCTCCATTGCAAATGTTGTTACAACTGGTACTTTTACAATTCCGCTGATGAAAAAAGTTGGTTTTTCAAAAGAGAAGGCTGGAGCAATTGAAGTTGCAAGTTCAACCAATGGACAGCTAACACCTCCGATTATGGGAGCTGCCGCATTTTTGATGGTTGAGTATGTTGGAATCCCATTTGTTGAGATCATCAAACACGCATTTTTACCAGCAATAATCTCTTATATAGCTCTAGTTTATATTGTGCATTTAGAAGCTATGAAAGCTGGTATGCAAGGGATGCCTAGACCTTACAAAATGAGTGGTAAAGCTAAAATGATAGGAGTTTTAAGTGTTATTATAGTTTTGGGCTTTTTGGTTTGGGTTTTGCCACCAATTTTAGGTTTTATTAAGGCAACAGCTGGAGATAGCACTATGCTTGTTATTTTGGCAATGCTTTTAGTTGCATATGTTGCTTTAGTTTATGTAGCTTCGAAAGTTCCAGATTTGAGTACTGAAGATATAGTTGAGTTACCTGAAGTTGGACCAACAGTAAAAGCAGGGCTTCATTATCTACTTCCTGTTGTAGTGTTGGTTTGGCTTTTGACTGTTGAGAGGCTCTCTCCAGATTTATCAGCATTTTGGGCATCAATCTTTATGATTTTTATAGTTTTGACGCAAAAGCCACTTATTGATTTTTTTAGAAAAAGTGATGAAGCATTTAGAAGGTTTAAAGAGGGATTTCACGATCTCTACATTGGTCTTATAAATGGTGCTAAAAATATGATAGGAATTGGTGTTGCCACAGCAGTTGCAGGTATAATTGTTGGAACTGTAACACTAACTGGAGTTGGACAGGTAATAATTGCTTTGGTTGAGACAGTTTCTGGTGGAAATATCTTTTTGATTCTACTCTTTACAGCCATAATTAGTCTTATTTTAGGTATGGGTCTTCCAACTACTGCAAACTACATAGTTGTATCATCCTTGATGGCTCCTGTTATTGTAAGTCTCGGAGCTGCTAATGATGTTGCTATTCCTCTGATTGCGGCTCATATGTTTGTATTTTACTTTGGAATTTTAGCTGATGATACACCTCCGGTGGGACTTGCAGCTTTTGCTGCTGCGGCTATTAGTAAGGGTGATCCTATAAAGACCGGTATTCAAGGTTTTACTTACGATATTAGAACGGCACTATTGCCATTTATGTTTATTTTCAATACTCAACTTCTTATGATAGGTATCGATAATGCTTTTGAGTTTGCAATAGTTGTTATAGCTGCAATTACAGGTATGCTTCTCTTTGCAGCGGCAACTCAAGGCTTTTGGTTTACTAGAAATAGATGGTGGGAAACTATTTTGTTACTTGCTCTAACATTTGTTATCTTTAGACCTGGATTTATTTGGGATAGGATTGAGCCACCTTATGAAAATTTACCCGGAAAAGAGATCTTCAAAGTGGCTGATAAAATGAAAAAAGGTGATAGATTGCACTTTGTAGTTACTGGTGAAACTATAGAAGGTAAAGTGAGGAAGTATACATTTGCTTTACCACTTGCAGAAGGTAAAAATGGGAAAGAGAGAGTTAATAATACTGGCTTACAGCTAGACGATATGTTTGGACCAATGGAAGTTGCTATGGTTATGCCAGGTCACAACAAGCAGGTTGAGGCAATTAAAAAAGCTGGAGTTGATAGTGGATGGGTTATTGAGAGTGTTAGGATAGATAGAGATAGACTACCTAAGCAAATTGTTCTTATACCTGCATTTTTGATAGTATTTTTACTTGGTTGGAATCAGATAAAAAGAAAAAGAGAGCTAGAATCCAGATAGCTAAATATAGGACGCCTTGCACCCCTTATGCTTCTTAAGGGGTGTTTTGTCATATCTTTTTAAGTAGATTTTTAGTACAATGTTAAAATAAAAACACTACTAAAAAGGTAAAAGATGAGAGGCTACAAAGTCTTTACTGGGACTGCAAATCCAGAATTTTCCAAAAAAGTTGCAAAGTATCTTTCGCTTCCACTTTCAGAGGCCACTATAAAGCGTTTTAGTGATGGCGAGATAAATGTTCAAATCAGTGAGAGCGTTAGAGGGAAGGATGTGTTTATTATCCAATCAACATGCTCACCAGCCAATGTAAACCTTATGGAATTGCTTATTTTGACAGATGCTTTAAGAAGAAGTTCAGCTAGCTCTATAACTGCCGTGATGCCATACTTTGGCTATGCAAGGCAAGATAGAAAAGCAGCTCCTAGAGTTCCAATCACAGCCAAACTGGTTGCCAATATGATTCAAACTGCCGGCATCGATAGGGTTGTAACGATTGATCTACATGCTGGTCAAATTCAGGGCTTTTTTGACATACCTGTTGATAATCTCTATGGAACTATCGTTTTTCACGATTATGTTAGAAATAAAAATTTAAAAGACCCAATCGTTGCTTCGCCAGATATTGGCGGTGTAGCAAGAGCTAGAAGTTTTGCAAATAAACTAGGCGTAGATATGGTTATAGTTGATAAAAAGCGAGAAAAAGCCAATGAGAGTGAAGTTATGAACATAATTGGTGATGTAAAAGGAAAAGATGTCATTTTAGTAGATGATATGATAGATACCGCAGGAACCATTGTAAAAGCCGCAAAAGTTTTAAAAGCAAAAGGTGCAACTAGTGTAATGGCATGTTGTACTCATCCGGTTTTGAGTGGTCCAGCTTATGAGAGGATAAGGGAGGGTCAATTAGATGAGCTTATAGTTTCAGATACGATTCCTCTAAAAGAGGAGTGCAATAAAATAAAAGTTTTAAGCGTTGCTCCAGTTTTTGCTGAGGTTATTAGAAGAGTTTATCATAATGAAAGCGTAAATGGATTGTTTATCTAATGGCTCAAAAAAATATAAGAAACTTTTCTATAATCGCTCACATAGATCATGGTAAAAGTACCCTTGCAGATAGGCTAATCCAAGAGTGCGGTGCTGTTAGCACTAGGGAGCTTGGTGCTCAAATGATGGACACTATGGATATAGAAAAAGAAAGAGGCATAACCATAAAGGCTCAAAGTGTGAGGCTCACCTATGTAAAAGATGGAGAGCTTTATATACTAAATCTTATAGACACTCCAGGTCATGTTGATTTTTCCTATGAAGTGTCACGATCTCTTGCTTCGAGTGAGGGCGCTTTGCTTGTAGTTGATGCCTCTCAAGGAGTTGAAGCTCAAACCATAGCAAATGTTTACATAGCTTTAGATAATGATTTAGAGTTGATTCCCGTTATAAACAAGATTGACCTTCCAGCAGCCGATCCAGATAGGGTAAAAGAAGAGATTGAGCATACAATAGGGTTAGATTGTAGTGATGCTATTGAGGTTAGTGCAAAGACCGGTGTTGGCATAAAGGAGTTGCTAGATAAGATAGTAGATAAAATTCCAGCTCCAAATGGAGATGAAAATGCTCCAACGAAAGCCATAATCTATGATAGTTGGTTTGATAACTACTTAGGGGCCTTGGCACTTGTTAGAGTTTATGATGGCAGTATAAAAAAAGCTCAAGAGATATATGTAATGGGTACAGGAAAGAAGCATGAAGTTCTAAACTTGATGTACCCTCATCCTCTTAGTCTTCAAAAAACAAATGAGATAAAAACTGGTGAAGTTGGCATAGTTGTTTTGGGTTTAAAAAACATAGGCGATGTAAAAGTTGGAGATACCATAACAGACAACAAAAACAAAACAAAAGAGCCAGTTCCTGGATTTGAAGAGATAAAGTCCTTTGTTTTTGCGGGGATTTATCCGATCGAGACCGATAAGTTTGAAGATTTAAGAGATGCTCTAAATAAGCTAAAGCTAAATGATGCTAGTATTTCCTATGAACCAGAGACATCAGTAGCTCTTGGTTTTGGATTTAGGGTTGGATTTTTGGGACTTCTTCATATGGAGGTTGTAAAAGAGAGGCTTGAGAGAGAGTTTGGGCTTGATTTGATTGCAACTGCTCCAACAGTAACTTACAAGGTTAAAAAGACTGATGGCGAGACGATAGAGATTCAAAATCCAAGCGAACTGCCTCCGGTAAATGAGATAGATAAAATTTTAGAACCCTTCGTAAAAGCTACCATACTAACTCCAACTGAATTTTTAGGCAATATCATAACTCTAGTAAACTCAAAAAGAGGGGTTCAAACAAAGATGGACTACCTTAGTGAGGATAGAGTGCTTTTAGAGTATGAGATACCTATGAATGAGATAGTTATGGATTTTTATGATAAGCTCAAATCTGCTACTAAGGGTTATGCTAGTTTTGATTATGAGCCTATTGGCTACAAAGAGGGTGATTTGGTTAAGCTAGATGTAAGAGTCGCAGGAGAGGTAGTGGATGCTCTTTCAATCATAGTTCCAAGGCAAAATGCTACAAGTAGGGGCAGAGAGTTTGTTAAGGCTATGAAAGAGATAGTGCCAAGACAGCTCTTTGAAGTGGCAATTCAAGCGAGCATTGGCAATAAAATCATAGCTAGAGAGACTGTAAAGTCTATGGGGAAAAATGTTACTGCTAAGTGCTATGGTGGTGATATAACAAGAAAGAGAAAGCTTTTAGAGAAGCAAAAGGCTGGAAAGAAAAGGATGAAAGCCATAGGAAAGGTTCAGCTTCCTCAAGAGGCATTCTTGACAGTTTTAAAATTAGACTAAGATGCGTTGCCAGCTCTGCTTAAATTTTAGTTGGCAACCAATCTGTAAAGAGTGTTTAGATAGACTTTTCGTACCAACTCCCAAAAAAAGAGTTCTTCAAGATGGTCTTAATGTTTACTCTTGCTATGCTTATAAAGATATAAAAGAGCTACTTCACACAAAGCATACACTCATAGGATCAAAAGTTTTTTCGATCTTAACAAGACACGCTCTGCTTCCACTTACTCAAAACTTTAAGTGTAAAGATATTTTCTCAATCCCTATAGATGATCACACTAGAGAGGGCTACTCTCATAGTGCCATTATTGCTTATGAATTAAGAACTGTTTTTACTCCACTGTATGGCGCACTTAGAGCTAAAAACAGAGTTAGATACAGTGGACAAAAGAGAGATTTTAGGATGAAGCAAAAAAGAGACTTTAGACTTACATGTAAAGAGGGCATAAGTGTAGTTCTTGTAGATGATATTGTCACAAGTGGCTCAACTCTTTTAGAGGCAAATGCCACATGTAAAAAAGGAGGTGTAGATGTAGCATTTGCACTTTGTCTAGCAGATGCTAGTGGTTGATATGAATTTTCGTTGAGCTACTTGAGTTTTTAGAGATCATCTTTTTGATTTGAGCTTTTGAGAAGATTTTTTCACTACTGTTTTCATTAAGCAAGTCCTCTCTTATGTAAACTGTTAAATTTGAAAGTGCTTTGGATAACTCCTCGGTATCGTTTTTAAAAGTTCCATCTTCAGATATCTTTGCAATAACATTTAAAAAGTTGTTATACTCTTCCAAAACTAATGGAGAGGAAAAAATAGCAAGTCTATGAGTAATAAACTGAAGTTTTGTAATCTCCTCTTTGGTAATGTGAGTTTTCGTAGCCATATTCTCCATAAGCTCGAGCAATTTATCGTATGTTTGGGTTTTTAGATCCAAAAATTTGACATTTTGCTCCTTTTGAATTTCTACTGCAGTTTGCTGATTTAAAAGCAGAGCAGTTATAAAAATTGTTGCTAAAGTACCTAGGATAATAAGCACAATCTCTTGAGTAAACGGAGTAGTATCGGTTACTTTGTAGGCATATCTTAAGTAAAAGTAGCCTGCAACCACTGTAAAGAGGGTTAGTACTAAATATAAAAATTTTTTAGACTCTATAGAGTTCATTTTGCTCCTTGATTTCTTGCTACAAAAGTAGCATAGGGTTTTTTTAAATTGTATTATAATTCCAATAAAAAAAGGATGTATTATGACATTAATTAGATTTACATTTGATAAAGATAGATTAAAAAAATTTAGTACACATACTATAGTGGCTGGAATTTTAATGACCATTGTGGGTGTGGCGGGTATATTTATGCCTGCAGTTTTATCTTTAGTTGTGGCTACTTTGCTTGCTTGGTTGTTTTTAATGAGTGCATTTATTCAAGGATATATAACATTTAAAAATTATAGAGGCTCCTTTAGTGCTTGGCTTAAGCCAATTTTATCACTAATTACGGGTTTAATTTTTATTGTTTTTCCAACAGCAGGAATTGCAGCAGTTGCTATGCTATTGGTTGCATATTTGTTTTTAGATGCTTACTCTAGTTTTGGTTTTGCTATGGACTATAAACCACATAAGGGGTGGTGGGTCTTTATTTTAAATGCAATTGTTTCTGTAATCCTAGCGGCATTATTGACTATAGGATGGCCAGCAAATTCACTCTATTGGGTAGGAATTTTTGCAGCTATTAGCCTACTTTTTGATGGAATTGCACTTCTAACCATAGGCATAACCCTCAAAAGGGGTCAGGGCTAAACTCTAAACTTTTATGGTATAATTAACCAAAAAAAGGTTAATTATGCCACGAAGGTTAAGGGTAGATACTCTAGGTTACTATCACATATATAACAGGGGCGTAGAAAGAAGAGATATCTTTTTGGATA
>JALSLU010000021.1 GCA_026988125.1 Sulfurospirillum sp.
TGAAGAGATTAAAGAGGGAGATGTTATTAGCATAGATTTAGACAATGGAAAGATACTAAACAAAACTAGTGCTAAAACTTATGAATTTACTCCAATTCCACCGTTTATGCAAGAGTTAGTAAGTTGTGGTGGATTGATGAATTATGCTAAGAGGAGTAAGTAATATGAAAAAACATAAAGTAGCAGTTATAAAAGGTGATGGTATTGGTCCTGAAATTGTTGATGAGGCTATAAAAGTTTTGGATGCAGTTTGCACAGATGAAGAGTTTGAATTGAGTTATGATGATTATCTTATGGGAGGTTGTGCTTATGATCTAAAGGGTGAGCCTCTTCCTATTGAAACTATAGAGGGTTGTAAAAAAGCTGATGCAATTTTATTTGGTGCTATAGGCGGAGAGAAGTGGGATGGACTTAAGAGGCACTTAAGACCTGAGAGTGGACTTTTGAAGCTTAGAAGTGAGTTAGGTGTTTTTGCAAATTTAAGACCTGTAAAAGTTTTTGATGAATTGGTCGATGCTAGTACTCTAAAGCCAGAGGTGTTAAAAGGGGTTGATCTATTAGTTGTAAGAGAGTTAACAGGGGGCATCTACTTTGGCTCTCCTAGAGAGAAGCTAGAAGATAGAGCATACAACACAATGGTTTATTCAAAAGATGAGATTAAAAGAATTGCAAAAGTTGCTTTTGAGAGTGCTTTAAAGAGAAGAAAAGAGGTTTGCTCAGTTGATAAGGCAAATGTTTTAGAAGTCTCTCAGCTTTGGAGAGATACAGTAGAAGAGGTAGCAAAAGATTATCCTGAGGTTAGTTTGAGTCATATGTATGTTGATAATTGTGCTATGCAGCTTGTTAGAAATCCAAAACAGTTTGATGTCATACTTACGGGGAATATTTTTGGTGATATTTTGAGTGATGAGGCTAGTATGATAAGCGGATCTATTGGACTTTTACCATCTGCTTCAATTGGTGGAAGTGTTGGACTTTTCGAGCCAATTCATGGCTCAGCTCCAGATATATCCGGGCAGGGTATTGCTAATCCTATCGCCACCATATTAAGCGCTTCAATGATGCTTAGATATGCTCTAGGAGAAGAAAGAGCGGCAAATAGAATAGAGAGTGCAGTTGCAAAAGTTTTAAAAGATGGATATAGAACAAAAGATTTGAGTTCTTATGGAGCAAAAGAGGTTTGTAGTACAACAGAGATTGGTTCCATTATAGCTGATGCTGTAACAAAAATTTAGGATTTAGTAAAGCAGTGTTAAGTAAGAAAACTTTTCATAAAATTTTTAATTTGCAAAGAAAAATAGTCTTTTGTGAGACCACAAAGTCATGCTTTTTCAAAGAGAGTGATTGCTTTGCAACTGCTTTGCTTCACAAGAGTGAGAGGAATTTTTACTGGGCTTTCTCACAGAGAGTGTATGGCACAAGGCTCAGTAAAAAGGAGACAGTAAGCAGTCAATTACAGAGCGTTAGCTCGTGCTTTCTCGAAGAGAGTGATTGCTTTGCAACCGCTTCGCTTCACAAGAGTGAGAGGAATTTTTACTGGGCTTTGCTCAGTAAAAAGGAGACAGTTAAATGAAAACCCTAACACTAGCATCTATTTACGAACTTCAAGGACTCAAAGAGGAGGCATTGGAGATTTATAAAGATATTTTAAAGAGCGATCCAGAGAATAAAGAGGCTAAAATTGCTATAAAAAGACTCTCGGGT
This sequence comes from Sulfurospirillum sp., assembly GCA_026988125.1. Lineage (GTDB taxonomy): Bacteria > Campylobacterota > Campylobacteria > Campylobacterales > Sulfurospirillaceae > Sulfurospirillum_A. Next base: position 1,705 of record JALSLU010000021.1, read on the forward strand.
ATTAGAAAAAAATATTTACATGTAAATGAAGAGATGAAAGAATTTTTTATAAATATGGATAGTGAAGTAGAGTTTTTAGAATTTGAAAGATGGCTTAGTAAACTATAAAGGTTGCTTATGGAACTAAAAGATATGATACTTTCTACTTTAGCCGAGTTAGAAGAGTCAAATGAAGAGGAAAAACAAGTACCAAAAGAGAAAGTTGTACAAAAAGAGGAAGTAAAAGATAGTGTAGAGAAAAAAGATGATTTAACAGAAGAGTTTATTATAGAGGATGAGCGAGCTTTTTGTGAAAATCTTAGAGAGAGAGTTCTTGTTTTGTTTGAAGGATTTCAATCACCAAACAATAAGTCAATAGAGGCAAAAGTAGATTTGACGCTCAATTTTTTGGAGTACCTTCTAGCTGTTATAGATGAGAGGTTGGAAAATCTTGAAAAAAAGTAGTTAATGAATTTCATAAAAAAATTCCCTCCACAAATAATTTGCAAAATTGAAAAAATAAAATCTCTACTAGCGCCACATACGAATAGAGCATATTTGGTGGGAGGTTGTGTTAGAGATCTTTTTATGGATAACGCCATAAGTGATATAGATGTTGAAGTTTATGATTTATCTGAAAAAAGATTTCAAAATTTGATGGAAAAGCTTGGTGCAAGTGGAGTGGGAAAGAGTTTTTTTGTTTATAAATTGGATGGAGTCGATTTTAGTCTACCTAGAAGTGAAAAAAAGGTTGGAGTAGGTCATAAAGCTTTTGAAGTAGAGATTGTAAAGAGTGAAAAATTAGCTTCAAAAAGAAGAGATTTCACTATGAATGCTTTAATGATAAATATATTTACAGGGGAACTTTTGGATTTTTGGGGTGGTGTAGATTCGATTTATACTAAAGAGTTAAGATTGATTGATGAGAACAGCTTCAAAGAAGATAGTTTAAGAGTTTTAAGGGCAGTTCAATTTTGTGCAAGATTTGATTTAGATGTACAAAGCGCAACTAAAAGAGTTATGAAGGAGATTTCACTTCAGGATCTCAGTAGCAGTAGAATTTTTTGGGAGTTAGAAAAACTTTTTTTAGCTACTCATTTATCTAAAGGATTTTTGGTTGCCAATGAATTGGGGGTATTTGAAAAACTTTTTGACTCAGAAATTTCAATGGAAGCTTTTGATGAGCTTTGTGTGGTTGAAAAAAACTTTGAGAAAGATATGCAGGCTTACTATTTTTTATATATAGTTGCAAATTTTTCAAACAAATCAGTTTATGAGTTTGCAAAAACTATTGATGCTCCAAAGCACTATTTAAGAGTTTATAGGTATCAGCCATTTTTTAAAAAAATTCCATCAGATAAAAAACTTTTAGAGATTGCAGCAGAACTTCCCATATCGAAGTGGTTAGGAAATTATAAACCAAAGGTTAAATTAAGAGCTAAAGAACTTGGTATTTGGGAGAATGTTTTTGCAGGTGGAGTTAAAATCGAAGATATACTAAAAGATGGATTTAGAGGTAAAGATATAAAGATAGAGTATAAAAAAAGAGTTTTGAATGAAATAAATAGGAGAGTAGATGGATAGAAAATATATATTAAAAATTGATTGCCCAGATAAGAAAGGGTTAATCTACAATATTTCAAATATTATCTATAAACATGGTTTAAATATTGAAAAAAATGATGAGTATGTGGATGATGAAAATGCAAAATTTTTCTTTAGAGCAATTTTAAGTGGAGATCTGAATAATTTACAACTAGAAAAAGATTTAAGAGCAGTTTTACCTACTGATGCAAATATAATTTTAAAAGCTAAAGAGAGAAAAAAGATAATTATCCTTGCAACAAAAGAATCGCACTGTTTAGGGGATTTGCTTTTGAAGTACTATAGTGGAGAGTTAAATACTAGTGTAGTTGCGGTTGTGTCAAACTATGACTATTTAGAAGAGTTGGTCAAAAAGTTTGATATTCCATTTCATTGCGTTCCTTGTGATAATTTTACAAGATCTGAACATGAGCAAAAGATTTTGGAAGTTTTAAAAGGCTATAAGTTTGACTATATGGTCTTAGCAAAATATATGAGGATACTATCGAGTGATTTTGTAAGAGAGTATGAAGAAAAAATCATAAACATTCACCACTCATTTTTGCCAGCCTTTATAGGTGCAAATCCTTACAAGCAAGCATTTGTAAGAGGTGTAAAGATTATAGGAGCTACTGCTCACTTTGTAAATGACAATCTCGATGAGGGTCCAATCATAGCTCAAGATGTCATAAGGGTTGATCATGAGTTTAGCTGGAGAGATATGCAAAAGGCTGGAAGAAATGTTGAAAAAGTAGTTCTCTCAAACGCACTAGATTTGGTTTTAGAAGATAGAGTCTTTGTTTACAATAACAAAACGGTAATTTTTTGATGTTCAATATAGTCCTAGTTCATCCCCAAATACCACAAAACACCGGAACAATAGGTAGGCTTTGTGTAAATTGTGATGCCTCTTTACATGTAGTAAAGCCAATCTGTTTTGATTTAAGTGAAAAGAGTGTAAAAAGAGCGGGGCTTGATTATTGGGATCAGCTTGATTTGCATGTTTGGGAGAGTCTGGATGACTTTTTGAGCTCAAATGCTCACAAGATAGATAGATTTTTCTTTGCAACTACAAAAACTGACAAACCTTACTTTGAAGTTGAATTTAAAAAGGGGGACTATCTCTTTTTTGGAGGTGAGTCAACGGGGCTTCCACTGGAGCTTATGAAGACAAAATGGGACAATGCTATCACAATCCCTATGGGCAAAAATGGAAGAAGCCTAAATCTAGCCATAAGTGTTGGCATAGTTCTTTATGAAGCAATAAGACAAAACTTTAATGATTTTGCAGTTGAGTGAAACAGTTTTTGATGTAGCAATTGTAGGGGCTGGAGCTAGTGGACTCTTTTTGGCAAGTCATCTTAAGAGGCAAAAGGTTGCAATTATCGAGGCTAACTCAAGAGTGGGACTTAAGATTTTGGCTAGTGGTGGCGGAAAGTGTAATGTTACCAATAAAAATGTATCAGCCTCTAATTATCTAGGAGATAAAGATTTTATAAAGCCAATTTTAGATGAGTTTAAACCTAACGATACACTAGCTTTTTTAAAAAAACACAACATAGATGTTGAGCTTAGAAAGCATGGTCAATTCTTTTTGAAAAACTCTGCAAAAGATTTAGTAGAGCTTTTTAAAAAACTAACTAAAAAGCATAAATTTTTTTTAGATACCAAAGTTTTACATGTAGAGCATGGTGGAGTTTTTAGGATTGAGACTTCAAAAGGGCTGATTAGAGCAAAAAGAGTGGTGGTTGCTAGTGGTGGAATAAGCTTTGCAAGTCTGGGTGCAAGTGATATAGGCTACAAAATCGCAACAGATTTTTCACATACCATAATAACTCCAAATCCAGCTCTTGTAGGTTTGAGTTTGCAAAAAGAGCAGTTTTGGATGAAAAAACTAAGTGGTATCTCTTTTAATGTTAAGCTAAAAGTAGCAGATAAGATTTTAGAAAATGACCTGTTGTTTACACATAGAGGCATAAGTGGTCCTGTTGTTTTAAGTGGTTCGCTCTACTGGTCAAAAGGAAAACTAACCATAGACTTTCTTCCTCATATAAATCTTGAAGAGATTTTAAATAAAGATTCAAAAAAGCTTATAAGCTCAACCCTGCCTCTTCCTAAAAGGTTCATAAAAGAGTTTTTAGGTAGTATTTCACTCAAAGATTCTCCTCTAAGCTCACTATCTTCGGCTCAAAAGGAGATGATTTTGAGATTGAAAAACTATGAGTTTGCACCTGCTGGTAATTTTGGTTTTAGTAAGGCTGAAGTTACAAAAGGTGGAGTTTGCTGTACTCAAATAGGTGCCAATTTAGAGAGTAAGTTGCAAAAAAACCTCTTTTTTATTGGTGAAGTTTTAGATGTTACTGGTGAGCTTGGTGGATACAATTTCCAGTGGGTATTTGCTAGTGCAAATAGAGTCGCAAGGGAGTTAAGATGAATATTCAAAGCCTAATAGACGGATACGAGAAATTTAAAAATGTTAAATTTAAAAAGTATGAAAATAGATTTATAGACTTAGTTGAAAATGGTCAAAGACCAAAAGTTCTTTTCATTGCCTGCAGTGACTCAAGAGTCAATCCATCGCTCATAACAAACTCAAACCCAGGTGAGCTTTTTATACTAAGAAACATTGGCAATTTTGTTCCTCCATTTAGCCCGGATGATGATTTTCATGCAACTGCTGCTGGGATTGAGTATGCTGTAAATGTTTTAAAGGTGAGCGATATCATAGTCTGTGGACACTCAAACTGTGGAGCGATAGAGAGCCTTTATGCCGATATTTCCTCAAAAGATATGCCCCATGTAAAAAAGTGGCTAGAGCTTGGAGATAAAGCAAAAGAGCATGTTTTAAAAAATCTTGATAGCGCCGTTTCAAAAGATGAAAAACTTGAGACTACAGAGAAGATTTCTATCTTGTTTCAAATGGAGAATCTTCTTACCTATCCAAGAGTTAAGGAGCTAGTTGAAGATGGAGAGCTCTTTATAAGAGGGTGGTACTACAAGATTAAAAGTGGTGAGTTGGAGTACTATTGTGACAATCAAAGGGAGTTTAAATCATTAGAAAGTTAATTTTACTTCTGCTTCCTTTTGTTTTATGGGGAGTGGAATTTAGAGTCGCTACTTACAATGTGGAGAATCTTTTTGACGATAAATTTAGTGGACATGAGTATAAGGAGTTTATTCCAAACTCCAAAAGTGGTTGGAATAGCAAAACTCTTGAAGTTAAGCTAAAAAACATAGCAAAAGTTATAAAAGATATAGACGCAGACATCATAAACCTGTGTGAGGTAGAAAACAAAGAAGTATTAAAGAGGCTAAATTTAAAGCTTGGAGCTAAAAAATACCCCTTTATCTACTACAAAAACCACACTAGAGCCATAGATTGTGGTCTGCTCTCAAGATACCCCATAAAACAGACAAAAGCCTATGTGGTTGATTTAAGATTTAGACCAATCCATAAAGTTGTAGTTGATATAAAAGGCTACAGGGTTCCATTTTTTTTAAACCATTGGCCATCAAAAAGACATAGTAATCAAAAAAGGTTAGAGTATGCTAAAAAGTTAAAAGAGTTATACTCCAAAGAGAAAAGATTTATACTCCTAGGTGATTTCAACTCCCCTTATGAGATAAAAAAAGATGGTTGGGGATCTGGGGTTAATTATCTTTTAGATGATGCTATAGATTTATGGCAGGATATACCAAGAAAAGATAGATTTTCATACTCGTTTTTTGGTAAAAAGAGTGCATTGGATCACATAATAATTTCTAAAACTATCAACTATAAAGATGGCTCTTTTAGAGTTTTTAAGCCTCGCTATCTTATGAGTAAATACAAAGCTCCATACAGATGGCAAATTAGCAAAAATGGAAAAGGAAAACATCTTGGTAGAGGCTTTAGCGATCATTTTCCTATCTATGCAACATTTTCAACTAAGCCATACAAAAAAACAGAACCAAGAATCATAGATATAAAAACTCTTCATAAAATCAAACAAAACAGGGTAAAATTTATGCTAAAAGATGTAATGGTTGTCGATAAAAACAGATATGGAGTTTACATTGAGGATAAAAACAGAGATAAAATTTTTATATATCTTCCAGATAGCAACTACAAAGTTGGTGAGGTATACAATATACTTGTAAAGGAGTTGGGTTTTTATAAGGGTAAACGGCAGATTGTTTTAGAGGAAATTTTATAGGTTTTTAACTACTTTTTAGGTATGATTGGAAGGTTTTAGAAGTAGGGTATCTCTAAGAACCCTAGTATATATAATTGAATGAGGTAAATTTATGGTAAAACCACTTTTAATAGAGATTGGTGTAGAGGAGCTTCCTGCAATTCCTTTTTTAAAGGAGTTACCAAATATAGAGAGTAAATGGTTAAAATTACTTGAAAAAAATGCACTTATTTGTGAGTTTAAGTTTTATTATACTCCAAGAAGATTAGTTTTGTGGCATAGAGAGTTTCCAACTTCTCAAGAAGATAAAGAGGAGGAGCTATTTGGGGCACCATTAGAGATAGCTTACAAGGATGGAAAGCCGACATCAGCAGCTATAGGATTTGCTAAGAAATGTGGTGTTAAGTTAGAAGAAATTTCAACGGCAACTAAGGGCAATAAAGAGGTTTTATACTATAAAAAACTTATAAAGGGTAAGCCATCAACTTCATTAATAGGAGATATGGTAGAAGAGCTTTTAAACTCTTTGAATTTCGGTAAGTCAATGAGATGGGGGAGTTTGCAAAAAAGTTTTATAAGACCGATTAGATGGATTGGAGCAATGCTTGGAGATGAGCATATTGCGTTTAATGTTTATGGAGTTGACTCAACTCAGTTTTCATACCCACATCGTTCTATCTCATATGAGCCATTCGCATATGATTTTGCAGGAGACTATTTTAAAAAGCTCGAAGATGGTGGAGTAGTTTTATACCAAAATAAAAGAAAAGAGATAATTTTAAATGATTTTAATAAGATAGAGACTCAAAATAGTATAGATATTGAGGTAGATGAGGAACTGTTGAATGAAGTTATTGCAATAACTGAGTTTCCAAAAGCTTTAATTGGTAGCTTTGATGAAAAATTTTTAAAGTTACCTTCCGAGGTTATAATTACATCTATGAAAGAGCATCAAAGATACTTTCCTGTTTTTAAAAATGGAAAAATTACAAACAAGTTCATAGTCGTCTCAAATGCAATTTGTGAAGACTATAGCTTAATAGTCAAAGGAAATGAGAAAGTTTTAAGAGCAAGGCTCAGTGATGCTCTTTTCTTTTTTGAAAATGATTTAAAAAATGGACTAGGAATTGAGGGGTTAAAAGATATAGTATATCTTGATAGTTTAGGATCATTATTTGATAAGGTTTTAAGAGAGAGAAATATCGCACTTTATTTAGAGCAAAAGTATAAAGATAAACTATTAAAAGTTTGCAATAAAGATGAAAAAGAGCTTAGTGAGACTCTTCATAGGGCAATGATGCTCTCTAAAGCTGATCTGCTTAGTGAAATGGTTTATGAGTTTACTGAGTTGCAAGGATTGATGGGTTATTATTATGCTAAAGCAGCGGGTGAGGATGAGTTAGTATGTTTGGCTTTAAAAGAGCAGTACCTACCCAATAGTGAGGATAGTCAACTTCCTTCAAACCTTTTTAGCTCAGTAGTGGCACTCAGTGGCAAATTAGACTCTTTGTTAGCGCTTTTTAGCATAGGCAAAATTCCAACAGGAACGAAGGATCCTTTTGGTTTACGCAGAGCAGTAAATGGAATAGTAAAGATTGTTTTAAACGAGCAGGTTGAGTTTGATATTGAAAAAGATTTAAAAAAATTGAGTGAAAATTATGCTCCTTTTGAGTTTGAAAAATTACAAAATTTCTTTTTTGAAAGGATGTATCAATTATTTGATGCAAATATTTCTATTATAAAAGCTGTTTTAGAAAGCAAGGAGAGAGATTTAGTTGAAATTCATAAAAAAGTTCAAGCACTAAATAGTATAGTAAAAAGCAGTGATTTCAAGAAGATTTTTTCTACTTTTAAAAGGGTTGCAAATATAGTAAAAGATGTTGATCTTGATAAAAATTTAAATGTTGATGATACTCTTTTTGAATTTTCTCAAGAAAAATCTTTATGGAATGAGTTTAAAAAAGTAAAAGATAGAGAGTACTGCTTATATGAGAAGAAGCTTGATGCTTTATTTGGTTTAAAGTCTTATATAGATGATTTTTTTGATAATGTTATGGTAAATGTTGAAGATAAAAATATAAAACGAAATAGACAAAATATAATAGCCTCTATATATAAAGAGTTTAAATCAATTGCAGACATAAAAGAGATTACAGTTTAAAATTTTTTACTTTTTGAAAATATAGGTTTATGTTAATTTACAAAAAACTGCTTTTTTTAAGAAAAAGAGGTTATAATATGCACAAAACATTGAGGTGTGTATTATGCCTTTAACAAAAAAGATACTTTTTTTTAAACAAGTAGCAATCTTTTTAACTCTAGTGTGGACACTAATGACATACTCTTTTTTTGTATATCAAATGAATAATGAGAGGTTTCATTTAGAAAAGAGAGCTATTTCTAACGCAAAAAATAGCTCTTTTGAAGCTGAATCACTTATAAATTGGGCATTTGAGAGTAAACTTAGAGCCATTGAAGAAAATAAAGATTTTAATATAAATATAGGTTTTTCATTAAGAGATCTTATTTACAATATGGCAAAAAAACAGGCTTTTGATGTTAAGATAGATGGTTTTTATGAAAAAGATGATTTTAAATTACTCGAAAATAAGAAGTTTAAAGATACTATAAAAGAAGCACAAAATAGTAAGTATGATTCATACTCAATATATGAACAAAATGGTAAAGAGTTTATATTTTATGTAAAGCCTCTTTTAGCAAAAGAGAGTTGTCTAAAATGTCATATACATGATGATAAAAAAGTTGGTGATGTCTTAGGTCATATAAGTGTTAAGATAGGTGTACCTACTTTAAAAGAGGATAATCCATCTACTTATAATTTTTTGGTTTTTATCTACTCATTTATATGGTTTATAGGAATTATACTCATTTGGTGGATAAAATATAAAAGTTCTCAATATTTCGAAGAAAAAGCAAAGCACTATGAGGAGAGTATATACTCTTTTGTCGATATGATAGAGAGAAGAGATAGATATATAGCTGGTCATAGTCAAAGAGTTGCAAAATATGCTTCACTTATAGCAAAAGAGATGAAACTTAATGATTATGATATTGATCTGATTTTTAGGGCTGGAATGTTGCATGATATTGGAAAAATTGAGATCCCAGATGCACTACTTTTAAAGCCCGATAAACTCAATGATGAAGAGTTTGAAATTATAAAATCTCATCCAAGGGTTGGTTATGAGCTTCTTTATAGGGAACCATTTTATGAATTAGCATCTATAGTACTTCACCACCATGAAAATTTTGATGGAAGTGGATATCCTTGTGGTTTAAAAGGTTATGAGATACCTCTTTTGTCTCAAATAATTTCCATAGCTGATGTTTTTGACGCTTTAACAACAAATAGAGCTTATAGAAAGGCATTATCAAAAGAGGATTCAATAGAGTATATTGTTAAGATGAGTGGGGTAAAATTTAATCCCAAAATTGTAAGTTGTGCTAAAAAAGTTTTTGAAGAGTATAAGATAGAAGATAATAATCCAATGTTACAAAGCTGTGACATAAACGACTTGAGATTTTCTTGCTACTTTAGAGATCAACTAACCGGGTATTTTAATGTAAATTATCTAAAATTTTTACTTGCTAGAAATGATGAATATGAATTGGCGTGTATGTATTATATCAATTTTATAAACTTTACAAGTTTTAATGCTAAATTTGGGTGGAATAATGGGGATAAACTTTTACAAAATTTTTCTAGAGATGTAGTATTGGCACATGAAAATACAATCTTAGTAAGGCTTTTTGCAGATAATTTTTTGCTTCTAAGTCTTAAAAAGGAATTTAAATTAAATAAAATTTTTATTAAAGAGTTCGAAAATGAGTTTGAAGTTAAAATTGAGGCAAAAAAAATAGATATAAAGCACTATGATTGTGATACATATAATGAATTGGAAAATTTAATTTTATCCTCTTAAAATGTTAGAGGTACCTTTAACAAAAAATTGTGTATAATGGAACAATTACAAAATTTTTGTGAAAATTTAATTAGGATGGCTATATGAGGTATTTTATAAGTTTTTTACTGTTGACTTTAAGTTTAAATGCTGGAGTTTACTATGCAAAGGTTGAGCCCTATGAGGTTTATAATATAAAATCTAGTGCTAGTGGAAGTGTGACTTTTGTTTATGGTGAAGCTGAGGGGCGAATTTCAAAGGGCGGCGTTTTAATCCAAATAGATGATTATTTAAATCAAAAGGAATTAAAAAGTTCACTTAAAAAACTTGAAGTTCAAAAAAGAAGTTTTGAGTTGATCAAAAAAAATTTAGAAAATGCGAAAAAAATTGAAAAGATTAGGAAGGATAGTTTTGATAGAATTAAAGATTTAAAAACTAAATCAAAATTAAGTAAAGATTTGGAGTTGATAAATTATTTAAATGCTTCAAATCAAGTCATCTCTCTTGAAAATTCATTGCAAAACTTAGAGATAAGTATGAGCGATTTAAGATATAAAATAGCTCTTTTAAAAGATACTATAGATAAAAAAAAGGTTAAGATGGAAAAAGGCTACCTAATTTACAAAGTTTATGTAAATGATGGAGATTATGTCAATATAGGAACTCCATTGGTAGATGCTTACGATATAACAAAAGCAAAGCTTGTAATTTTTCTTTCTATTGAAGATGTAAAGATTGCAAAAGATGCTAAAATTTACATAAATGATAAGGCAACTAAGTATAAAATTGACAAAATGTGGAGTGTAGCAGATACACAAAATATATCGTCTTACAGAGCAGAGATTATAGTTGATGCTCCAAAATACTTTTCCAAGTTATACAAAATTGAGTTAAAGGCAAAGTAATGACAACAACTTGTCCGCTTGATTGCTTTGATGGATGTAGTGTTAAGGTTGGTGACAATTTAAAGTTAAGTGGTGATAAAAGTCATCCAATCACACAAGGTTTTTTATGTCCAAATCTGAATAATTTTCATAAGTTTGAGAGAATAACAAAGCCTAGACTCAATGGCAAAGAGATCTCTTTGAAAGAGGCTATAGAGATTATAAAAAAAGAGTCTAAAAAAAGAACTCTATTTTTTAAAGGTAGTGGAAATTTAGGCATTATGCAAAATATAACAAAGCTTTTTTTTGATAAGCATGGTGCAGATTTTACAACTGGTTCACTTTGTGATAGTGCGGGTGATTATGGTATAGAAGAGGGAAGAGGTGTTAGTTTGGCATTGAGTCCAAATGAGGTTTCAAAGAGTGATGTAGTAATTTTCTGGGGTAGAAACCCTTTGGCTACAAATTCTCATATGTTGCCATTTATAAAGGGTAAACAGATTGTAGTTATAGATCCTTATAAGACTGATTTAGCAAAAAAAGCTGACTTACATTTACAATTGAAACCAAGAAGTGATATATACCTGGCTATGCTTATGAGTAGAATGGCATATATGGATAGAATGGAAGATGAAGAGTTTATAGAGAAAAGAACTGAAAATTTTGAAGAGTTTTTAGATTTTATAAACTCTCATCCTATGGTTTTTTTAGAGAGTAGATGTGATGTAGATATGATAAAGATCGATAAATTTCTCTCACTAATAAAAGGTAAAAAAGTCTCTATTTTGGTTGGAGTTGGAGTCCAAAAGTACAGTTTTGGTCATAGTGTATTAAGAGCTATCGACTCATTTGGTGCAATGATTGGAATCTTTGGTAAAGAGGGATGTGGCGTTGGTTATTTAGGTGAAAGCTCTTTAGGATTTAAAAATCCATTTTTAACTAAATCCAATAAAGTTCCCCTTCCAACTGTAGATTTTTCAAAATATGAATTTGTTTTTATACAAGGAGCAAATCCTGCTAGACAGATGCCTTGCAGTTTAAAAGTAAGAGAGAAATTAAAAAATGCTGGTTTTGTAGCATACTTTGGTTTATATGAAAATGAAACTTCTAAATTGGCAAATCTTGTGATTCCAGCAAAAAATTTTTTAGAGAAAGATGATCTAAAACTAACCTATGGTCATGAGTATGTAGGGTTTATGCCAAAAATTTCAGATAGTGAAATTGGTATTAGCGAGTATGAGTTAACTAAAATGTTGGGTATTGAGTTAAAAAGTGAAAAAGACTATATAGATGAAGTTGTATCATCAAACTCCTTTTTGAGGGATGGATGGCATATCTCTAAAAGTTATGAGAGTACTCCATATAAAGATAAGTTTTATACTCAAAGTGGCAAATTTGAATTTTTTGATGATTTTGATGATGATTGGGATGAGGAGAGAATCAATGAGGGTTTTTATCTACTTAGCGCAAAAAAGAATAACTCTTTAAATTCTCAATTTTGTACAGATAAGTACTTATATGTTCCAACCTCTTTAGGATTAAATGATGGTAGTAAAGTTGTATTGTCAAATGGGGTTTATGAGTGTGAATACATAGTTAAAAATGATGAAAATTTAAGAGAAGATTGTTTTCTTTTGTATTCAGGGCATAAAGATGCAAATATTTTAACTCCATTTGAAATCTCACAAGAGGGAAATTGTGCAATTTTTAATGAGGTTAAATGCAAGATAATATCCTCTTAGAAGATGCTCTTCTTTTAGTGGAACAAAATTTTTACTTTTTACATGTAGGTGAATTTTTTGCAGAGTTATCAAAACAAGAGGACTTTTCAACTAAAGAGTTATCAATTAAAAGAGAGTTTGAAGATTTAAAAAGTTATAGTTTTAATCCAAACATAATTGAAGAAGTTTTAAAAGATGCTTTTGGAAAAAGAGAGATAACTCTTTTTGAGTATTTTGTAGAGTTTAACTCCTTTAGGGGAATTTGCATGGCAATGGTAGAGGCATTGAGATTAGATAGTCCATTTAGAGACTACATGATGACAAAGCTTGGCGATCGCTATGAAGACTTTTTTGATATAGTCTCGTTTGTTAGAAATGTTCTATCTCACAATATACATGCAGATATAAGATTAAATGAAAAAGATTTTAGTGGAACACTAAAGCGGATACGAAGAATGAAAAGAGATACGCACATACTCTTTAGTTTCAATTATGCCATAGACTTACCGGAGATTGGCTCACCAAGCTTAGGTTATGGATTTGTATGTGAGATAGACTTTGAAAAACTAAAGGCAGGTATGCCGTTTTTGTCAGTTATCTCACATTGGGAGTTAATGATGCTTAGTGAATTGTGTTTTAATCTAGTTATGGCATTTAGAGCAACATTATTTAAAAGGTGAAATTTCTCCTTTATTTGCTATAAACCTCTAAACATTACACCTAGGAATATAGCTGCAATTCCAAGTAAAATATTGAGCGGTAATAGTCTTGTTGGTATGAATCTCACTAGGTTTTTTACTCTATCTAAATCTCCTTTTTTATATGCAAAAGATGCTCTTAATCTTTGAATGTACATATAGAGGAAGTTTATAGTCATTACAGTCCAAATTCCCTCTTTTGCATATACTATCCATCCAGAAAATTTAGCTCCTAAAAGAAATACCAAAGCAGTTAAAAGGCTCAATACAACAAAAGGAAAAGCCAAGTTAAATAGATTTCCCATTGTCTTTAGGCTTGTTTTGATTCTTATATTTTCATCTTCAATTTTATGAAGAGCTGGATGTATAGCTAATTTTACCACAATCATCCCACCTACCCAAATTACAGCACTTAGTATGTGTACAAATATAACATAAAGTGCATAATTGCTATATATCATTTCAAAATTTATCTGCATAATTCAATCCTTTTTGAATAAATTTCTGCTATTGTATCTAAATTTCCATATGTAGTTAGTAAAACAAGATAAAATTTCTTTGGGAGTTAGATTGTAATGCAAGTTGAAGCTTATTATCTTCAACTTGCATAGAGATTTAAGGGTTGGTGTTTTGATTATAGGTTAAAACTTTTTTCACCGTGAGTTGATTCATCAAGTCCAACTGTTTCACTCTCTTCATCAACTCTTCCGCCACCAGTTATTGCTGCTGATATAAAGTAAACTATTGCAGTTCCTATTAGAGTTACAAGTCCAACCACAACGACTGATTCAACTTGAACCATAAACTGACCAAATCTATCGCCACTCTCTTTTAGTGGACCATCCCATAGCAGATCTTTATCGTTCAGTGCTAAGAGGCCAGTTGCTAAAGCACCCCAAAGACCAGCTAAGAAGTGGATTCCAAATGCATCTAAACTATCATCATAGCCAAGTTTCTTTTTCATAACAGCTACACCAAAAAATCCAATTACTGAGCCAATTATACCTATGATAAATGCTCCAGATACATCTACGAAGCCTGCCGCAGGTGTAATGGCAACCAAGCCAGCTACAACACCAGATACTGCTCCTAGTAGAGTTGTCTTTTTGTAAACCATATACTCAATTAGCATCCAAGTTATCCCAGCAACAGCAGGAGCTAAAGCAGTTGTCAAAAAAGCTAAACCAGATATATTGCTTGCACCAAATGCACTTCCTGCATTGAATCCAAACCATCCAAACCAAAGTAGAGCGCCACCAAGAGCTGTAAACATAACACTTACTGGTTTCATAGCAACTTTTGGATACCCTTTTCTTTTACCAACCAGGTATGCTAAAACTAAGCCAGCCAAACCACCATTCATATGAACTACAGTACCACCAGCAAAGTCTAAAGCACCTGCATCAAATAGTAACGCACCATCTCCACCCCAAACCATGTGTGTAATTGGAGCATATACTATAATAGTCCAAAGTGCTACAAATATGATCCATGTAGAAAACTTCATTCTCTCAACAACTGAACCACTTGCAATTGCTACAGTGATTGCTGCAAAAGTTCCTTGAAATACAACAAATACATAAGTAGGGTATGTTCCACTCAAATCACTCCAGCTAATTCCACTCAAGAACATATTTGAAAGACCACCTACAAATTTTTGAAGACTTCCACCATCTCCAAACGCTATTGAGTAACCTGCAACTACCCAAACAACCATTGCAACTGCAAAAGCACCAAATACCATAAAGTATGTATTGAGCAAGTTTTTTGCTCTTGTCATACCACCATAAAATAGTGCAAGTCCCGCCGGAGTCATTAGTAAAACAAATGCTGTACTGACCATCATCCAAGCCGTATCACCTGTGTCGAGTTTGTCTTCTGCTAACATTAGAGTTGGCATAAGAGCTAAAAGTAGAGTTAAGTATCTCTTCATTTTTCATCCTTTTTTGTTTATTTCTGATGGAATTATAGCAATATTGTGTATAAATTTTAAGTAGCCAAATGATTAAAAAATAACCAACTAAAAATTATTTATAATTTAATTCAATTTTGATATACTTAGAAATAATTAGTAAAGTAGTAAATAAAACACAATTTAGGATAATTTTTGATAAAAGATTTAATAAAACAAAGAGTGTTGGTAATTGATGGGGCTATGGGAACTCAAATTCAAGGAGCCTCCATACCTAAGAGTGCTTGGGATGGGCTTGAGGGGTGTAATGAGCTTTTAAACTCTACATGTAAAGATGTTATTTCTAACATCCATAGAGGTTACTTAGAAGCTGGAGCAGACATAATCAAGACCAATACCTTTGGAGCACTCCCATGGGTGCTTGAGGATTATGGAATTGGAAACAGAACTTATGAGTTGGCCAAAAATGGAGCTTCTATTGTAAAGGAGCTTTGTTTGGAGTATGACTCAGACAAAAAACCTCGCTTTTGTGCAGGCTCAGTTGGTCCTGGAACCAAGCTTCCCTCTTTGGGACACATAGGTTATGATGAGATGTATGAGGGCTACAAAGAGGCTTCAAGAGGCTTGATTGATGGTGGGGTTGATCTGTTTTTGATTGAGACTGCTCAAGACCCTCTTCAGATAAAAGCAGCCCTTCATGCTATGAGTGATGTTTGCAAAGAAAAGGGTGTAAAGATTCCTATAATGGTCTCAGTAACCATAGAGTTAAGTGGAACCATGCTCATAGGAACAGATGCAGTTACAATCTCTACCATAATGGAGCCATTTGACATACTCTCTTTGGGCTTTAACTGTGGAACTGGTCCCGCTCAAGTTAAAAAGCATGTAAAGAGTCTAAGCGAGGTTTGCAAATTCCCCATAAGCATACATGCAAATGCAGGACTTCCGCAAAACAGAGGTGGAGTAACATTTTACCCTATGAAGCCAGAAGAGTTTTCAAGGCTTCAAGCTGAGTTTTTAGAGTACGATGGAGTTTGCATACTTGGTGGGTGTTGTGGAACAACTCCAGAACACATTAAAGCTCTTGTGAAAAAAGTGAAAGATAAGACACCACTGCCTCCTGTTGGCTCATCTCCTGTTTCGATTGCATCTTTGTTTGAAACAAGAGCGCTTAAGCAAAATCCAGCTCCATTTTTGGTTGGCGAGAGAAGCAATGCTACTGGTTCAAAAGCTTTTAGAGAACTGCTTATACAAGAGGATTATGAAGGAACTCTCTCGGTTGCTCAACAGCAAGTAAGAAGTGGCGCTCACGGGCTTGATGTTAGTGTTGGATTTGCAGGAAGGGATGAGACAAAAGATACCATAGAGGTATTTTCAAGATATACTCAAAAGATCACACTTCCACTCATGGTAGATACAACACAACCAAAAGCGCTAGAGACTGCTTTGAAGCTCATTGGTGGAAAGCCTATTATTAACTCAGTAAACCTTGAAGATGGTGAGGAGAAGTTTGATGTGGTTTGCTCTTTGGCAAAGAGGTTTGGTTGCTCACTTGTTTGTTTGACCATAGATGAAAGAGGTATGGCAAAAACAAAAGAGCAAAAGGTTCAAATCGCTCAAAGAATCTATGATTTAGCCACAAAAAGGCACAAGATTAACCCTGAAGAGCTTGTGTTTGATCTGCTTACATTTACTGTTGGAAGCGGGGATGAGGAGTATTATACTGCGGCTATTGAGACTATAGAGGCCATAAGAGAGTTTTCTAAAATGCACCCTGAGGTTGGGTTTGTACTTGGGATTTCAAATATCTCTTTTGGATTAGATAAACATGCAAGAGAGTACCTAAACTCTGTCTTTTTGCACCACTGTGTTGAAGCTGGGCTTAGCATGGCGATTGTCAATGTAAAAAACACAATCCCAATGCATAAAATAAGTAGTGAGCAGAGAAAAGTGTGTGAAGATTTACTCTTTAACAGAAGAGAGGAGGGTGATCCGCTTTTTAAGTTTATAGACTTTTTTAGTAATGTTGTCGTTGATAAAGAGGCTGATGATGAAGCATTTGAATCTATGAGCGATGAGGAGAAGATAAAGCAACTACTCATAGATGGTGACAAAGAGAGAATGATGCCACTTTTGGAGAGAGCCAAAGATAACATAGCTCCTGAGAAGATTGTAAATGAGATTTTGATTGATGCTATGAAGGTCGTAGGAGAGCTTTTTGGAAGTGGGCAGATGCAACTACCTTTTGTTTTGCAAAGTGCTGAGGTTATGAAAGCTAGTGTGGATTATCTAAATCCATTTTTACCAAAAAAGGAAAAAGCTTCACAGACAACTTTGGTAATTGGTACAGTAAAGGGTGATGTGCATGATGTAGGAAAAAATCTTGTAGATATAATCCTCTCAAACAATGGTTTTAAAGTTGTAAACATAGGCATAAAAGCAGATTTGCAACTCTTTTTAGATGCCCTAAAAGAGCATAAAGCAGATGCAATTGGGATGAGTGGATTGTTGGTTAAATCTACTGCTGTTATGAAAGAGAATTTGGAGCAGATGAAACAGATGGGACTAAAGGTTCCAGTTTTGCTTGGAGGTGCAGCTTTAAATGATAAATTTGTAGAGGAGTATTGCAGGCCAATCTATGATGGACCCATTTTTTACTGCAAAGATGCTTTTGAGGGCATAGAGGCTATGAGTAGAATCGAGAGGGGAGATTTCAATACTAAGTTTGAGCGAGCCAAAGAGGAAGAGGGCGTTGCAGTAAAAAAAGAGAAGAAAAAGGTTGTTGTGCCTCCTTTTGAAGAGATTGTTATGCCAAGTAGAGAGATAAAAACTCCTGTGCCTCCTTTTTGGGGAAGAAGGGTTTTAGAAGCTGATTTAAAAGAGATAGCATTTGAGTGGATAAATCACAAGATGCTATTTTCAAGAGCTTGGGGCTACAGTGGGAAAGGTATGAGTAAAGAGCAGAAGCAAAAGCAAAGAGATGAGATCTTGTGGCCACTTTATGAGAGGCTAAAGAGAGATATTTTAGAAAAGGAGCTATTTGAGCCAACAATCCTCTATGGCTACTACCCTTGTAGAAGCGATAAAAACAGACTCCACATACTAGATGAAAAGAAGGGCTTTTTTTCAAAAGAGGAGATAGACAAAAATCCGCTTAGTAAAAGCGACATAACATACACCTTTGATTTTCCAAGACAGCAAAGAAATCCTTTTAGGTGTTTGAGTGATTTTTTTAAGAGCGATAGTGATGATGTAGTTGCTTTTAGTTGCGTTAGTGCAGGAAGAAGATTTAGCGAGTATGAAAAGGAGCTTTACAAAAAGGGAGAGTTTGGGGAGTATCATTTGATTCATGGCTTGAGTGTGGAGTTAGCCGAAGCCTTAGCAGAGATTGCTCACAAGCAGGTTAGACTAGACCTTGGCATTGCTAATAATGAGGGAAACTCACTTAAAGATGTTAAAATGAGAGCCTATAGAGGCTGTAGATACTCTTTTGGTTATGCCTCTTGTCCTGAGCTTAGCGATACAAAGGTAATTTTTGATCTTTTAGAGCCTGAGGAGTTTGGCATAGAGCTAAGTGAGACATTTCAAATCCATCCCGAGCAAAGCACAACCGCTCTTATAGTTCATCATCCTGAGGCAAGCTACTTTAATGTAGAGTAAGATGGAGATTACTTTTTCTCTCCATCTAAATTGTACTTTTCTAGATATCCTCTTGGAGTCAAAACAAATCCATTTTTTGTAAGCCTTGTGCTGGAGTTTCCAATAATGATTATAGTTGACATAGTTACATCTTTATTTTCAATTCCTTTGTAAATTAAATCAAATGTGTCTGTTATGATGATCTTTTCATTTTCTCTGCCAACATTTGAGGCGATGATAGCTATTTTTTTATCTTCTTTTTTAAGAGCATTTAAAAAGTTTATGTATGGCTGAACTCTTTTCTTTGATTTTGGATTGTAAATACCCAGAATGAAGTCTGCTTTTAAAGCTAGTTTTACTCTTTTATCTATCAAATCTATATCTGTTAGTCTATCAGATAGAGATATTATGCAAAAATCTTGGCTTATAGGAGCTCCCACTTTGCTAGCAGCAGCCAAAAAGGAGGTAATTCCTGGAATAGAAATTAACTCAATCTTATTCCATAAGTTTTTTTTATCTATCAATTCGACTATAAGTGTTGCCATGCCAAATACATTAGCATCACCGTTTGAAATTATACAGGTTGTTTTACCACTTTTAGCAAACTCTATGGCTTGATTACATCTATCTATCTCTTTTGTCATACCAGAGGTGTATATCTCTTTATTTTTAATCAAACTGCTTAACTCTTTAGCATATCTTACATAGCTGACAACTATCTCAGACTCTTCTATAGCCCTCTTTGCTTCACAACTTATGTAGGTATCGCTCCCTGCTCCACTACTTAAAATATAGAGTTTATTCATTATATGGCTCCTGCTATGGTAATTTTATTATAAAAACTCTCTTTTTTGATTAGTAGCTCTTTATAATTTGAAACAAGAATTGAGGCTGGTTCAGCAACACCTTTAATTCCAAAAAAATTTGTTGCCTGAGATGATGAAAAGTCATTTTTAAGGCAGTTAATTTCATCTTTTTTAAAAAATTTTATTTTAAATCCATATTTTTTAGCAAACTCTAAAAGTCCAATTTCATCTTTTTTAGATTCAAAAGATGCTATGTTCTTTACCTGTTCAATCGATAGATTATATTTTTTTAAAAACTCCAAGACTGCTCTTTGAATTTCTTCAAAACTAGTTCCTCTATTACAACCCAATCCCAAAAAAAGTTTTGGTTTTAAGTGTAAATTTTGTGTATGAAAATAAAAGGGGGAGATTATGACACTATTTTTATCTATATTATCAAAGCTAATAAGTTTTAAATTTTCATTTTTAAGGGTATTAAAAACTCTTTTATATGTGGCAACTTTTACAATTTGATTATTTAAGAGTCTATTGGATATATTTGCTAAACTCTTTAAATTGACTACATCCCAGCCTCGCTCTTTTGCTTCCATTTCAAATGCAATTGTATTGGTTTGATCTGTTGCAGTAGAGATAAAACTGATAGCATTTGGTAGTTTTTTTTCTAACTCTTTAGCAAGCTCATTTGCCCCACCTAAGTGCCCACTAAGAAGGGGTACGATTTTATTTAACTCAAGATTTACAACCAAAACTGCTGGATCACTAGACTTGTCTTTTAGTAGAGGTGCTATTTTTCTAACTACTGCTCCGATAGCTAGTATGCATATAATAGCATCATACTTTGTCCAAGCAATAGGAAGTATGTCATCTAATTTTTCAAAAAGTATATGGTTTTCTTTCAAATCACCATCAATTGGAGTTTTTTTAGATAGATAAATATCTACATTTTTTAGATAGCTTTCTAATTTTTTAGCACTAGTAAAGCTAGGTTTGTTTATTGTTATAATTGCTATTTTATTTGACATATAGATGAGACTCCTCACTCTCATTTTGATTTAAAAAATCACCAAGTAGTATAAGGGCGATTCCTTTTATATGTTTTACCTTTTGTTCTATATTTTCAAGGTTTCCTTTATATATTTTTTCATCTCTCCAAGAAGCTTTTTCAACTACAAAGCAGGGAGTATCTTTTTTATAACCAAGCTTATAAGCAGTATTTCTTAATTTTGCAATAAGTGAAATAGAGAGGTAAAATACCAAAGAGGAGTTTTTACAAGCAAGTATATTTTCTAAATTTTCTGGATTTGGAGTTTTGCCTTCTATTCTAGTTAAAATTAGAGTTTGAGAGACACCAGGGATCGTATACTCTATACCAAGAGATGCACTTGCACAAAAAGCTGCACTAACTCCTGGAACAATCTCAAAATCTATATTTTCCTCTTTTAAAAAACTAATCTGTTTTGCAATGGTTGAGTAAAGAGTGGGATCTCCTGTATGAAGCCTTATGCAAATTTTATCTTTAAACTTTTTTAAAAATGAAAAAATTTCTGGATATTTCATATCTTGTGAGTCAACTACAAGGCACTCCTCTTTACACCAACTTAAAACCTCTTTTGGTATGAGAGAGCCTGTGTATAAAACAGCATCAGCCCTTTTTAGTAGATTGACTCCTTTTAAAGTTATAAGCTCTTCATCTCCGCAACTAGCTCCTACAAAATAGATCATTTTTTAACCTTTATTTGAAATAGTTGTCTTTGGGGTTCTGCCAAGTTTAGCTCTCCCTTATATGTTGTCAATGATAGTGAAAATATCTCATATGAAATAGAGTTTTTTTCTAAAATTTCTAATGCTAAATTTAAATGTTTTAGTGTAATTATATTGGCTAAAAGTATGCCATTGGGTTTAAGTCTTTCAACTAGATATGGAATCTCTCTTATAATATTTTTGCCACCGCCCCCTAAAAAAATTCTATCTGGTATGGATTCTACTTTCTTTATGGCAAAACAAGCATCTTCAATGTACAGATCACAATCAATAACTTTATGGGTAGAAAGATTATTTTTAAGCATATCTGCTCTTAAAAAGTTTTTTTCAAAAAAAACAACCCTGACTTTAAATTTTTTAAACGCAACTATACCACAACTTCCACTACCTGCTCCAATATCCCATAGTGTTTGATTTGGAGCTAACTCCAAATTTGATAAAGTTAACTCTCTTTTGAAGTCTTTAGTTATCATTCCTCTTTCGCATTCAAATTCACAATCTTTAGCACCATAATTTTGTAAAAAATGTTTTTCAAATAGTAAAACATAAGGTTTTTTAAAATCAAAATCTTCTACTTTATATAGATCAATTTTTTGTATCTTTTCATCTTTAAAACCTAGTTTATATCCAATAGTTACACTATAAGATTCTTTTGGTAGGAATTTTAAAGCTTTTTTGAGTTTACTTATTGAAAACACATCGCATAAAACAAAAGTATATTTTTTTCTAAAAAACTCTTCTAGATCGATTTTTTCTCTTCCATGCAGGCTTATAGTTCCTATTTCACTCTCTTGTAGGATTAATTTTTCTATAATGTACCTTTTTGAAGAGCAATTATCTAAAATTATTACCATATTTTTAGGTAGTTGATTTGCAATAATAATTCCTGCTGAGTAAAAAAAAGGAGATCCACTAACTATGTATGCAATGTTTTTATCTACATAGTTTTTTAAAATATACTCTTTTGCATCTTGATAGTTTAGTTTTAGTAGGTTTTTGCTAGTGACATTAAAATTTTTATCACATATTACTATATCAAACTTGTTTAAATTAACTTTTATTTTGGAAAAGTCATAAGCACTTATACCACTACCGATCACTGTAAGCATTATATAACCACCACCTCTACATTTAAATCTATAAACCACTCTTTAATTATTCTAGTAGCTCTCTTTCGAACCATTTTATAAAAAGCCTCCTTTTTTTCATTTAATTTTTCGCAAAGCTCTTTTACGGTGTTTATACTATTTATACTCAGTTTTATATTTAGATCATTTTCAAGCCATTTTTCTAAAGTTAAAAAATCTATCTCTCCAAATCTATTGTGAGTATTTTTATAATGCTGAGCAATCTTTGTCATCTTGCCTATTCCACAAAT
>JALSLU010000022.1 GCA_026988125.1 Sulfurospirillum sp.
ACTCAAGTGTTACCTTAGAATCTATATCTTTTGTTGTCCATATAAAAACAAGTGGTATATATAGCAGGGTTAAAAATGTTCCAACTATTAACTTGCCAATTGCAACAGCTCCAAGAGGTGCAAGCCTCTCAAGTCCTATAGCACTTCCAAGAGCAACAGGGAGCATACCTGCTGAAATTGCAAAAGCTGTCATAAGAACAGGTCTTGTTCTTGTTTTGATACTCTCAAGCATAGCTTCTGTTTTATTTAGACCTTCTTTCATTTTTTCAAGTGCAAAATGTATAAGTAAAATTGCATTATTTACTAATAAAAGGGGTCAGGGCTAAATTCTAAACTTTTTATGCTCACAAAGCATATTGTAACACTTTTTGCACTTTTTACTTAAAGCTTAAAATAGTAAATAAGAGTATCTTATCTAAAATTTTCGTGTTTTTTCCCTTAATTGTAGCAAAAAGTTTAGAGTTTAGCCCTGACCCCTTTTACTCGGTTATCATCATTGCTAAAACTATGATATAATATGCATATAATTTATATGGAGGATTAGTATGACAAACTTAGTTGAGAAGACAAAAAGTCAGAGGAAGACTTGGACAATTCCAAAATATATAGCAGAGGAATTAGATAGGTACTCATACTTACATGGAAAAAAACAGTCCCAGATAGTTGCTCTTGCGTTAGAGGAGTTTTTATACAATAAGACTCATGACGATAAAGTGAAAAAAAGGTTGCAAGCTCTAAACTCTTTGATTGGAACAGCCCCTGAGGGAAGTCTGAAAGATTTGGATGTCAAAGAGGCTATAAATAGACGAGTATCAAAAGATGTATAAGAGGGTTTATTTTGATACGAATGTTATAGTTGACTTGTTTGACAAAAGCAGAGTTAATCATAAATTTTCAGTGGATGTTTTTCAAACCATTTTAGAAAATGATGAGATAGAAGTTTTTATAAATAGTGACACAATGACAAATCTTTTTTATATTTTAAGAAATCATGCAAAATTTAGCTTTGATAAATCACTTGAAAAATTAGAATTTATAAAGGAAATATTTACTATCCAAAGTCCAAATAAACCTCTCATAGAGTTAGCTTTAGATATATGCAAAAAACATATTTTCAAAGATTATGAAGATTGTTTGCAGTTTGTGTGCGCAATGGAAGCAAAATGCTCCTTGATTATTACCAATAATCCAAAAGATTTCAAAAATTCATCAATTGATGTGATAACTTCAAAAGAGTTAGCTCAATTGTTTAATTAATAAGGGTCAGGGCTAAACTCTAAACTTTTTATGCTTACAAAGCATATAATAACACTTTTACAGTTTTTACTTAAAGCTTAAAAATAGTAAACGAGAGTAACTTATCTCAAATTTTCGTGTTTTTCCATTAATTATAGCAAAAAGTTTAGAGTTTAGCCCTGACCCCTTTTACGCTTAAAGCTTAAAAATAGCAAACAAGAGTATCTTATCTAAAATTTTCGTGTTTTTCCCTTAATTGTAGCAAAAAGTTTAGAGTTTAGCCCTGACCCCTTTTACTCCCTTTTGCTAATAATTTAGAGGTAAAATTTTATATAGCTATAAATGACACATTTAGCAAGTAGATATGCTATAATGTTAGATAATTGATACATATACTAAACAGGAAAAACTATGAAACTATTAACAACACAAGATGAAAATTTTAAAAAAGAGTTTGATGAGCTTCTAAAAAGAGGTCATATGGATATGCAGAGTGTATCTAAGATTGTTCTAGAGATTTTAGATGAGATCAAAAGAGATAAAAATAGTGCTATTAAATCACATATTGCAAAGTTTGATAAATGGGAGCCAAAAGAAGATAGTGATTTAGAGATTTCCAAAGAGTCGATGAAGAGGGCATATGAGGGCTTGAGTGAGGAGCTAAAGAGTGCTTTGGAGTTGGCTTATAAGAGGATAAAGAGTTATCACAAGAAGCAAAAGCCTACTTCTTGGTTAGATTATGAGAAAAATGGAAATGTTTTAGGTCAAAAAGTTACGCCGGTAGATAGTGCAGGGCTTTACATACCAGGAGGAAAAGCAGCCTATCCTAGTAGTTTGCTTATGAATGCAATTCCAGCGATTGTTGCAGGAGTTGAGGAGATTGTAGTTTGTACACCTGCTCCAAATGGTGAGTTAAATGAGTTGCTTTTAGCAGCGATGCATCTTTGTGGGATTTCAAAAGCTTTTAAAGTCGGAGGAGCAAGTGCGATTGGCGCTATGGCTTATGGGACGCAGAGCATTCCAAAAGTCGATGTCATAACAGGACCTGGCAATATCTTTGTGGCTACTGCTAAGAAGCTTGTCTTTGGTGAGGTCAATATAGATATGATTGCAGGTCCTAGTGAGATTGGGATTTTAGCAGATGCGAGTGCCGATACAAATCTCTTGGCAATTGACCTGCTATCTCAAGCAGAACATGATGAGATGGCTAGCTCAATTTTGATTACAACCTCTATGGATGTTGCAAAAAAGAGCATACAAAGCGTCTATGAGTGGTTAAAAAAGCTAGATAGAAGAGCCATAGCAGAAGCTTCTATCATCAATAGAGGAGCAGTAATCGTAACAACAAGTATGGATGAAGCCATAGATTTGATGAATCAAATAGCACCTGAACACTTAGAAGTTGTGACTAAAAATCCATTTGAGTTAGTCTCAAAGATAAAACATGCTGGTGCAATCTTTTTAGGAAGCTATACTCCTGAGCCAATTGGAGACTACATAGCAGGACCAAATCATACCTTGCCAACTGGTGGAACTGCCAAGTTTTACTCTCCGCTTGGAGTTGAGTGCTTTATGAAAAAAAGTTCAATCATCTCTATGAGTAAAGAGGGGATAAATGAAATTGCAAAAGAGTGTGCATTGTTGGCAAAAACTGAGGGTTTGGGAGCTCATATGCACTCAGTTTTAGAGAGAGTATAACTTTTTACTCTCTTTTTGAGTAAAACTCTTCTTTAAATTCAGAGAATTTATTTTTCAAGATAGCCTCTCTCATCTGTTTCATAAGATTGAGGTAGTAGTGAAGATTGTGTAGGCTTGCTAATCTGAAGTATGTTAGCTCTTTTGCTCTAAATAGATGGGAGAGATAGCCTCTTGAGTAATTTTTGCAAGTATGACAGCTACACTCGCTATCTATGGGTGACTCATCTTGTGCAAATTCCGCCTTTTTTATGTTTATCTTTCCAAAAGATGTAAAAAGTGTTCCATTTCTTGCATTTCTAGTTGGCATAACGCAATCAAACATATCTACACCCCTTTGAACATTTTCAACTAAGTCTTGTGGAGTACCAACACCCATCAAATATCGAGGTTTATTTTCTGGCATAAATTGTGTAGTAAACTCAACCGTATCGTACATGTCTTGATTTGCCTCACCTACACTTAAACCTCCAATAGCATAGCCATCATAATCTTCTAAGGCACAAAGTTCAAGTGCAGATTTTTTTCTAAATTCAAAATCGATTCCACCTTGTATAATTGCAAAAATATTTTGATTTAGACCAATACCTCTACTTTGTTGCAATTTGTGGTACATTATTGCCTCTTTAGCCCAAGTTGTTGTTCTCTCTATAGAGAGTTTTATCCTCTCTTTTGATGCAGGCAGAGCTACTAAATCATCTAAAATCATCATAATGTCAGAGTTTAAATCATACTGTGTATCTAAAACACTTTTTGGGCTGAAGTAGTGTTTTGAGCCATCTATGTGACTTTTAAACTCTATACCATTTTGATCAGCTTTACTAATACTGCTTAAACTAAAGGCTTGAAATCCACCACTATCTGTTAAAAAACTATTTTTAAATTTTGTAAACCCATGTAATCCACCAAAGTGTTTTACTATCTTACTTCCTGGTCTTAGATATAGGTGGTAAGTGTTGCCTAGAATTATCTTTGCATCTAGATTATGCATATCTATCGCATCTAAACTTTTTACACTACCAACTGTACCAACTGGCATAAAAACGGGAGTTTTTATAGTACTATGAGCCGTTTTTATTGTGCATGCTCTTGCGTTATTGTCTGTGTTATCTATATTAAATCTCATTTTGCTATAATATCCTTTATAAGTACCTAGCCATTTTTGTTAGGTACTTAAAATAGTAGCAAAAAGTATATAAAACTATCTTTTGCAAGGAATAATAATAAATGAAAAATTACACAATTTTTAGTGAAAGAGAACTACATATGAATTTAACTCGGGCTTTCTCA
>JALSLU010000023.1 GCA_026988125.1 Sulfurospirillum sp.
ATCAAACAGATAAAATTTTTCTTTGTACTTCACATAAACTTTATCTATAAATTTTCCATTATTGAAAGATATTTTTATGCAAACTTTTTCTAAAGTATGATTGAAATTCTGTTTTTTATACATTTTTTGAATAAAATACCCTTCATTATCTCTCTCAAATAGCTCAAATTTACTTGAAGAATTTAATTGACTAAATTTTAAAAACTTACCATTTTCATCTATTACAGCAATCTTATTACATTTTTGACCAAATACTAAGAAATCCAAAGCTCTCTCTTTATAATTTTTAGCTATATAGTTTGGTAAACTAGTAATGCTAAATTGTTGCTCTAAAGAGTTATTACTTTTTGAGATAAAACCAACCACAAGACCAAACATCGACCCTATAAGAACTACAACGACTATAAGCTCAACTAAACTAAAAGCTCTTTTTATTCGCATGTTGAGAGTTTTATGTCTGCATCATCTCCACTTCCTCCCTCTTTTTTATCTGCCCCTAGAGAGATTATATCGAATGAGTTATCAGTTTTTATGTAGATGTAAGGACTTTTCCAAGGATCAGTCGGAACTTTGTTGCCATCAATAAAACCATCTGTAGGGTAGGATGTATACTTTTGAGGATCTGGATTTTGTATAAGTGCCTTTAGCCCCTCTGAGGTTGTAGGGTATGAGCCATTTGCAACTTTAAAAGATTTTAAAGCATCGCTTAGTGAATGCATTTGCACGCAAGCTAATTTTCGTTTTGCTTGCTCACTCTGTCCAATCAAATTTGGTAAAACTAAAGATGCCAAAAGTCCAAGTATAATTATAACAATCATTAACTCTATAAGCGAAAAGCCTTTTTTCATACAAATGCTCCAAAATTTTTTGTAACTATACCAAACTTTAACTTATAAAAACAACTTTTTTTAATAAAAATCAGGCAGAATCAAATCTCCCAAAATACTAGCAAAGCTAAAAATTTACAAATTTTAATTTTAAATAATCACTCTAGTCCAAACAATTTTAACAAATCTTTTGCTGTATTTTGCCACTCTTTTGGTACCTTTTTTTCAATCACCTTATCAATCTCTCTTTTGATATATGCTGAGTTATTTAAAAAAACTTTTGGATTTTGAAGTGACCCTTTTATATTTCCTTTAAAATCTTTTTTCTTTATCAATACCTCAAAGTCACTATCTATATAAAGTTTATTTAGATCAAAAAAACCATTTGGCATCTTTAAATAACTATCTAAACCATTCATCAAGAGTGTAAAATTTACTTTTTTGTTATCTATGTTTGCACTAAGAAGCGTATCTTTGTATATCTCTTTTGTTAAATCAAACTTACTAGCTAAAAAAATCAGTTCTGTTAATTCATTTTTTAAAATCCTGCCATTTATTGCATTCATTTTTATATCACCTATTTTTGTTTGAACATCATACTCTAGTAAAAGTGTAGAATATGAATCAAAAACTCCAGGATAATCAAGCATTGTTGTTAATTTCAATATGGATAAATCTTCACATTTTAGATTAAATTTTGAGTTTTTAAAACTAAATGTACTATTTGCATCCAAAAAGTCACTAACTCCATTAAATGAGAGTTTATCTCTGTAGTTATATGACCCATTAGCCTTTAAATTTCCTACCAAAGCTCTATTTGTCAAAGCTTTTAGTTTTCTTAAATCTACAATTTCTAGTAGATACTTTCCATCTATACTAAAATCATCCAAATTTAAAACTGAATCAAAAAGTTTTAAACTGCCAAAATCTCCATACAAATTAGAAACTACTTTTGCTCTATTATCCTTTATATTGAGTTTAGAGTAGAGGTTATAAAAAAGTGCTTCATTGTCATCCTTGGTGGATTTTTCTTTTTCAAGTAGTTTTCCATTTGTTATCTCTGCTATAATTGTCCCATCTAAATTTTTTTCACTCAATCCTAGTAAATCTATCTTTAAGCTCAAATCTCCATCACTGAACTTTTCTTCTCCAAAAAGATTTGAAAGTTTCATAAGGTTAAGATTACTCAAATTTGCTTTTAAATTATCATTCAAAAAGTATGCTTCTATGTTTGCATCTAAAAAATTTGAAAATAGAGCAAGGCTCAAATCCTCTTTATCTTTTTGAATCTGCCCACTGAGTTTTATTTGCCCATTTAGCGTTTTATTTAATATTTTATCAAAAATCCCCAAATCAGATATCAATAGATTATAATCTGTAGAAAAGAAATCTTTTTTAAAGTTGTATTTGGAGTTGCTTAAATCCATCCTCCCAACATTTGAGACAATTTTAGTTGATGATAAAACTTCATCTCCATCGATCTTGGCATCTATGCTGCCTTTATAGGTTATTGATTTAGAAATTTTTAAATTTAACTCTTTTTGAATTAAAGGATTGTTTAAAATTCCATAATGTACAGTTACATTTGCACTTCCTTTGTAGCTAAGATCATCTCTTTTTTTTGCATCAATATTAAGGTCTATTAACCCTTTTGAATAGATAGGCTTTTTTAGAATCGATAGTAGATCTTCAATCTTAAGATTTTTAGCTTTTACTTTTACATTTTTAACTACATCTTCTTGCATATCTAACACATAATTTATATTTGAGCGAAATATCTTTCCACTACCAATCACTTGATAATCTTCATAATTGCCAGCTATCTTTCCTAAAAGATTGAGTGGTTCGTTTATCTTTAAATATGGTGTAGTAATGTTTTTACCTTTTATTGTGTAGTCTATCTTGAAATCTTTTTTTAAAATATCAAATGAACCATTGAGAATTATTTTAGTTTTATTATCAACAACCGCTTCAAAATCGAGAAAATTTGTCTTTATGGTTAGAGCTTCTACTTGTATCTCTCTTTTATATTCATTTTTCAAATACTTTTGCAAATATGGCTTTAAAATATTGTTTCCATATTGGGTAAAGAGTAAAAAAGATGCTCCTACTAAAAGTGTAACTAAAATTGCTAAAAATAGCATAAAATACTTCATATTTCCCTCCTAACTAAAATTTATTTAGCCAACTAGACTAAACTTTTGTTAAATAATTGCTGTTATGTATTGACAAAACTCTACTTTTTTTGTAAAATTTCAGCACTCAAAGAAATAGAGTGCTAAAAAACATAAATAAAAGGAGTCATTATGGAATTTAAACCATTAGGACAAAGAGTTCTTATTGAACGCGTAGAAGAGTCAACAACAACTGCTTCGGGCATTATTATACCTGATAATGCAAAAGAAAAACCTTTAAATGGAAAAGTTGTTGCTATCAGCAGTGAACTAGCCAATAAGGGAGAAATAGCCGTAAATGACACAGTGGTATTTGGAAAGTATGCAGGAAATGAAATTACTCTTGATGGTAAAGAGTACTTAATTATGGAAGAAAAAGAGATTTTAGGAATATTAAAATAAAAGGGGATGATAATGGCAAAAGAGATTAAATTTTCAGATAGCGCTAGAAATGCACTTTATGAAGGTGTAAAAAAATTAAATGATGCAGTAAAAGTAACTATGGGACCAAGAGGTAGAAATGTCTTGATTCAAAAAAGTTTTGGAGCACCTTCAATTACAAAAGATGGTGTTTCAGTTGCAAAAGAGATTGAGCTACCTGATACTGTTGAAAATATGGGAGCTCAACTTGTAAAAGAGGTTGCTTCTAAGACTGCTGATGAAGCAGGTGATGGAACTACAACTGCAACAGTTTTAGCTCACTCTATATTTAAAGAGGGACTTAGAAACATAACAGCGGGGGCAAACCCAATTGAAGTAAAAAGAGGAATGGATAAAGCTGCAGAAGCTATAATAGAGCAGTTAAAATCAATCTCTAAAGAGGTAAAAGATAAAAAAGAGATCGCTCAGGTTGCAACAATTTCTGCAAACTCTGATGCAAAGATTGGTGAGCTTATAGCAGAAGCTATGGAGAAGGTTGGAAAAGATGGTGTAATTACAGTTGAAGAGGCTAAGGGTATTAATGATGAGCTTGAGGTTGTAGAGGGAATGCAGTTCGATAGAGGATATCTAAGCCCTTACTTTGTAACAAACCCTGAAAAAATGGAAGCAGTTTTAGAAAATCCATACATACTGCTATATGACAAAAAGATTTCTAATTTAAAAGATCTTTTACCAATCTTAGAGCAAATTCAAAAAACAGGTAAACCTCTGTTAATAATTGCTGAAGATATTGAGGGCGAAGCTCTTTCTACTTTGGTTATCAATAAGCTAAGAGGTGTATTAAATATCTCTGCTGTTAAAGCTCCAGGTTTTGGAGATAGAAGAAAAGCTATGTTAGAAGATATAGCAATCTTAACTGGAGGAGAGGTAATTACTGAAGAACTTGGAAGAACTCTAGAGAGTGCAAGCCTAGATGATTTAGGACAAGCAAGCTCAATTGTAATAGACAAAGACAATACAACCATAGTAAATGGTGCAGGTCAAAAAGATAAAATAGAGGCAAGAGTCGCTCAAATCAAAGCACAAATAGCTGAGACAACAAGTGATTATGATAAAGAAAAACTGCAAGAGAGATTAGCAAAACTTAGTGGAGGAGTTGCAGTTATAAAAGTTGGTGCAGCTACTGAAACTGAGATGAAAGAGAAAAAAGATAGAGTTGATGATGCTCTAAGTGCAACAAAGGCTGCCGTTGAAGAGGGAATTGTCATAGGTGGTGGAGCTGCACTACTTTTAGCAAACTCTAAAGTTGAATTAAAACTTTGCGGTGATGAAGAAATAGGTGCACAAATAGTTAGTAGAGCATTAGCTGCTCCAATGAAACAAATTGCAGAAAATGCCGGTTTTGATGCTGGTGTTGTTGTTAATAATGTAATCAAAGAGAGCAATGACAACTACGGTTTTGATGCATCAACTGGCGAATATGTAGATATGTTTGAAGCAGGAATCATAGATCCAGTTAAAGTTGAAAGAGTTGCACTTCAAAATGCAGTCTCGGTTGCTAGCTTGCTTCTAACAACTGAGGCTACAATTAGCGATATAAAAGAGGAAAAACCAGCTCCAGCAATGCCAGACATGGGCGGCATGGGAGGAATGGGCGGCATGATGTAAGCAAGCGTTAAGAAAAAGCCAACTGCTTGGCTT
Source organism: Sulfurospirillum sp. (assembly GCA_026988125.1). Classification (GTDB taxonomy): domain Bacteria; phylum Campylobacterota; class Campylobacteria; order Campylobacterales; family Sulfurospirillaceae; genus Sulfurospirillum_A. The sequence continues at coordinate 5,084 of JALSLU010000023.1, forward strand.
TTTTAGCTTGCGCACCAAAGGTCGATGTGCTTGCACCGACCGACGGAGACCTTAAGCTTGCGCACCAAAGGTCGATGTGCTTGCACCGACCGACGGAGACCTTAAGCTTGCGCACCAAAGGTCGATGTGCTTGCACCGACCGACGGAGACCTTAAGCTTGCGCACCAAAGGTCGATGTGCTTGCACCGACCGACGGAGACCTCAACTTGCTCGCCAAAAGCTGTTGTGCGAAGCAACAACTGACGAAGACTATGGAGAAAGCCAACTACTTGGCTTTTTTCTTACAGAGAGTGGCAAAGCCACAAGAGCTTGCGCAACAAAGTCTGTTATGCAAAGTATCAGCCGTCACAAACCACACAGAAAAAGCCAACCGTTTGGCTTTTTCTGACAAAGAGTGCTAAAACACAAACTTTCAATATAAGGGCACCTCTAAAAACCCTAGCCAAAAAAGTTCATACTTACGATGTATATATTTTGAGAGATCTAACTACTATAAATCTACAAACAATTAATTTTTAGTCAAGTTCCTTGCAAAGTTTTAGCTAAATCAAGATATAATTTCATTGAGGGTATATTTATGTGCCGTCATATTAAAAAACTTTAGGAAGATTTTATGGGAAGAGCATTTGAGTATAGAAAAGCCGCAAAACTAAAAAGATGGGGCAATATGTCAAGGGTATTTCCAAGGCTTGGAAAGAGTATAACAGCTGCTGCTAAAGAAGGTGGTGCAGATCCTGACTTAAATCCAAAATTAAGAACTGCAATTTTAAATGCAAAAGCAGAAAATATGCCAAAAGATAACATTGAAGCTGCTATCAAGAGAGCTTTTGCAAAAGATGCAGCAGATATGAAAGAGGTTACATTTGAGGGAAAAGGACCATATGGAGCTTTAATCTTTGTCGAGTGTTTAACAGATAACAATACCAGAACAGTTGCAAATATAAAAAGCCACTTTAGAAAAGGTGGTGGAGAGATGCTAAATAATGGCTCACTAGAGTTTATGTTTTCAAGAAAAGCTGTTTTCGAATTTGAAAAAAAAGATGATATGGATTTGGAAGAGTTAGAGTTGGAACTTATAGATGCTGGATTAGAAGAGATAGAAGAGGATGAAGGAATAGTCTTGGTTACTGGAGATTATAAAGACTTTGGCTCACTTCAACACGCTTTTGAGGAGCTTGGGATAGAACTTAAAACTGCGACACTCAAAAGATTTGCTAATACACCAATAAAATTAAATGAAGATCAGCTAGAAGAGGTTGGGAAACTTATTGAGAGAATTGAAAATGATGATGATGTTCAAGCAGTTTATACAAATTTCAGCTAAAAAACTACTCTATAGGGGTCTATAAATTTGTTCTAAAGACCCCCAGATCTCTATCTTTAAAAATATTTTTATAAAAACTAACCAAGCCGTGCATAGAGATAAACACTCCCTCTTTTCGCTCATTCAAAAGGTAACCTATAGCCATAGAGAAATTAGAATTTGCCTCGAGAGGGTCTATGCTAAATGGAACCATCGCACCAGTTAACACTATGAATTTATCCTTAATTCTACTATGCAAATAGGATGCTGTTTTACCCATAGTATCTGTTCCATGAATTATCAAAACCTTATGACTACTGTGTTTATGGATAACTCTTACTATCTCCTCCCTATCGCCTTCAAGCATATCTAAACTATCTTTATGAATTATATTTAAAATTTTATATTCTAAATTAAAAAAATTTTTTAAAATTTTTTCAACTGAAATAGAGTCTTTAGAGACTTCTAATTCACCCTTTATTGGATTGTAGCGCTTATTAAATGTGCCGCCTGTATTTATTATGAGTATCTCTTCCATAAGTATCCTAAAATTAAGTTTTTTTATTATATAGTTTCAAGTTTTAATAAGGATTTAAATGGATATTTTTAACTACATTAATTTAAGCAAAATATCAAATATAGATATTTTTCAACTCATTGGCTTTGCTGGAATGTTGTGTATAGTTTATGCATATTTTTTACACCAGATCAAAGGAGTTGGTCACAACTCTCTGAGATACCAACTTTTAAATCTGATAGGTGCCATACTGCTAACTATATCTCTACTAGTTCACTTTAATTTAGGATCATTTTTAATAGAGATTTTTTGGATAGTCATAACTCTGTATGGAATGATAAAAAACAAAAGAGGCAAATAATGCCTCTTTTTGAGTTATCTACTGTATAGCTCTTGAATCTTTGTAACTACTGCTGGGTCTTCTAGTGTAGAGGTATCTTGAGTTATCTTTTCACCCTTTGCAATCGAGCGAAGAATTCTTCTCATAATCTTTCCACTTCTAGTCTTAGGAAGTCCCGGAACAAATAAAATCTCATCAAGTTTCGCTATATTTCCAATCTCTTTTGAGATAAGTTTGTTAAGCTCCTGAATCATCTCCATCTCTTCACCAATTGTATCTTCACCTTTTAGAACAATATAAGCAAAGATACCCTCACCCTTTATCTCATCTGGTCTTCCAACCACTGCAACCTCTGCAACATTCTCATGATGACCAAGTACCGCTTCAATCTCTGCTGTTCCTAGTCTATGTCCTGAAACATTTATAACATCATCCGTCCTTCCTGTTATAACAATGTAGCCATCATCATCATACATAGCTCCATCGCCTGAGAAGTAAACTGGTTTGCCATCTTTTTTACAATCTCCAAAGTATGATTTTACATATCTATCTGGATCACCCCAAATAGTTCTAATCATAGATGGCCAAGGCTTTGTAATGCACAAGAACCCTTTTTCTCCCTTTGGAGTAGGATTTCCCTCTTCATCTATAATCTCAGCCATAATTCCTGGTAGTGGAAAAGTCGCACTTCCTGGTTTTATTGGAGTAGCCCCTGGCAGTGGAGAGATCATATGACCTCCAGTTTCTGTTTGCCACCATGTATCTACTATTGGGCATTTTCCTCCACCTATCTCATTATAGTACCACATCCAAGCATCTGGATTTATAGGCTCTCCAACAGTTCCTAGTACCTTTAGGCTACTCAAATCATACTTCTTAGGCTCATTGGCTCCAATTTTATGAAGAAGCCTTATAGCAGTTGGTGCAGTGTAGAACTGATTTACTCTGTGCTCCTCTATCATCTGCCACCATCTACCAGCATCAGGATGAACCGGAACACCCTCATACATCAAAGTTGTAGCTCCCATAGCAAGTGGTCCATAGACTATGTAAGTATGTCCTGTTATCCAACCAACATCAGCTGTACACCAAAAAGTATCATTCTCTTTTACATCAAATACATGCTCCATTGTATATTGAGCCCACAAAATATAGCCCGCACTACTATGCTGAACCCCTTTTGGCTTTCCTGTACTTCCTGAAGTATAAAGCAAAAACAGTGGATCTTCAGAGTCCATTGGCTCAGGATCACAATACTGTGACTCATTCATAATCATCTCATTATAAACATAATCTCTTCCTGCAACATACTCTATATCTTCAAAGTTTCTTTGAACTATCAAAACCTTTTCACAACACTCACAACCCTCTTTTAGAGCTTCATCAACAACAGGTTTGAGCATATATGGCTTGCCTCTTCTAAAAGCACCATCTGCAGTTATAACTAGCTTTGCCTTGGCATCTTGGATTCTATCTCTTAGAGCGTCAGCTGAAAATCCACCAAAAACTATAGAGTGTATAGCTCCAATCTTAGCACAAGCCAACATAGCAAAAGCAGCCTCAGGAATCATTGGCAAATAAAGCACAACCCTATCACCCTTTTTTATACCAAACTTATTTTTTAGCAGGTTCGCCATTCTATTTACTCTGTAAAACAATTGAAGATAGGTAATGATTCTCTTTTTACCATCCTCGCCTTCCCAAATAATAGCCGCTTTGTTTTTTCTAGTTTTTAAGTGTCTTCCTAGGCACTGGTGAGTTACATTTAGCTTTCCGCCAACAAACCACTTATAAAATGGTGCATTTGACTCATCAAGAACCTTTTCATAAGGCTCTATCCAATCAATCTTCTCTTTGGCTAATTTGTCCCAAAAGCCCTCATAGTCCTCTTGTGCATCTAAGCATAACTCTTCATACTCGCACATATTTTTAATTCTAGCCTCTTTGCTAAACTCTCTACTTGGTTTAAAAATTTGTGACATTTTACCTTCCTTTCTTTAATTTATTGTTCCAATTTGACTTTTAATCCACTGCTTTTCAAACATCTTTTTCTCCAAAATTGCATCTTTGCTTTTATCGGTTATAGAAAAAAACCAAATTCCCAAAAATGCGATACTAACTGAAAACAATGCAGGATACTCATATGGAAAAATCGCTTTTGATGTATCCTTATTTATAATCTCTCCCCAAACTACTGGAGATAAGATTATAAGTAAAGTTACACTAATAAGCCCCATTGTTCCACCAATCACTGCTCCTCTAGTTGTGAGATTTTTCCAATAAATCGATAAAAACAGAACTGGAAAGTTTGTACTAGCAGCAACTCCAAATGCTAAACTTACCATAAAGGCTATGTTTTGTTCTTCAAATGTAATACCCAAGATAATAGACAAAACCCCAAGTATCACAATAGAAATTTTCGAAATCATTCTCTCTTTTACTTCATCTACCCTCCCCTTTTTAAAAACATTTACATACAAATCATTACTTATTGCACTAGCTCCTGCCAATGTTAAAGCAGATACAACAGCCAAAATAGTTGCAAACGCAACAGCACAAATAAAACCAAAAAAGAGATCTCCTCCAATAATATGACTCAGGTGCATTGCTACCATATTTGGACCTCCAAGTATATTTCCACTGCTTGGATCAAAGTATTGGCTATTACCTGAAACAAACACTATAGCGCCAAACCCTATAATAAAAGTCAAAATATAAAAATAACCAATAAATCCCGTAGCATAAAATATAGATTTTCTAGCCTCTTTGGCATTATAAACCGTAAAGAATCGCATCAGTATATGTGGTAATCCTGCTGCTCCAAACATTAGTGCAATACCAAGACTAATTGCACTTATAGGATCTTTTATAAGATTCCCTGAAGACATAATATCTGCAGAATTTCTAACTTCAACAGCTCTTTCAAATAGAGTGTCTATACTAAAATCTACTCTATACATAATCATAAAAGCTAAGAATGTTGCTCCACTTAAAAGAAAAATCGCTTTTACTATTTGAACCCAAGTTGTCGCTAGCATTCCACCAAAAGTTACCAAAATGACTATTAACATACCAACTATAACTACAGATAACTCATATGGAATACCAAACAATATCTCAATTAGCTTACCTGATCCTATCATTTGAGCAACCAAATATAGTAAAACTATGAGTATTGAACTACAAGAAGCTAAAATTCTTATAGGTACCTTTTTTAATCTATACGAAACAACATCTACAAAAGTATATCTGCCTAAATTTCTTAGTTGTTCTGCCATAAGTAAAAGTATAATAGGCCATCCAACTATAAATCCGACTGAGTAAATTAAACCATCAAAACCATTTAAATAAACAAGACCACTAATCCCTAAAAAAGATGCTGCAGACATATAATCACCCGAAATTGCAAGAGAATTTTGCAGTCCTGTTACTCCACCCCCAGACAAATAAAAGTCTTTTGCCGTTTTAGTTCGTTTTGCAGCCCAATAAGTTATACCCAAAGTTGCAAAAACAAATAGCAAAAACATACCAACATCTGGTCTATTTATCTCTTGAAAATAAGAAACATTTGCATATAGAGTGTTAAAAAATAAATAATAAAAAACTATAAACTTCAAACATCTAACCTTATATCTTGTTTAATCTGTGCAACAAGTGTATCAAACTCAAAATTTGCTTTTTTTGTATATATTCCAACGACTAAAAAAGAGAGTACTATTATAAAAATACCAAGCACAATTCCTACTGTTATAAGACTACCACCTACTGTAACTCCCAAAACTTTTGGATAAAAAGCTATGGCCAAAATGAAAATAAAATAAAAAATAAAAATCAGCAAAGAAAGCCTCTTCACAAAAGCTCCTCTTTTTTTTACTAATTCTTTAAATTTACTGTGTTCTTTAACCTTTTTGTAAATTTCATTTTGAGTCATCAAAGCTCCTTGTATTACACATTCTAATATATCTACATAGCATTATCATAGCAATTATACAAAGTATAATTCAAATTAGAGATCATAAAAGTAAATATGGGAAAATTTGTAGCATTTAAAGGATTTATAAGTTCAAAAATAGTAAAAATCTAATACTTACATGTAAAGTATCTATTGACTTTGTATCCAACTCCTTTAACATTAACAATAAAGTCTTCTTTTAAAGATTTTCTAAATCTACTTATCTCTGCCCTTATGGTAGCATTGTCTATAGACTCTCCATTCCATACAAAACTTCTAAATTTTTCAAAATCCACAACTATTCCAATATTTTCACAAAGTAGAATTAAGATTTGTAGCTGTTTTTTAGTAAGTTCTTGTGGCTTGTTGTTGAAATATAAAATTTTTTCTCTTTTTGAAAAGTGATACCTCTTGCTAAGAATCATATGAGAGTTGCTCTCTATCTTTTTCTCCTTTTTAATCCTATCGATTCTTATTCCAAGCTCTTTTAAATGAAATGGTTTCTTAAGATAGTCACACGCTCCTAAATCAAAAGCTTTCGAAATATCTTCTATATCTAAATTAGCACTAATAAAAATTGTAGGTGTGACAATTTCTAGCTTATTTAACTTATCCAATAGGTCTAAACCATTTAAGTTTGGAACATTTATATCTAGTACAAGCAAATCATACTCTTCCCTCTTTATACTCTCTAAAGCATCCAAACCACTACTAAAACCAACAATTTGATGATTTAGAGCCTCTAAATACTCCTCTATTGAGCATCTTAGCATCAACTCATCTTCTAAAAGCAAAATTTTCATTGTTAAACTTCTTTGCTAATATTAAAAAAATATTTAAATTTTGTAACATTGTCTTGAGAATACACTTCAATCCTTATCCTATTTTTTTTACAAATATCATAAACTATATTTAAACCGATTCCAAACCCACCTCTAGCATCATCTTCTCTATAATATCTATCAAAAAGCTTCTGAGGGTTTTTAATCTCTTCTCCCTTATTTTCAACTTCAAATGTTACACTATCACCATTTCTATATAGTTTTACATATATAGACTCTTCTTGAAAGCTATATTTTATAGCATTTGAAATGTTATTGTCACACAATCTTTGCAATTCAAACTCATTAAATAGTACATAAATATCATCTTCTATGCTACTTTTTATACTTAAACTATTGCCTTTTGCAACCTCATCAAAATACTCTACTCTATTTTTTACAAAATCAGAAAAATTAATTATATCTAGATTGCTATCTATTTTATCCTTTTTGACTATAAAACTTAAATCTCCATATATATTTTCCAATACTTTAACTGCTGCCTCTATTTTGTTTAGGTAGCGATTTTTATCATATTTTAGATTATATAAATCTATATTCATTAGAATTATAGATAAAGGAGTATTTATCTCATGAATTGCATTTTTTAAAAATTTATCCTGCTCTTTTAGTAATTCCTTTGTATATGCAACTGACTCCTCAAGCTTTTTTGTTTTTTCACTTATAATTCTTTCTAAATTTTGATTTATCTCTCTTAACTCTCTCTGTTTTTTTCTTATCTCTAATATCATTTGATTTACATGAGCTGTAATTTCTCTAAACTCAGTAAACTTGATTTTCTCTCTATCTATAGGTTCATACTCTTTTGAAGCTCTCTTTAAAGACTCAACTATAAATTTTATCTCTTTTGTAATTTTTTCTGTAATATACCTATACTTGACTATACTAGCTAAATATAAAAATAGAGTTAAAGTAATTATTTTTAAAATAAAACCAGAAATTTTATTTTTATGCTGTTCTCTTTTTTGACTTAGAAGTTTATCTATATCATCTATGCGAACTCCACTTCCAATTACCCAATCTACTCCATTTAAATGTTTTACATAGGCTATATTTTGAATCTTATTAAATGTGCTAAACTCTACAAAACCTCCCCCATCCTTCGCTATTTTTAAAAAATTATATATATTCTTTTTCGAGTGAGGAAATGTTTCATATATGATATTTCCTTTACTATCATATACAAATACATAATTACTTTTACCACCATAATCAACCAAAACCTTTATCTCTTCAGCTATAGCTTTTGAAAAATTTGCTTTTAATTTTTTATTTTTATACTCAATAAACCTACTTAAAACTTTAACTTCATCTACAATTTTTCTCTTTTGATTTTGCAAAAAATCCTTCTCTGTTTTTTTTAGATCCTTTTCAAATTCTAATAATTCATTAAATATAACAATAAAAGCTGAACTAAAAGCAAATACACCAGCAAAAACAATTGCAATGAGATTCATCTGATTTAAGCTTTGTCTATTCTCTTTTTTAAACATAGATATACCCATCCTAGCGTAAATTATACCAAATTAGATATAATTTACAAAAAATCAAGGAGTACTAGTTTGAAAAAAAGACTTCCATCTGAGTGGGAGAAACAAGAAGCAACTATAGTTGTTTTTCCTACATTCTCACATTTAGATTGGTATCACTCTCTTAGTGAGATACAACAAAGCTATGTAAAGTTTATAAATGCCATAAAAGAATTTCAAAAATGCTATGTTGTATGTGATGATTTTGATAGCTTCAAAAAACATTTTATAGATTTTAAAGATATAGAGATTATAAACATAAAAACTAATGATACATGGATTAGAGATTTTGGGGCTATAAATGTTTTTGAAGATAGTAAATTAAAATATTATAACTTTAAATTTAATGCCTGGGGAGATAAATTTTCCTCAAATTTAGATAATGACTTCAATAAAAAATTTCATAAAAAAAATTTAGTAGATATTGATTTTATTTTAGAGGGCGGTAGTATAGACTCAAATGGAAAAGGAACTCTACTTACAACCTCAAAATGTATTTATAATGTAAATAGAAACTCCCATTTAACAAAAGATGAAATAGAAAAAAAACTTATCAATTTTTTTGATTTAAAAAAACTCATAGTGCTAAATCATGGATCTCTAGCAGGGGACGATACTGACTCCCACATAGATACCTTAGCAAGATTTATAGATGAAAATACAATAGCATATATAAAGTGTTATGATAAAAATGATGAACATTTCGAAGAGCTAAAAAAGATGGAAGATGAACTTAAAAAAACAGGTTTTAACTTAGTAGCACTACCCATACCAAAAGCTCATTACTTTAACGATCATAGATTACCAGCAACTTATATAAATTTTCTTTTTTTAAACGATGCCCTAATTTTGCCAACATATCAAGATGAAAAAAATGATAATCTAGCATTTGAAATACTCTCAAACCATATTTCAAACAAAAAAATAATAAAGGTTGATGCAACAGTTTTTATAAGGGAACATGGTAGTTTACACTGCGCAAGTTCAAATATGATACAAAACTAAACATTTTATATATTTTTAGTTTTAAATTGTAACAATAAATAAAATTTTATAAAAAAATTGATAAAATTACACTGTAACCAACTTATTATGAGGGCAAAATGTAACAACAGCAAGCAACCTCCTCGCATTTTGCCCTCTCTTAACTTACTTTTATCCTTATTGTAGTAAAATCATAAAAAAATTTTGACCCAAATTATGCAATAGAATTTGCTCAAGTAGTGCTTATAGCCTAGTTTAGGGTGTTTGTAAAAAATTTGAGCTTAACCAAAAGGTTAGGCGATGATTTTTTACAAATGCCATAGGCTAGGCTATAAGTGCTAATTTAGTGAATCCTATTGTATAATTTGGATTTAAGGTAAAAATATGACTTTACAAAAAAAGGCTACTATTATAAGTAGTGCCACTGCTACACTACTTATAATCATAAAAGTGGTGATTGGTATTATGAGTGGCTCAGTAGCAGTTTTAGCAAGTGCTGTGGACTCTGTTTTGGATCTAATCATTTCAGCATTTAACTACTTTGCTATAAATAAAGCAGAACAACCGGCAGATGAAAAATTTAACTATGGCAAAGGAAAGATTGAAGCTCTAGCTGCTGTTATAGAGGGAACCATAATTGCTACAAGTGGTTGTTATATCATGTACCATGCTATCAAAAAAGCATATGTAGGTGAAACAACAAACTACCTAGGTGAGTCTATGATGGTTATGGGCATATCTTTAGTTATAACTATTGCCTTGGTTCTCTTTTTAAACTATGTTGCTAAAAAAACCAATAGTTTAGTAATCAAATCGGATGCTCTTCACTACAAAACTGATGTTTTGACAAATGGAGCTATTTTGGTATCTCTGTTTTTAGTTTATGAAACGGGATATGAAATTATAGACTCTATTGCTGGTGGAATCATAGCTATATACATTATCTACTCAGCATATGATATAATCAAAGAGGGTGTATATATACTTTTAGATGCTGCACTAGATGAAGAGACTGTACAAAAGATCAAAGATATACTAGATAACTGCTCTGAACTTAATGACTATCACTATCTAAAAACAAGACGCTCAGGAAATACAAATTTTGTGGATGTACACTTAGTATTTCATGAAAAAATTTCTCTTATGGAAGCTCACAATATAGCAGATAAAATCGAAGAGAAAATTGAGCAAATTGATCCTAAAGAGGAGTGGGTTATAAATTCCCATCTAGACCCATACGATGATTCAACTCAAAAATAAAAGTCACCACTAGATATAGAGGGATTTCTCCCTCCGTTAAGTAAGATACCTGGCTACATGTAACCCAACAAATGAAACAATCCAAGCAACTAAAGTTGTAAAAACAAATAGATAAACAAGATATTTATAACTTCCAGCCTCCTTAGCAAAAACAATAGAAGCTGCAAAACATGGGAGATATATCATAATAAAAAGAATAAAAGATACCGCAACAGGAAACTCTATATTGTTTTTTATATTTTTTATTAGACTCCTATCTTGTTCATCCACATTTTCTCCCAAAGCATACAATATACCCAAAGTCGAAACAACTATCTCTTTTGCAGCAAGTCCACTTACTAAAGAGACACTGAGCTTCCAATCAAATCCTAATGGAGTAAAAAATGGCTGAGTTATTTTTCCAACTTCTCCAAGATAGCTATACTCTAATTTTTTTTGATTTAATTCATTTAAAAGCTTACTCTTTTGAGCTTCATCCTGCATTGTTTCAATTCTACTAGCATACTCCTCTTCTAATTTTGGCTGCTTAGGGTAGTTAACACTAAACCATATGATAACACTTGCTCCAAGTATAAAAGTACCAGCTTTTTTCAAGTACATTATAGATTTTGTAAAAACTGTATGCCATATGAGTTTAAATGATGGCAGTCTATACTTTGGCATCTCCATAACAAAGGGCTCATCCTTCCCTCTAAAAACGACAACTTTTAAAATTTTTGCACTAAAAAGCCCAAGAATTGCACCAAATATGTATATAGCAAAGAGTACATTTCCCGCGTTCTCTTGACCAAAAAATGCTCCTGCAAACAAAACATAAACCGGAAGCTTAGCTCCACAACTCATAAAACCAATTATAAACAGTGTTATAAGTCTATCTTTATCATTCTTTAATGTCCTAGCAGCCATATATGCTGGAACTGAACAGCCAAAGCCAGTTACAAGTGGTATAAAACTTTTTCCATGTAAACCAAATTTATGAAAAAAACCATCTAACAAAAAGGCTACTCTACTCATATATCCTGTAGTCTCCAAAAGAGCAATTCCTAAAAATAGTATCATGATATTTGGCAAAAAAGATATAACCGAGCCAACACCACCTATAATACCATCAGCCAATAGTGAACCCAACGCACCATCTCCAAAAACTACTTTTATGTAATCAGAGAGTAAAACAAAAAAAGTATCTATCCACTCCATTGGAATTGAGCCTATCTCAAAAGTTAACTGAAACAGAGTCCACATAAATAAAAGAAATATTGGGATTCCCCAAAACTTATGAAGAAGTATAGAATCAATTTTTTCTGTAAAGTTTTTTACATCTTTTTTTTCAAACCTCACAGTCTCCATAACTGCACCTTTAGCAAAAGCAGCTCTCTCTAGAGCAAAAATTTCACTCAAATCTTTAGTATCATAGTGTATGTAAAGATGATTCAATGCCTCCCTAATTATAGGAAGAAGCTCTATCCAAATTGGCTCATCATGAAGTTTTTTATATGTCTTTTTATCCTCTTCAAGTAGTTTTAGTGCTAAAGTTCTATAATTTTCATCACCTTTGTATCTCTTTTCTTTTAAAAAATTAACAATCTTTTCAATCTCTTCCTCAACTGGTTCACTAAAGGTTAATTTTGAGCCTTCATATTTAAAATGAACCATATCTACTATACGGTTTAAAAGTTTTCCAATCCCCCTTTTAGTAGCAGCTGAAACTTTTACACAAGGGACACCTAAGATATTTCCCAACTGTTTTTCATCTATGCAAACTCCCTCTTTTTTAGCTTCATCCATCATATTTAGTGCTACAATCATCTTTTTATCTAAACTTAAAAGTTGTGTAGTCAAAAAAAGATTTCTCTCTAAATTTGTAGCATCAACCACATTTACGATGATGTCATACTCTTCATTTTCTAAAAAATTTTTAGTAACTCTTTCATCCTGAGTGTAATCATTTAATGAATATGTCCCTGGTAGATCAACGATTCTAATAGCTACACCTTGAAACTCAAAACTAACTTCTGTTTTCTCAACCGTAACCCCAGAAAAATTACCAACTTTTAATCTTGCATCTGAAATTGCATTAATAAGCATACTTTTACCAACATTTGGCTGCCCAACCAAGGCAACAACTAAACTTTTCATATCTTTTCCATAACCTTCACTTGAATTTTATCTGCCTCTTCTTTTCTTAGTGCTAAAAGAGTTGAGCCAATCTTTATCTCAATGGTCGACTTATTTAAACTAAAGGCTTTTATAACAATTTGTGATCCCCTTCTAAGCCCCAAAGAAGCAAACCTTCTTTTCAAATCTTCATCAGCATCAATCCTAACAACCAATGCCTCTTGACCCTCTTTTAAATCTACCAACCTCATCACAAGCAACTCCTGTTTTTGATAATAATTATCGTAATTATAATTAGATAAACCTTTATAATTGCTTTATAAAGTTAAAAATGATAGGATTTTACAAAAATATTTAGGGTACCTATGCTAAAAATAGCACTTATTCAACAAGCTTACAAAAAAAATCAAGAAAGCACCATAAAAAAGACAATAGAACTTATACAAAAGGCTAAAAAAAAAGGTGCTAAGTTAGTTCTTCTACAAGAACTTCATCAAAGTAGATACTTTTGTATAAATGAAGATATAAAAAACTTTGATATTGTAACATGTTTTAAAAAAGATGTTGAACTATGGTCAAAAGTTGCTAAAAAACATGAAGTTGTCTTGGTAACCTCACTATTTGAAAAAAGAGCGCCAGGACTATACCACAACACAGCAGTTGTTTTTGAAAAAGATGGAAGCATCGCTGGTAAGTATAGAAAAATGCACATTCCTGATGATCCAGGATTTTATGAAAAGTTTTATTTTTGCGAAGGAGATTTAGGATTTAATCCTATAAAAACAAGTGTTGGTAACTTAGGAGTTTTGATTTGCTGGGATCAGTGGTACCCTGAGGCTGCTAGACTTATGGCACTAAAAGGTGCGGACATTCTTATATACCCAACCGCAATTGGCTGGTTTGATGAAGATAGTAATGAAGAAAAACAGAGACAACTTGAAGCTTGGATAACAGTTCAAAGAGGACATGCCATAGCAAATGGACTTCCACTAGTCGCTGTTAATAGAGTCGGTTTTGAAAAAGATGATCACAATGTATTAGATGGAATTAGATTTTGGGGAAACTCATTTGTAGTTGGTCCACAAGGTGAATTTTTAGCAAAAGCATCATCCGACAAAGAGGAGATAATAATCTGCAATATAGACTTAAAAAAGTGCGAAGATGTTAGAAGAATTTGGCCATTTTTAAGAGATAGAAGGATAGATAGCTACCAAGATTTAACCAAAAGATTCATTGATTAGCAAACCACCACATAAGAGCGAACATAAGCCCTGATGTTTTAACGATCTCTTCATTTTCCATAAAACTAAGAACTTCATCTTTTGGGATATACACAACCTCTATAAACTCGTTATCTATGCCACCACCTTCACTAATTTTCATACTATCATCCAAAGAGGCATGATAAAGAGTTTGCTTTCCTCCTGCAAATCCAACAGCAGTGTAAAAAGAGGTTATCTTTTTGATTTTATCCATTGGTACACTAAATCCGACCTCCTCCTCTATCTCCTCTTTTGCAATCTGCTTCAGACTCATCTCTTTATCTACTAACCCTGCACAAAGCTCATAAGTAAATCCATCTTGATTTCTCAAAAAGATTGTTGGGCGAAACTGTTTTACAAAAACAAAAGAGTCTCTATCTTTATGATAAAGTAGTATGGCAACACTATCGTGAGATTTAACAAAGTCCCATCTTTTTTTTACACCATTTTGTATATAAAGCATACTCTTTGCTTTTACAAAGTTTGAATCTATACACTCTTCTATGCCCAAAAACTCTATTTCGTGTTTCATTGCTACTTTCCTTACATCAGCACTAAACTAGCAAGTCCCAAGAAACTCAAAAAACCAATAACATCTGTTGCCGTTGTGAGTATAACCGTACTCCCTACAGCAGGATCAACTCCAAATCTTTTTAAGCCAAGTGGAACCAAAGCTCCAACCAAACCTGCACAAAGAAGATTTATAAGCATTGAGGCTGCTATAACAAAGCCTATCTTTGTATCACCAAACCAAACATAGGCTATAACTCCTATTGTTATGGCAAAAATTAGACCATTTACCAAGGAGATAATAACCTCTTTTTTTATGGCACTTTTTACATTTTGCCTATCTATCTCACCAATTGCTAGCTGTCTAACCATAATAGTAAGAGATTGTGTACCAGCATTTCCACCCATAGAGGCTACAATTGGCATAAGTACTGCTAATGCTACATAGGAGCTTAAGACTCCTTCAAACATTCCAATTACAACTGAAGCTAAAATGGCAGTTAGTAAATTTACAAATAGCCAAACTACCCTCGATTTTCCGGCTTCAATTAAATTGTCTTCATGCTCAGCCTCATCATCAACTCCGGCCAAGTTATAGATCTGCTCTGTTGCTCTTTCTTGAATAATGTCATGAATATCATCAGCAGTAATTCTTCCCAAAATCTTTCCATGATAATCAACAATTGGGAGTGAGCTTAAATCATAGTCTTCAAAAAGCTCTACAACTTTATCTATCTCTTCATCATCATGAACAAATCTAGCTTTATACTCCTCCTCTTTACCCTCTAACTCCTGTGCAAAGGTTCTTTCAAAATCAAAAGTAATCAAATCTTCAAGAGATATAGCATACATCAATCTATCTAATTTTCCCAAGACATAAACTTGATGTATATTTTCTAACTCACCCTCTCTTTTTAACTTTTTCAATCTCTCAATAGCATCAGCAATTTTTTCATTGTGGTAGGCCGTAAAGACCTCTGTTTGCATATAGGCACCAGCTTGATTTTCATCATACTGTTTAAGTTTTTTAATATCTTCTTGGTACTCTTTATCTAAGTTTGAGATTATCTCTTTAGCTTTTTCCTCATCTACCTCTTCAATCTCTTGGATCAAATCTGTAGCATCATCACTCTCAAGATCCTCTATAGCGTGAGTTAGCTTTTCACAAGAGATATGCTCTATAATAGGCTTTATATAGTGTTCAGGAAGTTCTAAAACAACATCACCCAAAAATTCATCTGGAATCTTTTTTAAAATTTCAATAAACTCATCTTCATCAATCTGTTTTATAGTTTTTAAGTATTTGGCAACTTCAGAAGCAGAAATCTCTTTTTCAAATTTTTCTTCTAAAAAAAGTTCTAAAAACTCTTTTGCCTCTTTATACTCTTTTGAATTTTTTGGCATTAATTACTCACCTTATCTAGTATAGGTTTTTCTAAACTTACTATATAATCAAAACTCTCTATCTTTTTTGGACTGTATTTCTCTTTTAGAGCAACTTCAATTTCATCTTTATATTTTTTCATTTGCACAAAAAACTCTTTTCTCTTTTTCCCACTTAATCTACTTTTTGTAACCTTTACAACACTAAATGGATTTACAGCTCTATTTCTCTTATAAAGCCCAAAATGCAGGTGTGGACCTGAGCTTAAACCAGTACTTCCTACATAACCTATAATTTGCCCCTTTTTTACCCATTTTCCTCTTTTTGCATGCTTATTAAAAGCTCTCATATGAGCATATAGTGTTTTATACCCGTTATCATGCTTTATTATAACTGTTTTTCCATATCCACCTTTTCTAGCTCTATATATTATCTTTCCTCTTCCTGCTGCTCTTACTGGAGTTCCTGGATTTGCTGCAAAGTCAACTCCAAGGTGGGCTCTATATTTTTTCAAAATAGGATGCCACCTTTTATATGTAAATCTTGATGAAATTCTTTTATAATTAACTGGTTTAGCTAGAAAAAAGCCCTCAACCTCTTTTCCTTTATCATCATAATACCTTCCATTGTTATATCTAAAAACATAGTTTTTTCTACCTCTTATCTCAACCATAGCAGCCTCTATTTTTGGCGGAGAAAATTGACGACCCAACCTAATCCTCTTTTTATAAAATATAACTACTCGATCACCCTTTCTAAGCCTTTTAAAGTTTACACTATTTTTAAAAGCCTGCATAAATTCATGAGCTAATAGATAGTTGCCGGTTTGTTTTATAATGTCTTGGTATGGAGAACTAGTAACCTCTATAGTTGCTTTTTTGTCCTCTTCTTGAAAAGATATTGGAGTAGTTATTAGTTTGTAACCATCTTTTAATTTGATTAGATGAAGTTGCAGCTCTTCACCAATTGGTATGAGAGCTTGCTCAAGCTTACCATTTTCATCTCTTAAGATTTGAAACTTAACACCCGATATAATTTCAGTTGCCAACTCTTGTTCTTCTTTATCTAAGTTGTAATATATACTAAGTGGTAGTCTATTTTTTTCTAAAAAAGTTAAAAAAGTTTCTCCCTTTGGCCATCTTTTTTCAACTAGCGTCGAGGAGAGAAGATTTAATGAAATAAAAACTATCGTAAATATAAATTTAAACATATAATCCATTCCTTAAAAAAAGACAATTTTATCTAAAAAATTCTTATAACTACCTAACCATAGTTTAAAAAGTGTTGTAGTATAATCACTCCTAAATAAAGCAAAAGGAGTTCCATTGCGTAAATTATTAGTCATGGTCTTTACACTTTTTATTACTTGTAGTTTAAGTGCAGAGTCTATATTTGATAAATTTGATACAAAGATACTAGATATAAACGGCAGATATGCCACAATAAAAAACAGTGACAAGATAGTTGTAGGCTCTTCGGGAATTGTAACACATAAGTTTAAAGATGGCATATCTACAATTGTTGCTAGAGCCGATGTAGTCAAAAAAGAGGGAGATAGAGCTACTATAAGATTTGAAGTCTTTAAATATGCTGCACAAAGCGCTTTTCCAAAGCCAGGAATTTTACCTCAAGTTGGAGACAGAGTAACACTAAATTATCTATATGATAGGGCACTTATAGTAGCACCTAACTACAAAGTTTATGATGAAATTACAAAACATTTCAAACAAATTGAATGGGTTCATCCAGATCTTGTTGGAGCATACTTAGCAAAAGAGTATAGACCAAATCCCGATAGAGAAATATTTCAAAAAGTTTGTAGCCTAAACTCAACTGGTTTAATACTCTTTGCACTTGAGAGAAATGCATATTTTGTAGATTGTAATAACTTCAAAGTGGTAAAAACATTAAAGGGTGGACATATAAAAATTGCTCAAGTTCCATTCTACACAAGAGTTAAAGGAATAGAGTCTAGTTGGTTAAAATGGGGAAGTAGCCAAATTGATGATTACAACTCATACTATAGAAATTTAATAGGTAGGTAAAATGGATAAAAAACATATAGAATATTTTGAAAAGTTAGTAGGAAAAGAGAATGTTTACAGTGACAAAGCGCATCTCATAGCCTACTCTTATGATGCAACAAGAAACAAATACGAGCCAGATTTGGTTATATTTCCAAGAGATGAGCAAGATGTTAGCAACATACTAAAGTATTGCAACATGCACCACATAATCATAACTCCAAGAGGTGCGGGAAGTGGCTTCACAGGAGGCTCTTTGCCAAGTAGTGGCGGAATTATCTTAGCTTATGAAAAACATATGAATAAAATTTTAGAGATAGATTTAGAAAATATGGTAGCAGTAGTTCAACCTGGTGTAATAAACATGGATCTACAAAAGACTGTTGAAGAGGTTGGGCTATTTTATCCACCAGACCCAGCAAGTGAAAAGTACTCTACTATAGGTGGAAATGTAAGCGAGAATGCAGGTGGTATGAGAGCCGCAAAGTATGGCATAACAAAAGACTATGTAATGGCTATGAGATTTGTTTTGCCAGATGGTAGCATAATTCGATCAGGTAAAAAAACCATAAAAGATGTAGCAGGTTACAATCTAACAGGAGTCATGATAGCAAGCGAGGGGACTTTAGGCTGTATTACTGAGATAACTCTAAAGCTTATCTCAAAACCAAAACTGCAAAAAAGCCTTATGGGAGTTTTTGATAGCGTAAGTGATGCTATGAATGCAG
>JALSLU010000024.1 GCA_026988125.1 Sulfurospirillum sp.
CGCCACTAATCCACTCTTGCAAGCAAGAGCTTCATCGTTCGACTTGCATGTGTTAAGCACGCCGCCAGCGTTCACTCTGAGCCAGGATCAAACTCTCCATTAAATTGTCTTCTTTAAAAGAAGCAATGCTCCTTTTAAATTCATCTCACTAAAGCACGAAGTAAACTTCTGTATGATAATGTCATACAATACATAATCATAAACAAAAGCTCTATATGGCTAAGTCTTAAAAGACAAAGCTATAAAGAAAACTTCAATCTTAGTTTGAATCTAGACTATCAACTGGAGTGTTGATTAATTTTTAACTTTATAGATAGTTAATATCTTTTAAAGTTATCCTGACTTGTAAAGTCGCTTATTTAGATTTCAAAGATTGATTTAACATTTTAACTGACCTTACGCACTATAAATACACCTAGGTGATAAAAGTTGTACTCTAATGCAAGGAAGTATAGCAAAATTGTAGTTATTCTACTATAAAGCTATGCTGACGCAGCAGTAGGGTGCAAATTTTATCATCCTACGGACAGAATGATAAAGCACCATCTGCTTCGTTAGTTTACTTTCACTGTAGCTTTGGCTACGCTAAAAGTAAACTGCCTTGCATATAGTGCTTTCTCATTCTGCCTAGGTGTGTTTATAGTGCGTAAGGTCAGTTATTAATTAAGGGTACCTCTAAAAAGGAAAATTATGCAAATGTATCTACTATCTCATAATCAGTTTTTAGATAATTTTATCCTGAATAAAGAGTTATGTACAAAAGCAGATATATCTTCAAACAGCTATAGATTTTGGAAGGATGTAATTGCTGCAAAATATATTGGTAGTAGAGTAGTTTTTTTAAACAAAAAAACTATTCTAAAAAAATATAAAAAATTGGCATCTTCTTGTAAGGAGTTAAATGGTTTAGTAACAGCATCAGCGTTTTGTAAGTTTACAGGCCTTGCTCCATCTCATCTTATTAAAAGTAATAATTCAAAACTATACTACAAACTAGAAATTATAGAGATATGCCGCATAAAATTTGTAAATTTAAAAAAATTTTATGATGATCTTAAGTTAGATTATAGTTACCAAATATATGTTGAGAAGTGCAAATATTTTGGTCCAAGTCCACTTGAAAAAAAAATAAAACTCAGTTCAGAACTCTGCTTAGGATACTACTAATAAGAATAGCCAATATAAAAACTCCTCCAACTATCAATCTAATATAAAATCTTTTATATCTTTTATGCATTTTTTCACCTCTTAATTTTAACCCAAATTATGCAATAGGATTCACCAAATTAGCACTCATCATTAAGTACCATTTTCAGAAGTCATATTGCATTATTTTAGTTTAACATAATTCTTGACTTAGGACAATTTTTTTAAAAATTTTTATATTATAATTCCATTACTTTTAATTATTCATCTTCTCCGAGTAATTGAATATTGTTGTAAATTCGTTTTTTGGGTATTACATTTTGTAATTCTGTCATTCTTATCACACACACTCCTAAACAGATTTCCTATAAAAACGAATTTACAAATCTTTCTTTAAAATCTTTTTTCTATTTGTTGCAAAAAATTGTTGTTTGTGCTAAAATAACAACATCAAATTAAAAAGGCACAATAGTGACACATGTAGAAATTTTAAAAAAACATAACTTAAAAGCAACACCACAAAGACTATCAATTCTTAATACTTTAGAGATGTATGGTCATGTAACTTTAGAAGAGATTGAAAAATACACCAAGGTAAACTTTCCAACACTATCTTTATCAACTATTTATAGAAATATAAATGAGATGATTAAAAAAAATGTAGTTAGTGAGGTAAAAATTACAAATTCAAAAGATTATTTTGAAATAAACAAAGAAAAACATGCTCACTTAATTTGTAAAGAGTGTGGAAAAATTGAAGATTTTAAAATTGATACTCAAGATATTGTTAAAAATATACAATCTCTGACAAATGATAAAATCATAGATGCAACTCTAAATTTTGAAGTAATTTGTAAAGAGTGTCTAAGTGGAAAATAGATACAATACCCTCCCGAAATAAAATAGAGAGGTGTCCGAGTGGTTGAAGGAGCACGCCTGGAACGCGTGTAAGGTGCAAGCCTTCGAGGGTTCGAATCCCTTCCTCTCTGCCATTTATATCAGAACAATACAATCTTAAAACTTCAATGAATTTTTTGAGTCTTTAAGTAATATACTTCTGAATTTTGATATTGTGAGGAGTATTTTGTGTTAAATAGATTGATTTTTATAATTTTTCTTTCATCTTTATATTTAAATGCTACTAATATAAACACAGTTGTTAGCATACAACCACTAGTAACTTTTGTTAATGAAATTGCTAAGGATAATGCTCAAATCACCCTGATGATAAAACCAGGCAAGTCGCCACATACCTATGAGCCTAAACCATCTCAAATGGTAAGTATAGCAAATGCAAAACTTTATTTTGCTATAGGAGTTGAATTTGATAAAATTTGGACAAAAAGATTTAAAAATCAAAATAAATCTTTAAAAATTATCCATCTCGATGAAGGAATAAAAAAAATTCATATGCAAAATCATAATGAGCATGATCATAATCATCAAAATTATGACCCACACATATGGCTTAGTCCAAAAAATGTAAAAGTAATAGCAAAAAAAATTTATACAGCTTTTGTGGACATTGATAGCAAAAATAAAAATTTTTATAAAGAAAATCTAGTAAAATTTTTAACCAAAATAGACATAACTGATAGTAATATAAAAAATATTTTAAAAAATGTTAAGAAAGGTAGTAAATTTATGGTCTTTCATCCATCTTGGGGATATTTTGCAAAAGAGTATGGATTAGTCCAAGTGCCAGTTGAAGTTGAAGGAAAGAGTATTAAACCAAAAACTTTGATAAAAATTATAGAAATTGCAAAAAAAGAAAAAATTAAATCCATAATAGTACAGCCTGAATTTTCAAATAAAGTTGCTAAAATGCTAGCTAAAGAGTTAAATATAAAGGTGGTTAAAATTTCTCCGCTTAGTAAAGAGTGGTCAAAAAATCTAATTAAATTAGCAAAATCTGTCAGATGAATGTAATTGAAATTAAAAATTTATCCTTTAAATATGAAGAGGAATTAGTTTTAGAAAAAGTAGATTTAGAAGTGGAAGAGAAAGAATTTTTGGCAATAATTGGACCAAATGGAGGTGGAAAAAGTACTCTTTTAAAACTTATGGTGGGGATATTAAAACCACTTAAAGGTGAGATAAAACTTTTTGGTAAAAAACCAGAAAAAAATCTAAACAATTTAGGATATGTTCCACAAAATACCAATATAAATATTAATTTTCCTATAAAAGTTATAGAGGTAGTAATGATGGGACATACTAGCACCAAAAAACCTCTTATTGGGTATAAAAAGGAGGAGATTGAGTGTGCAAGAGAATCACTTAGAAAAGTTGGAATGCTAGAATATGAAAATAGAAAAATAGGTACACTCTCAGGAGGGCAAAGACAAAGAGTAATGATAGCAAGAGCTCTATGTTCACACCCAAAAATTATGTTTTTAGATGAACCTACTTCTAGTATCGATGTAAAGGGACAAAGGGAGATTTATGAGCTATTGCAAAAATTGAACAAATACATGACTATTGTAGTGGTAAGTCATGATATATCTATAATTTTAGAGTATGCAACTATAGTAGCCCATATCAATAAACATCTATCTTTTCACAATGTTAAAAATCAAAAAAGATTTTTTACAAAAGATAAACATTTCTGTGAAGTAGAACTTTTGCAAATGCTAGGTAAGAGAAATGATTGAACTTTTAAATTATGAGTTTATCCAAAATGCTCTAATTGCTGGTATTTTAGTTAGCATAGCTTCTGGAATTATTGGCTCACTAATAGTAGTCAATCGAATGGTTTTTTTAGCAGGAGGGATTGCTCATACCTCATATGGAGGAATAGGTTTAGCAGTTTACCTTGGAATTCCTATCTTTTTAGGGGCCTCACTATTTAGTGTATTGGCTGCACTACTAATAGCATATATTACAATAAATCAAAAAGATAGGCTAGATACATTTATAGGACTAATTTGGGCAGTTGGTATGGCAATAGGAATAATTCTTATTGATTTAACTCCAGGTTATAATGTTGATCTAATGAGTTATCTATTTGGCTCAATTTTAGCTGTTAGCAATGAAGATTTATATTTTATGTCTGCTTTGACAGCATTTATAATTTTTATCATCACACTCTTTTATAGAGATATTTTAGCTGTCTCGTATGACTCTGAATATGCAAAATTAAGAGGCATTTCAGTAAAATTTTTCTACACACTTATTTTAATATTATCAGCCTTAACAGTTGTTATTGCTATAAAAGTTGTAGGACTCATACTTGTAATTGCACTTTTGACAATCCCCATATACATAGCAGAAAAGCTATCTAACTCCCTTTATAGTATGATGTTCTTATCAGCTATAATATCATCATTTTTTACACTTATTGGACTCTTTATATCTTATAAACTCGATATATCATCTGGAGCTTCAATTATAATTGTATGTGCAATTTCTTTAATATTTTTTCTATTTTTAAAAAAATCAATCTAGCATACCCCTACTTTTCAATTCATTTTCAAAAAATTCTAAAATTCTAGTTTGCAAAATAAATTTGTCTTCATTATCTGTATCTAATTCATAAAATCTCTTTAAATGTTCTAAATTTATTTTTTTAATATATCTTTTATGTTTTTTTAACTCTTTATCTATATCCAAAAGTAACCTATCAATATCTAAAGAGTTTTTTCTAATAATTTTATCTACATACTCCTTTGTCGTATGAACCAATACATCAACCCTATACTCATCATCTTTATAAATCTCTTTTGCAATCTCTCTTAAAATTTCATACTCTTTTTCATCATCTACCTCATTTGTCGCTATCATAGATGCAAACACTTTTGCTCTAAATTCCAATGATCTATGGTGATGAACAAAAAGTTCTCTAAAAAAAGATAGGAACATAGTTTTTAGTTTTTTTAATGTCATTACATTTCCTTAAGATAAAAAATATCTTTTTTTGGTATAATTATGCTCGCCTTCCTTTAGACCTGTGCAATGGTCTCAAAGAGCAACGCTTCAGGGTGGGAACACAGCAGAGCACTCTTTGAGTTTCATGTGCCGCAGTAATCTGAAGGAGGGTCTTAAATTTTATCTCAATTTATAAGATATTCCTCTATTTCACAAGCTAATTTACAAAAATTAAGACCTTCGACCTTTCCTTTTACTTTTAGTGTAGATTTTATATGCTCCTTACCTTGAATTAACTCTTTAGATTTAACACCATGAGCAATAGAAAGCACAGCTTCAATAAAGGCTGATAGTCTATCACAATTTTTTAGGGCTACTCCATCAATCGCATTGAATCTATCTTCATTATATGTTGAGAGAGTATCTACTATTATGATCTTTTTTTCATTTATTTTATTTAGAAATTCATCCTTTTGATTATCTCCATAGAGACCTAGGAGGTATTTGAAGTGAGATTGCATATTTGAAGGAATATATGGAAGTATTTCATCCTCTATCATATCTATCTCATACTCACTTATAATATCATCTAAGCCACTTACAGAGTATTTTACTGGACTTATTATATCTCTTGTTAGCGCTTCTGGTAAATCGTGAAAGAGTGCACAATAGAAGTTATTTTGAAGCCTTTTAGAACAAGCCTTAATGCGTAGAGAGTAAAAATAGCCTAAAATTGCAACTATAAGCATATGGCCTAAGACTGAAGTTTCTGGAATCCTTGGGGTTTGAGCCCATCTTTTTTGAAACCTTAATCTCCCACTTAAATCTATTACTTTTGCCAACTTTTTATTGAGAGCTATCTTTCTAACCCCTATTAACTCATAGTAATCCTCAATCTCCTCTTCAACTGCCTCTTTTACTTTTTCTATGCCACTTAAAAATTGGCTCGTTTGATAAACTATGGAGAACTCCCACCTAGTTGCAAGATAAGATGCTGCTTTTAGGATAAATCTCTCCTTTTTATACATAGAAGAATCATTTAAGTAGTTTTTAAATCTTTTGTAAAACTCTCCATCTTCTATATCTATAAGCTTATCATGTAGTTTTGCTAAGACCCACTCGTTTATCTCTTTCTCTTTTTTTTGAAGAGCTTTTCTAAAGACATCCGGTCTTATGTCTGTTACAACTCCCCTTCTTAAGAACTCAAAAATTCCAGCCTCTATAAGATGAGTGTAATCGATTTTATCCTTTTCAAAATTTGCTATAAAAAAGGCGATTATAAACTTGTGAGCCTGCTTATCTAGCTCCACTAATTCAACCATTCTTGGATAATCATTCCACCTCTGTATTGAAGCTGAGCTAAAAAACTGCTCTATTAGTGAAGCACTTAACATATTTAACCTTTCTCTATTTTATCTGAGTCTATCTCTATGACAGTGTGAACATTTCCTCTTGGGTTGAAATCTCCAACAATCTTTAACCATTTAGGTTTTAACTTACTATATAGTACATCATATATCTCATTTATGCTATCTTCATGAGATATATTTTTATTCATAAAACTATTTATATAGAGTTTTATAGCCTTTAACTCAACTACCAACTCATTTGGAATATACTCAACATATATAGTCGCAAAATCTGGATAACCACTCCTAGGACACAAACACATAAACTCTGGTAGTGTTATCTTTATAACATAATTTTTTTTATGTTTATTTGGCCAAATTTCTAAATCTCTCTCTACATCAAACTTAACAATCTCTTTTTCACCATATCTCATAACATTTCCTTTAAATCTTTTGGTTTTGAAATTAAAAAACCCTGCACATAATCAAACTCAAACTCTTCAAGTCTCTTTTTTATCTCAATTTTATCAACAAATTTTATCATAATTTTTACATCTAAACTCTTTAACATCAATACATACGATTTTAAAATCTCTCTATATCTTCTATCTTCTAAATTTTTAGTAAACTCTATATCTAACTTCACAATATCTATAGGAAGGTGTTTAATATACTCCAATGAAGAGTTATTGCCTCCAAAATTTCTAAGAGCTATTTTAAACCCCATCTGTTTATATTGCTCTAAAATATTTTTAAATCTCTTCATATCTTCATAGCTATGTTTTTCACTAAACTCCAATACAAAACTGTTTGGATTTAACTTTGTTTCTAAAAAGAGCTCCTCTAAAAAATCTTTAAATTTAGCATTCCTTAAACTAACAGCTGAAAGCTCAATACTAATAAGCCTATCTTTTAAATCTATACCTCTGAGCTCATTTGCTAATGCTTTCATAACTTTTTTATCAAAAAGTGTCTCTTTTTTTATATGATTAATCACTCTTTGGATCTGGGATTTAGAAAAGGATTCACCATTTTTTGAATAAATTTTTGTTAAAACTTCAACTATTTCACTACTGTTTTTTAAACTTTTTGATTGTTGAAATTTAAATAAAAACCTCTCATTTTCTATTGCATCAAGTATAATCTTCTCAAACTCATTTGGTTTAAAATTTAGCAAATTTTCTTCACTTTTATTTTCAATTAAATCGAAAAGTTTTTTTACTATATTTTTTACAGATTTATCATAAACTCTCTCAATCAAAGAAAAACCGATTTTTATCTCTATCTCATCGATTCCATTATTTTTTAAATCATTTGAAAAAATTCTTAAAAGATGAGCTAAATTATTTTTATTTTTACTATCTAATATAAATAAAAAATTTCCACCACTATATCTTCCAATTTTTACATCTTTAAAACCATTATGGAGAAAAAAGTTATCTAATTTTTTTATAAATTTTTTTAAAATTTCATCTGCATTATCTACACCATATCTCTCATTTATATCTGAAATATTTTCTAATTTCACAAGAGAGATTATAGAATTTTCTTTTGATTTTAAAATCTCTCTTAAAATCTCTTTTCTATTAAAAGCATTGGTTGTATTATCAATAAGAGTCAGGTGAAAACCCCTATATATAAGATAGAAAATATAGTAGATATATATAGGAATTAAGATTGTAAAAAGTATGACAATATCGAAATTTTCTTCATAAGAATCATAAATATATACAAATATAAAAGCCAAAATAAAGAGAAATGGCAGACTGATTTTTAAGGCTAATTTAAACCTATTTTCTCTCTCTTTTGACTCAGAATATAGCATTTCTAGACATCTAAATGTTTTACATCTTTTGCATGGGCTTGGATGTAGTTTCTTCTAGGTTCTACCTCATCTCCCATAAAAAGTGTAAATGTGTCACTTGCCGTTTCAAAATCTTCTATTTTTATTTGAAGTAGTCTTCTGTTTTCAGGATTCATAGTAGTCTCCCAAAGCTGTTCAGGATTCATCTCACCAAGACCTTTATATCTTTGTATATAAGCACCTTTTTTAGCAGCTTTTTCTATCTCTATTAGAACTTCAACTGGATCTTTTCCATCTAAGATACTCAAATCCCTCTCAATTATCTTAGAGTTTATAAAAAGAGCCTCCTCATAAAGAGGGTTAGTAAAAAACAATTCATCAAGCTTTAACTCTTCAAGTCCATTTTCAGTTTGAACATATAGGTGTATATACTCTTCAGTTACCTTATAGTTTAAAAGATTATAGCCAATCTCATCCATAAACTTTTTTATCTCTTCAAAAAGCTTATCTTGAGGAAAGCTAACTAAATCTGGATTTTCTATGAGGTGTCTTATTACTGCAATTACAGAAAATCTCTTTTCTAACTCTTTTAGTATTCCTCTATAAGCTGAAACTATCTTAAAAAATTCAATCAAATCTCTCTTGCCTATACCTTTAAATTCAAAACTATCAATTCCTGTTTCAATTAAGTAGCTATTTAGCTCTGTATCATCTTTTAAATAGATCTCTTTTTTACCCTTTTTATACCTATAAAGAGGTGGTTGAGCAAGATAGACATACCCTTTTTCTATAACAGGTCTTAAAAATCTAAATAAAAATGTCAAAAGTAGAGTTTGTATGTGACTTCCATCTACATCAGCATCTGTCATAACTATGAGTTTATGGTATCTTAATTTTTCTTCATTAAACTCTTCACCTATACCACATCCAAGGGCTGTTATCATATTTTTAATCTCATCAGATTTTAAAATCTTATCTAATCTACTCTTCTCTACATTTAAGATTTTTCCTTTTAGTGGCAAGATTGCTTGAAAAACTCTATCTCTTCCTTGCTTTGCTGAACCACCCGCACTATCTCCCTCAACCAAATAAAGCTCACTAATAGAAGCATCTTTGCTTTGACAATCAGCTAGTTTTCCAGGAAGAGTTCCAACACTCATTGCATCTTTTCTTCTTGTTAAATCCCTAGCTTTTTTGGCAGCCTCTCTACCTCTAGCCGCACTTAAAGCTTTGTTCATTATAGCTTTTGCTTCTATTGGGTTCTCTTCAAAATACTTTACAAGTTTTTCAAAAGTTAGTTTTTGAACTATGGGTTTAACATAACTAGATCCAAGTTTTCCTTTTGTTTGACCTTCGAATTGAGGTTCAGGTACTTTTACACTTACAACTGCTATAAGTCCCTCTCTAACATCATCCCCAGTTATTTTTGTATCTTTCTCTCTAGCACTTGCATTATGATTTATATAGTTTACTATAGCTCTTGTAAGACCAGCTCTAAATCCACTCTCATGAGTTCCACCATCAATCGTTCTAATGTTATTTACAAACGATAAAAGATTTTCACTATAACCAGAGTTATACATAAGAGCTATATCTACCTCTACATCATCTATGCTATCATTGTAATGAAATGGTGAGGTTACCTTTTCTCTTTTGTTCATATCTTCTACAAACTGTTTTAATCCACCCTCAAAGTGATAAATCTCTTTTTTTCCAACTCTGTTATCTTTAAACTCTATAGTTATCTTTGGGTTTAGGTAGGCAATTTCTCTAAATCTTTTAGCTAGTGTATCAAAATCAAACTCTGTTGTTTCAAAGATGGAATCATCCGGCCAAAATTCTATAGTCGTTCCGGTTCTATTGGTGGTTTTAACCTTTTCTAAATCAGTTTTTGGAATCCCCTTTTCAAACTCCTGTCTCCACTCATAGCCATCTCTTTTAATTGTAGCAACCAATCTTTTAGAAAGAGCATTTACAACAGAGACTCCAACACCATGAAGTCCACCACTTACTTTGTATGTATCTTTATCAAACTTTCCACCTGCGTGCAGAACTGTAAGTACAACTGTAGCTGCACTCATCTTTTCACCCTCATGGTAAGCTACAGGAATCCCTCGTCCATTATCGCTAATTATTGCTGAATTATCATTTGTAAGCTCAACTGTAATCTTATCACAATACCCTGCCATAGCCTCATCAATTGAGTTATCTACTACTTCGTAAATCAAGTGGTGAAGTCCATTTATGTTGGTATCACCAATATACATTCCAGGTCTTTTTCTAACGGCTTCTAAACCTTTTAAAACTTTTATATTACTTGCGCCATACTCTGCCATTAAATTATCTCCTTTAATTTACCAAGAACAAAAACATTTTATTTATATCATAATAGGCATAACAATAGTTGTAAAATTTTCACTCTCTAATGAAAATGGTAGTCCTTCATCATTATATCCTAAAACAAAGTTACTATCTTCGATATTTGATAAAAAATCTAACATATATCTAGAGTTTACAGGTAAAATTATCTCTTGATCTAATCCCGTATTGAATTCTATCTCAGTTTTTGCTTCTATATTATCATCATTTAAACTTTCAAATAGGATCATATCTGGTTTAAATGTAATTTTAATCTCTTCAGAAATTATTAAAATTTGTTTTATAGATTCAACCATCTTTTCTCTATTTAGTAAAAGTCTAATTCTCTTCTCTTTAGGAATAATTCTCTCATAATCAGGAAACTTTCCATTTATTAGTTTTGTGAAAAATTGAAAATTTTCACTTTTTGCTATTAGTGTTGTCTCATCATAGAAAATTTCTATATCATCAAAAAAAAGTTTTTGAATTTCACCAATTGCTTTTTTAGGAATTATTAAGGAGAAATTTTCTTCACTTTTGTTGTCTATTTTGACTATAGCTAATCTTCTAGTATCGGTTGCAACCAAATTT
This sequence comes from Sulfurospirillum sp., assembly GCA_026988125.1. Classification (GTDB taxonomy): domain Bacteria; phylum Campylobacterota; class Campylobacteria; order Campylobacterales; family Sulfurospirillaceae; genus Sulfurospirillum_A. The sequence continues at coordinate 11,116 of JALSLU010000024.1, forward strand.
ATAAAACTATCTTTTATATCGATTAAAGCGCCATTTAATTCATATTTTGGATTATTAGTATCTATAACATTTACTATTTTTTTTATATTTCTTACAAATTGTATGGAGTTTATATTGAATTTTGGTTTATTCTCTATATTTGGGAATTCAGGAAATTCATTTGGATTGAACATTGGTAGTTTGAATTTAGAGTTATTTTGTTTTATGTAAAGGTAATCATTTATAGTTTCTAATAAAACATCATCATTTTTTAAGATTTTTACTATATCTAAGAATTTTTTTCCATTTGTAGTTCCTACACCATTTGAAATAGTTTTAATATTTCTAGTTTTATACTCTAAACCAATTTCATAATCTGTTGCTTTTACTATAAACTCTTCATCTGTTGTTTTTAGTAGTAGATGAGAGGTGATTTGACTTAAATCCTTTTTTTCCAAATATGAAATAGCGTTTAAAAGTATGGTTTCTAGTACACTTTTGTTTATTGAGACTTTCATTTTTTCTCCTTATTTATAAATAAATATAGTAAAAGTAGTAGTTTAAAATGAAAATGTGAAAAGAGGCTTTAAGAACCGATGAACTAGGTCTAAAAGTAGTGAAAAAAGTTTTGATCTTTTTCACTATAATTCACATTTTTTATTTAAATCTACTTTAATTCTTTGTTAAAACCTTATTTTTTAACTCATCTACCTTTAGTCTAAAAGATTCATTTGTTTCTATGAGTTCATTTATTTTCTTCATATTGTGTGAAACAGCTGTATGATCTTTCATACCAAAAAAAGATGCTAGACTAGGCATAGAATTTGGTGTTAAAGTTCTAGCAAGATAAATTCCAATTCTTCTAGCTTCAACTATATTTTTACTTCTCTTTTTAGATTTTATTTCACTTGGCTTTATATTTAACTCTTTTGAGATTACACTTATAATGTCTTCAAGTGTTGTATTCTCTTTTTTTTGTTTTATCTGCTCTTTCATGACATTTTTTGCAAATTCAAAAGTAATCTCTTGGCGCATTAAAGATGCATAAGCATTGAGGTTTATTATAGCTCCCTCAATCTCTCTTATATTATCTCCCATATTTGTAGCAATGTAGTTTATAATTTCATCATTTAAGTTTATTCCATCCAATTCACATTTCTTTTTGATTATAGCAATTTTTGTTTCAAGCTCAGGTAGACCAATATCGGCTACCAAACCCCATTCAAATCTACTTTGAAGTCTCTCTTCCAAACCAACTATATTTTTTGGAGGTTTATCACTTGTTAAAACTATCTGTTTTCCCTGAGAGTGAAGTTCATTAAATGTGTGAAAAAATTCCTCTTGAGTTTGAATTTTGTTAGATAAAAATTGAGTATCGTCAATCAGTAAGATATCACAACTTCTATACTTTTGTCTAAATCTATCCATAGATTGATTTCTAAGATTGTATGTAAAATCATTCATAAATTGCTCAATAGTAGCATATATAACAACTTTTCCATTTAGTTGAGAATGATTTCCTATAGCGTGGATTAAGTGAGTTTTGCCAAGACCAGTTGGACCATATATAAAAACTGGGTTGTACATAATGCCTGGTTTGTTTGCAACACTTTTTGATACAGTATATGCATACTGATTCGAGCTACCAACAACAAAACTATCGAATGTGTATGATGGGTTTAGTATGGTGTTTTTACTACTTTTACTAAGCTCTTCTAGCTCAATGGGTGCTCTATTTTTTTTAACTTTTGCGGCTTGATTTTTTAAAATTATTTTTACGGTAGGTTTTTTTCCCGTTTTTACTTCAAAAAGATGAGCAATTTTTTCTGCATACTTTGTTTTTATCCAGTTTGCTATTAAAAGGTTTGGAGCAACAAATACAACCTTGTCAGAGCGAGATCCATTTTCAAAGTACTCCAACTGTTTGATGTATCTATTGAACTCTAGATCACTTATCTCAGTTTTTAAAAGATTTAGCACACTATCTGCTAACACTAAATTGCTCCTTTTGATTTAATCACAATGTGAAATTTATGTGAATAACATAGTCATTTTATCTAAATATAGTTAAAATATATGTTAAACTAATCGTTATAAAAAGTTATTCACTATGTGAAAAAAAGGTGAAAAGGGAAGATTTTGCAAATTTTAGGAATAGATCCAGGAACTAAAAATTGTGGTTATGCGATTGTAAAAAAAGAGGGCAATAGATTAACTCTTATTGAAGCAGGTCTTATCAAGATAAAAGAAAAAACCCTTCAGTACCAAATTTGTGAGCTTTGTGAAGGGATAGAATCAATCTTTAAAAACCATACTATAGATGAGGTTTCCATAGAAGATATCTTTTATGCTTTTAATCCAAAGACAGTTTTAAAATTAGCCCAGTTTAGAGGAGCTTTAAGCCTAAAAGTGATCCAAGAGTTTGGAAATTTTAGCGAGTACACACCTCTTCAGGTTAAAAAAGCAGTTACAGGAAATGGTAAAGCCTCAAAAGAGCAGGTATCTTTTATGGTTAAGAGGATTTTAGGCATAAAACAGGAGATAAAACCTTTAGATATAACCGATGCCATAGCCATAGCCATAACTCACTCTCAGAGGGTTTAGTTATACTCTTTTATATTAAATAGATACTTATGGTCCTCAGGGAGTGCTTTATAAATCATGTGAGATAACTCTCTAATCTCCCAAAGAGCAGATTTATCACTTCTTAGAGTCAAAAAGTTTTGAAGGCTTCGAGCATTTATGCTCCAAGTAAGCTCAGTTTTGTAGCTCTCAGGCAAGCAGTATTTTGCTCTATCGTTACTTATGCCCTCTTTTAAAACTACTCTTAAATTCTCCAAAGCCTTTATGCTCATCTCATCTACCAAATCAACTCCGGTAAAAACAAGGTACTTTTTGGCTCTGCTTTTATCACTGCTCGTAAAACTCTCTTCATCTTTTAACTCTTTTAGAGTGTAGCGAGTACTCTTTACACTCAAGCTTGCCATCCTGTGACGAGCCAACTCTTGAAGTAGAGCTCTTGATACTCCTTGGATGTAGAAAGTATAAAAGAGGTGCTCTAGTGTGGAGGCATGTTTAAACTTGTTTCCAACTCTATCTATAAGCTCTTTGTCCTTTTGTCCACCATTGTCACTCTTATCAAAGCTTTGCCAACAAGTCCTAATAGCACTTGCACAAACTTCTAGTGATGTGTTTTGTAGTAAAGTTACGATCATAATAGTTATGCATTTCCTATATCTAAACTTATTTTATAGATAAATAATACAAGTGCCAAAATCAAACCACCAAATACAACTACTTCAAACATTTATAACTCCTCTAACTCTTTTATCTTTTTTACTAAAATTTTACTTATTTTAAATGCAATAAATAAAATAATGGGTTCTATAAAAAAACCTATCCAAAATATAGTGTCAATTTTTTCATTATCATACCTAGTAATTAATCCTATGATGATAGATATAAATATCGCTAACACTAAAAACAAAAAAGATTTTATAAGATCTATCTCTTTATTAATTTTATCTAATTTTGCCATAATGAAGATTATATCATAAAAGCTCAAAAAATAGGCTTTTATGATATATTGTTTAGTTATTGTTTTAACTGAAGTAAAGTATTTAACATTTGATCACTTGTTGTGATTGTTTTAGAGTTTGCTTGGTAGCCTCTTTGTACAACTATAAGCTGAGTTAAGCTTCTTGATAGATCCACATTACTCATCTCAAGTGAGCTAGCTTGGATAAATCCACGACCACCAAGAGCAGCTTGTCCTATGATAGGGTCTCCAGAGTTTGAAGTCTGTATGAAGCTATTGCCACCATCACTTTGAAGACCGTTATTGTTTGTAAATTTCGCCATAGATACCTGAGCTAGTCCAAAGCTTCTACCATTTGTAAAAGAGCCTATGAGAGTTCCAGTCTCATCTATCCTAATCCCAGCCAAATCCCCACCAGGGTAACCATCTTGACTGATTCCTGAAGTGTTTGATTGAGCATCGAAGCTTGTCATTCCATCAAATTGACCAAGTGAACCAAAGTTTAAAAGTATATTTTGATTTGGAGTTGAGCCATTATTTGCTGTATAGGTTATGCTTGTAGGAGTATAAGTAGCAAGTGAACCATCACTGTTGAAACTTATCTCACCATTAACAACATTTGGAAGTCCCAAACCAGTATAATTTATCTCGCCAGGCTCAGGAACGCTTATCATCATAGACCATCTAGTTCCTCCGGTATCTGAGGTTCCTACTCTAGTAAATTCTATTCTAACAGTATGTTTTGAACCAAGTGAGTCGTAAACATCTATGCTTGAAGCGTGATTTGCTGCATAGATGTTTTGAGTAGTTCTTATGGAGTTTCCTGTTACAAGAGCACCTTGTAGAGCTGAAAATGATGTTGTAAATTTTTCATTTGTACTTATATCATTTGCAGCATTTGTTAGTGGCGATACAGTCAAATACATATCTTTTTCATTTATACCGGTACCTGGATTTCTATTATAAACTATACCTTTTGTTGTTAGATCAATTTGACTATCACCACTACCATTGTTATTATTATCACCAAAAATTGTTCCTGCTGGTAGAGTAAAATCTGTATCTATTGTCGCACCTTCAGGTATTGTTCCTTCAGTTCCTGCAGTTAAGGTTAGTGTTTGAGAAGCGCCTGCTGAATCGGTATAATTTACAGTCACATCATCTGCTCCAGCAGGTAGTGTTATTCCTAGTCCCCCATTTCCATCCGTTTGTATTATACTATTTTTTGGAATTGTTACATCTGAGTATCTTAAATAGTCTGTCATATTTGCGACTGATTGAATTCCTGAAACAAATCTTCCATCATATGCTGTATCATTTTGAAAATTGTTTAGTTGAAATTGTCCTTCATTATTTACTATTACTGTAGCTCCAGGATTGTAGTTTCTTTCTTTTACTGATGTTCCATCATTAATAACTCCATCATCTGCCCAAGTTGTATTAGTAGTTGCTCCATCTACAACTTCACCAGTATAGTTTACATAATCCCTAGCATCCAATTGCATTGCCTTTCTTAAGTCTTCAGTAGTTCTAAAAGCTCTTACTATGCCATCATCGTAGCTATTTGTTGGAGTAACATCAGTTGGAGAGTAAGTGTATTGGTAGGCTGTTATTACTGTTGTATTTACCAAAGCTGAATCATCACCTGCATTTTTTATAAGTTTTATATTTTTCATTTTAGATTCAGTTCCAAGATTATTATCATTTGATAGTACTAAATCACTACCGTTAACAACTGTAGCTTTTACACCTGTTTGATTGGAATATTGATTAATTAGAGCAGCAGTTTGATTTGCTACGCTCTCAGGAGAGTTATTTGGATCACTGATTGAGCCAGTTATTTGTGTACCATTAAGTGTGATATCTAGTGTAGTTTCATTTCCAGTAAAACTAACAGCTTGAGTTTCAGATCTATCATAACTAACCCAAATACCTTGCTGACTTCTTAGATTAAATGCCTCTCCTGTAGCATTATATAAAACTCCCATATCTATACCACGATCTGTTAAATTTTTATCTGTATCGAACATTGTCACAGATGGATCGTTTTCTCTATTTACCTCTGTTGAAGAGCGAACTTTGTCTTCATTTTTATCATACCACTGCTCATAAGGATCAAGTGCATAGATTGTTTTTTTGTTTACTATAGTATCACCTGAGTTTAAATTCGCTTTTAGTTTTATGAAACTTGTATCGTTTGCAGGAGTTGTTAGTCCTGGAGGAATGGTTATGTTTCTTATTGGAGCGGTTGCATCTATCTCTCCGGTTTGATCATCTCTCATCCATCCTTGAACTATATAGCCATTACTATCTGTAAAGTTACCCTTTGCATCAAACATAAAATCACCATTTCTTGTGTATTTGTAGGTCTTTCCACCATCTGGACTTATTACAAAAAAACCATCACCTTGGATTGCAAGGTCAGTATTTTTATCTGTTGTTTGAACTGAGCCCTGTTTAAAGATTTTGGTTATGGAGCTAACTTGTGTACCCAAACCCACTTGCATAGGATTTTTACCACCTAACTCACCTTGAGGAGCTGTAGCAATCTTTGAGGTTTGACTAAGAAGGTCTGCAAAGTTTGCTCTTGAGTACTTAAATCCTATGGTATTTACATTTGCTATATTGTTACCTTCAACATCCATCGCTATTTGGTGTGCTTGAAGTCCGCTTACTCCAGCCCAAAGTGATCTCATCATGATTAAATCCTTTTAGTAATAATTCTAATTATTGATTTCATTTACTGTTTGCTATAAACAAGCAAAAACTATTCCTATTTTTTCATATTGATTGCATTTTGAATCATTTGATCGCTTGTAGTTATGCTCTTGCTACTAGCATCAAATGCCTTTTGCATGACAATAAGCTCAGTTAACGCAGTAGCTAAGTTTACATTACTACTCTCCAATTTTTGAGATAAAATCTGAGAGCCCAAGATGGCATTGCCATTTTCATCGGTATAAAAAATTGGCTCTCCACTGTTGGAGCTAGCCTTAAAAAGAGTTGAGCCTATCTTTTCAAGACCCTGGTCATTTTGAAAATGGTAGATCGCAACTTTTGCTACAGGAACACTTCTTCCATTGTTAAACTCTGCAACTATATTTCCCCTTCCATCCATTCCATAATCTCTCAAAATTCCCTCAACATAACCATCGTGAGTTTCGCTTCTAGCTTTATCTAAGTTTACATTTGAGACAAATCCTAAAAAACTACCCGGTTCGCCAATATTTACACTAAGTGAAGTTCCACCATTATCAAGTTTTGGTAAGTTTGAGCTTTTCAAAGAGCCATCGGGATTGAACTCTATAACCCCGGTTTTGTTATCTTTTATCTCATAGACTATATTTGCACTTTTATCTACTATGTATTTATTGGGGTCATAGTTGGTATCTGGATCATACTTCTCAAAAAAACTGAGTATCTTTAAATCTGCATCCCATATACTTCCTTCACTCTGTTGAGGAACTCTTTTTGTATAGGTCATATCCAATATATCTTTTTCACCAGTTGGAGAGATTATTTCTGAACTAAAATGCTCCTTATTTGCAATCTCTTGGATTGTGTTTAGAGTTGCACTTATAGTTGGTGGATTTTCTAAATTTAGAGCCGATATATCTTCATCGTTTATACTCCACTGTAGATTTTCATCTAAGGTAGTTTTAAATTCAACCTTTTTACCATCACTATCTACTATGGTAACAGTTACAAGATCATCTTTAGTAGGATTTAATAGCTCTGTAGTATTGTTTATGGTGCCATTTATAGATATGGTTTTATTTTGTGTATCTATAGTTTCATTTATATCATTTTCATTTAATGGGATTTCAGTTGCATCTACTGAAACTTTAGGGTCTAAATTTGCAGACCAGCTTACCTCAGTTGTAGGCTCTGGCGGTAAGTATAGAATATCTGGTAAATTTATTTTAGTTTGGGCTCCAGCACCCCCTAAAGGTATATCTTCAACATAGCTTATTGCATAAGCATTTCCCAAGGTTGAGCCATTTTGTGTATAGTATGAGCCAAACTGTTGTAGTTTTTCATTTGAAAGTGTTGTTGGAGTTATATTGCCTCCTAAACTTCCTAAAAGATAGTTTCCATTCTGATCAACCAAATCACCATTGCTATCGACTAAAAAATTTCCAGCTCTTGTAAAGTAGGGTTGATTATCTCTTCCTTTTACACCAAACCAGCCCTCACCCCCAATTGCCAAGTCAAAAGTATTGTCTGTATTTTGAAAGATTCCTTGAGTCATATCTAAAGCACTTCCACTTGGTCTGCTACCTAAGCCAATATCATTCATAGTTGATTCAAAGTAACTCTCACTTAGAGTTGTTGCAAAGATTGTAGAAAACTCAGGATTGGCATTTTTAAAGCCAACAGTATTGACATTTGCTATATTGTCAGCCCATGTATCAATTCCAAATTGATGGGTTTTTATGCCACTTATGCCATTGTAAAATGAACTATTCATCTTCTATCCTAGTAAAACTCTTTTATATATTCCATTGGAACATAGCTTGAGCCTATCTTCATCATAGGCTTTCCATCTTCGTATCTAACTGACTCTATAGGATATACTCCAAATTGTGTTTTTACAGCTTCTCCATTTGCATTTGTATAATCAGCAGTAATGTAGTAATTTCCAGGATCTAGCTGCTCTCCACTGCTATTTGTTCCATCCCACTGAAATGCCAAAACCCCACTCTTGCCAGCCTGATCAGCCAAAGAGACAGTTTTTACAGTGTTGCCATTAACATCTAGTATATTTAGTGTTCCATTTTGGATCTCATCAGGAAAATAGACTTCAAAGTTTGCCAATTGACCCTCTTGAAGAGTTATGGCATTTGTTCCTAGACTTGCCATCTTTCCTATGGCGCTAAGTGCTCCCATATCCATGCTATTATTTAGCCTATCTACTAACTCTTCCATAGCTTTGTTTGTATTATTTGCTGATTCTAGTGTTGCTAATTGAGATGTTTGAGTTAAGATCTTATCACTATCCATAGGCTCAGTTGGGTCTTGATGTTGAAGCTCTACAAGCAGTAGTTTCATAAAGGCATCTTTATCTAAAACTCCATCTGGATTTTCAAAAACATCATTGTTTGTATTTGTTCCATTCGCTAAAACATTTAAATCTTGCGTAATTCCATTTACCATAATTTATCCTTTTATATATATCTTGGCATTACAAGCTCTAAACTTGTAGGTTCATCTTCTAAAATTTCTTCCTCAAGAGTTTCACTTAGATTTTTTGAAGAGCCTTTTTGGTGTTGCTCTTTTGGCTCTCTTTGGTCTGAGAAGTTCATCTCAAGATTAGTAAATCCCATATTGACTAGAGCATTTTTAAACTCTGCTTGATTTTGAGTAAAAAGAGCCATTGTGTTTGTATTTGAAGAGATGTTTACATGTAGATTGTTCCCTCGATTGACAATAGTTACATCAACTTCTCCTAAACCTTTTGGATTTAGAGCTAACTGAACCTTCATAATAGGGGGCTTATACTGCTCTATTTTTTCTCTTAAATCATCTGCAAAACTACCAAAAGTCTGTTTTAAAGGAGGTAGCGGAGCTTTTTGGTTTAAACTCTCATTTTTTAAAGTCTGTTTAAAATCTACCTTACTAGCATCACTCTTTATCTCTGTATTTTCTTTTTGATTACTATTTTCAACCTTTATCTCATTTTCATTTGAGATTTTTTGCATAGTCGGTTCAGTCTTTTTGTTATTGACTTGATCACTTTTTTGTTGCATTAAATTTTCTACCATAGATTGTTTTTGTTGGTTGGAAGCAATTTTTGGCTCATCTACTCTAGTAGTTTTAACTCCAACCTCTTTGGTATCTTTCAAAACTTCACCACTCTTTACACTTAGCTTTTCACTTTTATTTTCATCTTTTATCTTTAAACCAACATTTTTAGGAGCTTCTTTATCAATAACATCTTTCAAAACTTCACTACTTTTTACACTTAACTTCTCACTTTTATTTTCATCTTTTATCTTTAAACCAACATTTTTAGGAGCTTCTTTAACTCCAACCTCTTTCAAAACTTCACCACTCTTTACATGTAACTTCTCATTTTTAAGATTATTTTCACCTTTTTTTATTTCATTTTTATGCATAAATCTTTCTAAAATTGTAGGCTCTTTTTTTAGCTCTTTTTTTGAAGTATCGATAGTTCTTAAAGTTAAATCAGTTGGTTTTTGCTGCTCTTTTAGTAAAACACTATTTTTCTCTTTTTGTGACTCTTTTGGCACTTCAAAAAAGGCTTTTTTTTCTAAAAGTGGAAATTCCTTTTTAAGCTCATCTAAGTTTAATTTTTTAAAGTCAATCTTTTCAAGCCCTAAATCATACTTTTTAGATACTTCAAATAGATCTTTTAAACTCTTTATATCCCTAATTTCATTAAAAATCTTTTCATTATTTATTATTTTTTCAATTTTTTTAGACAGAGTTGGAAAACTTGCAAATTTATCTTCAGGATTTTTCAAGATATTTACAATCTTAAGGATATCTTCCAAAAGGTGATCATCAAGAGATTTTTTTTCGCCATTAGGATTTTCTATTTTTATGATCTCTTTATCTTCAAATTTTAGATCTAGTTTTGGATTTTCACTATCTTTTTCTATCGAATTTTTTATCTGCTCAAACATAACTGATAAAAAATCCTTCCCTTCTAAATTCTCATCTTTTAAATCACTATTTATCGACTTTACAGGCTTTGCAACAGCTTTATCTATCCCAGCCGAAATTGTAAAAAGCTCTCTCATCATGACTCCTTATAGACTCTAACGATTTATAAGCAATAAACATTCCAATTTTCTAATTAAGTTTTTTTAGGTATAATGTCCTTTTTAAGATAAAGCAGGAGACAAGATAAAAATGGAATTTAGAAATATAGCAGTAATTGCGCATGTTGACCACGGTAAAACAACTTTAGTTGATGAGCTACTAAAACAATCGGGAACTTTTGATGCTCATACCCAAACTGATGAAAGAATGATGGATAGTAATGATTTAGAAAAAGAAAGAGGAATTACAATTCTTTCAAAAAATACTGCTATAAGTTATAATGGAACAAAGATAAACATTATAGACACTCCAGGTCACGCCGATTTTGGTGGTGAAGTTGAGAGGGTTTTGAAAATGGTAGATGGAGTTTTACTCCTAGTTGATGCTTATGAGGGGGTTATGCCTCAAACAAAGTTTGTTGTTAAAAAAGCACTCTCACTTGGACTTAAACCCATAGTGGTTATAAACAAAATAGACAAACCATCAGCAGATCCTGAAAGGGTGGTAGATGAGATATTTGACCTATTTGTAGCCTTAGATGCAAATGATGATCAGTTGGAGTTTCCAGTTATCTATGCAGCTGCTAGAGATGGCTATGCCAAGTATGATATGGCAGATGAAAACAAAGATTTAACACCTCTTTTTGAGACTATTTTAGAGCAGGTACCATCTCCTAGCGGAAACAAGGACAATCCTCTTCAACTCCAAGTCTTTACTCTTGATTATGATAACTATGTAGGAAAAATTGGAGTTGCAAGAATCTTTAATGGAGCAATCAGTAAAAACCAAAGCGTTATGTTAGCAAAAGCTGATGGGGAGAAGATAAAAGGTAGAATCTCAAAACTTATAGGATTTAAAGGATTAGATAGAATTGACATAGATGAAGCAGAGAGTGGCGATATAGTTGCGATTGCAGGTTTTGAGACACTTGATGTAGGAGATAGCATAGTCGATCCATCCAATCCTATGCCACTAGATCCACTCCATATAGAAGAGCCAACTCTAAGTGTTGTTTTTGCTGTAAACGATTCTCCATTTGCTGGACTTGAGGGTAAGTATGTAACTTCAAACAAGCTAGATGAGAGATTAGAAGCTGAGATGAAGACAAACATCGCTATGAAGTATGAAAATTTAGGCGAAGGAAAGTTTAAAGTAAGTGGAAGAGGGGAACTTCAAATCACTATTTTGGCTGAAAATATGAGAAGAGAGGGGTTTGAATTTTCTCTTGGTCGCCCAGAAGTCATTATAAAAGAGGAAAAGGGTGTAAAAATGGAGCCATATGAACACCTAGTTATAGATGTGCCAGATGAGTTCACTGGAGCAGTAATAGAGAAGCTTGGTAAGAAAAAGGCTCAAATGACAACTATGAATCCAACAGGAGATGGACAAACAAGGATAGAGTTTGAAATCCCTGCTAGAGGACTCATAGGTTTTAGAGGGCAGTTTTTGACTGACACTAAAGGTGAGGGTGTTATGAACCACTCATTTTTGGATTTTAGACCACTAAGTGGAGGAGTTGAGAGTCGTAAAAATGGAGCTCTTATCTCCATGGAAGATGGTGTTGCTTTAGGGTACTCACTATTTAATCTCCAAGACAGAGGAACACTCTTTATAGAGCCTCAAACAAAGGTCTATGTTGGAATGATAATCGGAGAACACGCTCGTCCAAATGATTTAGATGTAAACCCAATCAAAGGAAAGCAGTTAAGTAATGTAAGAAGTAGTGGAGCAGATGAGGCCATAAAGCTTGTACCACCAAGAAAACTTACACTTGAGCTTGCCCTAGAGTGGATAGAAAACGACGAACTCGTAGAAGTAACCCCAGAATCAATCCGCATCCGAAAAAGAGAACTAGATGCAACCAAAAGAAAAAGAGCAACCAAAAAAGATAAAAATAGCTAGCTCTTTTTCGCCTCTTGGCAAAGCCAAAGCTTTAGTGCCTGAGAAATAGTCGGACTTGTTCGACTATTTTGAGACAGACAAAAACAAGAGCAACCAAAAAAGATAAAAATAGCTAGCTCTTTTTCGCCTCTTGGCAAAGCCAAAGCTTTAGTGCCTGAGAAATAGTCGGACTTGTTCGACTATTTTGAGACAGACAAAAACAAGAGCAACCA
>JALSLU010000025.1 GCA_026988125.1 Sulfurospirillum sp.
TTTTTGTAAGATTTACACCTAAGACCCCTATGGGCTTGTTTTCAACAGACATAGGAACAGCAACATAGGAGATGGTTTGGCTATTTATATTGCCTGTTTTATTTAGAAACAAAATATCGTTATGAACATTTTCTATAACAACTGGTTGCATACTTTGCATAGCCTGCCCCGTTGCACCCTCACCCAATTTATACTGGGCTGAATTTTTTTGAAATTTAGATAGATTTATAGAGGCAAGTACATCTAAAAGTTCATCTTCTAGTTTATATATAACACAATTTTCCAAATTAATAGAGTTTTTTAATGCCTTTAAAGACTTCTCTAAAGCACTTACTATATTTCCTTTAGAGTCAGTAATATAGTTTGCTATATCATACAATACAACCAACTCTTTTTTTGTCAAACAAGTAGTACAATCTTTTTTCATTTGTATATCTTTCTTTTACCTAGTTATGATATTATACATTAATAAATATACAATTTTATGTCTATAATTTAATCACTTAGTAGTTTTTTACATACCTCCTCTTTAGGAAGCGATTTTTTTGCAGGTTTTATCCACCAAGTCTCTCCATTACTCAACTTAACTTGACCTCCCCACTTCTCTTCGCTATCAAATTCTATCTCTTCTATGGTCTCTTCCATATCTTTTTTTGCTATATAAAAATATATCCTATCTTCGCTCTGTCTCAACATTACTTTTGCCATTTCAAATCCTTCTTAATTTATTTCTTATTTTTTCTAAAAATTTACAATCACTATACCAAAGTTTAAAATATCCTTTTTGAAACTCTTTTAAAATTATTGATTTACTATACTTTTTCAAGCTCAATGGAAAATCCTCTCTACTATGAGCTCCTCTGCTCTCTTTTCTTTTTATAGCACTTAAAACTATAGCTTCGGAAACTTCTAGTGCATTTCTAAGCTCAAGTATCGATATGAGTTCAACATTATTGTTTCTTTCTTTGCTTATACAATGAAGCCTACTAGCCTCTTTTCTAAGATATTTCAAATAATCAAAAGCTTTTAAAAGCCCCATCTCATCTCTATGTATTCCAGCGAACTTAAACATAATATCTCCAAGGCTTACTCTCATAGCATTAAAGTTTTTTGAGCACTCTTTGTCAAAAATATAATCAACTAACTTTAAATCTTTTGCAACTACACTATAATCTATAGGTAAAAACTCGCTTTTCTTGCTAATTTTAAGTGCCTCTTTTCCAGCCAATTCACCAAAAACTGCCCCCTCTAAAAGGGAGTTTCCTCCTAATCTATTGGCACCATGTACACCATTTGATGCACACTCTCCACAAACCAAAAGTCCATCTAGTGTAGTTTTTACCATATCTGCTTCAATGCCACCCATGCTATAGTGAGCAACAGGCTTTATTTTAAGAAGCTCCTTGCTAATATCTACTCCAGCTTGCATCAATGCGGCTCTTTGAAGTGATGGAAGTTTTTTTTCAATTTTCTCAAGTGAAATATGTCTCAAATCTATAAAAACATCTTTTCCGTCAGAAATCTGCTTACTTATTGCCCTGCTTACAATATCTCTTTTTTCAAGCTCATCTACAAATCTATCACCATCACTATTTATCAGATAACCACCTTCTGCACGAGCAGCCTCACTAACCAAATAGCTAGTTTGACTCATTCCGGTAGGATGAAATTGAACAAATTCCATATCTTTTAAATTCAATCCTGCTCTTAATGCAATTGCATGCATATCCCCTGTATAGTCCTGAGAATTTGTGCTATATCCTCTGTAAATCCCTGCATATCCCCCACCAGCTAAAACAACAACCTTTGCAGGATAAACAACAACAGAAGAATCAAACCTTCTAAGAGAAACTACTCCGCTAACCCTATTTTTAAGTTTTGTTAAATTCATTATAAAATTATTTACTATGAATTTAATACCAACTGTTCGAGCTTTTTTAATGAGTGCTTGAGTTATATATGAACCGGTTTTATCTCCAATAAAACAAGTTCTTTTACTGCTCCCGCCACCAAAACTTCTTTGAATTATGTTGAATTTGTCATCTTTATCAAATTCCACACCATAAGCTTCTAATTTTTTTATAATAAAGGGTGCACGCTCACACATATAGGTAATGGTTTTCCTATCCCCCAAATCATAACTGCTTTTGAGGGTATCATCAATATGTTTTTGAATCTCAACTCTATTTTTAGGGTCTAAAACAGCATTTATTCCGCCACTTGCAAGAGAGCTATTTGATTTAAAAAGATTTCCTTTTGTCAAAAGTGCCACTTTGTTTGTATCGTTTTTTGCTTCTATAGCAGCCATAAGACCTGCAATTCCACCGCCTACAACTACTACATCATATATCATAATTACAACCTATATAGTAAATCATATTTTGCTCTTTTAACTAATTTTATTTTTGATATCTCTATATTTTCTTTTACATGTAGAGGCACTACTGTTCCAAAAAGCGAACTAACTATTCCTGGAGTTGAGCGAACGAATTGCAGTGCTAATTGTATGTCGCTTGAAAGGGTCATACTCTCATCCAATATAGCTCCACACTCAGGAGTAAATGATTTTTTGAAAAGATTCATTTGTAAGAGAGAAGATGAACTTATAACTCCAATTCCCAACCTATGAGCTGCTTGAAGCAAAGTACAACTAGCTCTATTTACACTTTGAGTTTCTTGTGTATAAATAGCAGTTTTTGCCATATTAAAGGGTGCTTGGATATACCTAAACCCATGTTGCTTATCTCCTCCAACTTTTTGAGCAATTAAAACAAGCTTTTCCAAACTTATAAGTTCATCTTTTTTGGAGATAAAACCATTCCAAACTGCTACACCATAGTACAAAAAAAGTCCCTGAGCTCTTAACTCCTCAAAGCGTTTAAAAATCTTTTCTATCATTTCATAAAACTTTTTCTCTCCTAGTTTCATAAGCTGCATCTCAGGATTATGCAAAAAATAGATATCTAAACTCTTTAATTTTAGATTTTCTAAACTTCTTCTACATGACCACTCTAGAAAATCTGGAGTCATACAGTGCTGATCTAGTTCTATATCATCTTTGTATGCTAATTTCTTTTCTATTATATTCTTTTCAATCCATCTATAAGGATTTGATGGGAAAGGATATTCTAACTGAATAAACCCCCCTTTAGAACAAACTATCAACTGTTCTCTTTTTACCTCTTTATTTTTCATCATCTCTTCAAGAGCAATGCCTATCTCTTTTTCACTCTGTCCATATCTATAGTTGCTAGCTGTATCTATCAGATTTATACCAGAGCGTATAGCTTGTTTTATACTCTCAATATAATTAAAAAGATAGTTCTCCTCTTTATATGGTTCTTTATTAAAAGTCCCAATACCCAATTTTGAAAAAACTATATCATTATGCTTAATATAAAAATCTTTATATTTTGAAAATGACTTTGCAAATGAAAGAGTAGCATCAAATGTTGCATTCATATTATATACTCACCTCCCAAACCAAACTAACGCGCAACAGGAGCGTAAAGAGGCATAAGATTTGAATTAAAATATAAACCAGAATTATACAATTCAAATATCTTAATCCCAATTGTGTCTCTTTGAACTCCCCTTGGGGCGTTTCTATTTTGTCCACTATTTTCATTAAATAACCTCATATGTGGTCTAGCTATTTAGTAGTAAACAAAATAGAAATAGCATAAAGTGTTATTTTATTGCTGTTTATACTATCTTACCGAATCAAAAAAGAAATCAGTTTTAGCAGTCTCTTTTGTCTCTTCATCAAGCTTATCTAGAACTGCATTTGTTATCCAAGTTAAAAGATTTAATGCACCCTTATACCCACTGATTGAGTATCTGTGCAAATGATGCCTATCAAAGATTGGAAACCCTATGCGAATTAAAGGTATGCCCGTATCTCTATATAACTCTTTCCCATATACATTACCAATTAAAAAATCAACTGGCTCTGTAAAGAGTAAACTTCTTAAGTGCCATAAATCCTTATTTGCCCAAATTTGACACTCCTCGCTCCAAGAAGATTTTGCCACTACCTCTTTCATATCAGCTTCCCAACCCTTTTTTGGTGCATTATGGCAAACTATATGCGCTGGAATACCTCCCATCTCAATAATAAAACTAACAAGTCCTAGTAAAAAGTCTGGATCTCCAAATAGAGCAAATTTCTTACCGTGTATATATGGATAGCTATCTTGCATAGCATCAACAAGCTGACCTCTTTGAATTGTTAGCTCATTTGGAACCTCTTTTCCTGTTAATTCACTAAGTTTCATAACATAAGCATCTGTTCCATTAAGACCTATTGGATTACATGTGGTGTATCCTTGTTTCCATTTATTTTTTATCAATTTTGCAGTTTGTACTGTTGAGTACTTTTGTAAAGATATGGTATTGCTAGCATTAATAGCAGTTTTTAATATCTCAAGAGGTGTGCCACCACTATAAAGCTGGTACTCTCCCGCTCCTGTATTCCACTGCTCTTCATGGTCTCCAATCATAACTATTTTATCACTAAATAGTGCATTTATCTCTTTAATCTCTTTTAGAGATCCAAGATATGGCTCAAACCCAGGGATTACATTTATGCGTTCAGCATCCTCAACTTTTTCACTTCTTGTTGGATTGTTTTGCTCTAAAATAGCCTTCATCATGTTGTCATAACCAGTTATATGACTTCCTACAAACGAAGGAGTATGGGCATAGGGAATTAAAACATCATCAAGTTCACCCTCTGCACTCTCTTTTGCTCCTGATACAAAAGCATTTAAATCATCACCAATAACCTCTGCCATACATGTAGTGCTTACTGCTATCATTTTTGGCTTATAAAGAGCATTACAGTTCCTAAGACCATCTTTCATATTTGACAATCCACCAAAAACTGCTGCTGATTCACTCATAGAATCACTAACACAAGGTGTTGGCTCTTTAAAATGTCTCGTAAAATATGTTCTAAAATAGGATACACATCCGTGAGAACCATGCACATAAGGCATAGTCTTTTCAAATCCAAGAGCTGCCATAATCGCTCCAAGTGGCTGACAAGTTTTAGCTGGATTTACAGTAAGTGCCTCTCTTTTAAAATTTTTTTCTCTATAATCCCAAGTTTTTGTCCACTCTGTTATCTCTTTAACTTTTTGAGGATTTACAGAGTTATAAGAGCTCTCAAACTCTTTTTTCTTTTCAAAAGAGTCCTGATACTCTTTTTGCAAAAATAGTTTCTGCCCATCTACAATATTTTCTACAACTTGCATATTATGCTCCTAACTCTTGATTTTTTTCCCATGGTGCTTTAGTGTGAGACCAAACTGGGGAATTAATAGCCAAATCCATATCTCTAGCAAATATCGCAAAAGCATCATAACCATGATAAGGTCCACTATAATCCCATGAATGCATCTGTCTAAATGGCAGACCCATCTTTTGAAATACATACTTCTCTTTAACACCAGCTGCAACCAAGTCTGGTCTTAATTTTTTTACAAACTGCTCAAGCTCATACTCATTTGCATCATCATATATGAGTGTAGCTCTTTTTAAATCCTCTTTGGTTCTCTTATAATCATCACCATGACCAAACTCATACCCAGTTCCAATTATCTCCATACCCAAATCTTCATAAGCACCAATAACATGGCGAGGTCTAAGTCCACCAATATAAAGCATAACTTTTTTACCTTCTAATTTTGGCTTATACTTTGCTATAACCTCATCTGTCATCTTTGTATATTTTGCAATAACCTCTTCTGCTTTTGCTTGAATCTCCTCTCCAAAAAACTCTGCAATTTTTCTTAAACTTTGAGTAGTTTTTGTAGGTCCAAAAAAGTTATATTCCATCCAAGGTATGCCAAACTCTTGCTCCATGTGTCTAGCTAAATAATTCATAGATCTATAACAGTGAAGTAAATTGAGCTTTGATTTTGGTGCTATTGCCATCTCTTTGTAGCTAGCATCACCTGTCCATTGAGAAACAACCCTTAGACCAATCTCTTCGAGTAGAAGCCTAGTTGACCAAGCATCACCACCAATATTGTAATCTCCCATGATTGTTACATCATAAGGTGTTGGTTCAAAACCAGCTCTTGCACTTACATCATCCATGATTTCATCTCTAAAAGTATCATTTGCAAGGTGATGACCAAGAGATTGAGAAACTCCCCTAAATCCCTCACAAGAGACCGCTATAGCAGGTTTGGAACTCTCTTTTTTATATGCTTTTGCAACAGCTTGAATATCATCTCCAATTAGACCAATCGGACACTCAGACTGTATAGTTATACCATTGTTTAAAGGAAAGAGTTCATCAACCTCCCTCAAGAGAGTTTTAAGTTTTTTATCTCCACCAAAAACAATATCTTTTTCAGTAAAATCACTACTAAAGTTCATACTTACAAAGCTATCTATACCTGTTACTCCTTTGTAGTAATTTCTCCTACCTCCTCTTGAGTATTGACCACAACCAATAGGTCCATGAGAAATATGAATCATATCTTTTACCGGACCCCAAACAACACCCTTGCTTCCAGCATAAGCACATCCTCTTTGACTCATAACTCCAGGAACTGACTGTTTATTGCTTTTTACCGAATCACAAGCTCCTTTTATTTTCTCGGGAGAATCTACGCCCAAATGTTTTGATCTTTTTTTAGCGGCTTTTGCAGGATAAGCTTTTAAAACCTCCTCTATTACCTCTTCTTCTAATTTTTCTAACACGATTTTTCCTTTCGTTAAAATAGATTAAACTACTTTTACTCTATACAAATACATATCATCTAAGTTTTTACACAGCTCTTCCGTTATCTCCCCATCAACAGCTTTAGATATTTCACTAATTTGGTACTTGTTAGTAAAATAAACCATCTTTGCCTCTCGCTCATCTTCAGATTGATTATAAAAATCAACAAATGCACTATGAGCAAATGTTCCCTCTGGAACTTCTAAAGTTACAACTACATCTCCCTTTGTTGTCTCTCCAGTTAAAGTTACAACTTTTCCTGAACAATCGCCAGCACTTTGTTTTACCTTCTCAACTACCTTTTCAAACTCTATATCATTACCCTCTGAAGCCGGAAAATGGTGACCACATATAAACATATCTACTCCTTTTATTTTCTTATTTTTATGATGCTATATCTTCTTCTTTTTGACCTACTATTGCCTCATCTGCTCCATCTTCAAGACCAAACTCCATCAATAGAGCTTCTAAATCATCCATCTCTAAAGGTTTAGGTATAACCTTCAAATCATTTGCTATAATTTTTCTAGCCAACTCTTTATACTCTAGAGCCTGATCAGATTTTGGAGAAAACTCAACAACAGTCATACGCCTTAACTCTGCTCTTTGCACATGATTTGAGCGAGGCACAAAGTGGATTAATTGAGTTCCTATAGCCTTTGCCAATTGCTTAGCCAAATCATACTCTCTATCTGTCATACGAGCATTACAAATAAGCCCTGCTAAACGAACACCTCCGGTATTTGCATACTTCAAAATACCTTTAGAGATATTATTTGCTGCATACATTGCCATCATTTCACCACTCATAACTATGTAAATTTCTTGAGCTTTGCCTTCACGAATTGGCATTGCAAATCCACCACAAACAACATCACCAAGTACATCATATGAAACAAAATCCAAATCATCATCATAAGCACCCTCTTCTTCAAGAAAGTTAATAGCAGTAATAACCCCACGACCCGCACAACCAACTCCAGGCTCTGGTCCACCTGACTCTGTACACATAATATAGCCATCTGTTATGTCATTTTCATCGGGATTAAACTCTGCTGCTCCAGGTTTACAAACATCTTCTAGCTCCAAATCTTCAACCGAACCTGCTTCTGATGCTAATTGCATAATTGTATTTTGCGCTTTCTCGTGCAATATAAGCCTTGTAGAATCTGCTTTTGGGTCACACCCAACAATCAAAATCTTTTTACCATAATAGTGACACATAGCTGCTAAAGTATTTTGTGAAGTTGTTGACTTACCAATACCACCTTTTCCATAAAATGCAATTTGTCTTAACTCTGACATGCTTACTCCTTTTTAATTTTATACAAATTTACAATACATATAGTGTTCCTTAGAATCTACATGTAAAGCAATTTATCTGATCACTACAAGTTTCACAAGCTGGTGCTACCTCACCTATAAGATCATATATGAATTTTTTCCAAAGCTTATCTTTCGGCTTAACTTGTACTAAGTCGGGAAAATGCTCTTTCATAAATTTTCCCATTTGAACTCTATTTTTAAATCCTAAATCCTGATATAGATGATTTTTCATCAAAGATACTCTTGCCAAATAAGGTGCAATCTCATCTTTGGCATATCTATCTTTAGCATATCTTTGCAACAACTTTGTAACTTTTTTTTCCAATACCAATACAGATGTTTTATTTACTATTTTCAAGACAGCTCACCTCTATCCTCTTTAGCCACAAAGGTGGATTTTTTCTTAACATCTTTTGGATGTTTTTGAGAATATCTTCTATTGTTTCCTTTCCCGAAACTGACTTCATAGCAAATATCCCTTTTTTTTGAATCATACTAATAGCCTTTGGTCCAATCTCGCTAACACAAACTATGTCACACCTCTCCAAACAAGATATTTTATAGGCTAACATATCCATCTCTTTTGTTATTTTTTTAGATGCATCTATCTTCTTCACAAAAGAGAAAGATTCCTTATCTACCTTATACTTATAAAAAATATCACACCATCCAAAGTGTTGATTCACATATATGCCATCTTTTGACGCAAATGATATAGTCATTAACAGCACTCCATCTCAGCTTTTTCTAAAAGTTTTATACCTTTTTCAAACTCATACTCTTCAAATAAGTCAGATATATAGTAAACATTTGCACATACCAAATAAAGTATATCGTGCGAACCATCCTTGGTGTACTCTTTATTATAATCTTCTGGCAATTTCTCTTCAAAACTAACCCAAAAATCATTTTTACTCTCTTTGTGTAAATCAAAAAGCTCCTTCATAGCGTCTATAACTTCTATAGCATTGTTATAGCAGTCAATATTTTCAAACGATACATATCTATCTCTTGTTTTTTTCATAATCATCCTTTTTTAAAAGATGCCTTACGGCTACTTATAATTAAATCCAATAGGAGTTTACTTACAAATTCTATTCCTTTCAAGTTTTACAAGGAACACTTTTTGTATATGTTTTTTTTATATTAAGGATAGAGAAATGGTAAATAAAAAACAGATAAAAGAACTTTTAAACGAATCGACTTGTTCTCATAATATTGAAAAAAAGAGCAGTTGCAATAGAGCAAAACCTGGCGCAACAAGTGGAGGATGTGCTTTTGAGGGTGCCCAAATTGCACTTTTTCCATTTGCAGATGTAATTCATCTTGTTCACGCTCCTTCTACTTGTCAAGGAGCTTCTTGGGAAACAAGGGAGAGTAGAACTAGCTACAAAGGAGAAGACAATACTCCATTGGGCTATTGTACAGATATAAATACAAACGATATTATATTTGGTGGAAATAAAAAACTTGAAGATAGCATAAAATACATCATAAAACATAAAAATCCAAAAGCCATTTTTGTTTATGAAACTTGTGTGACTGCTATGATAGGTGACAATATGGATTCTTTAGCAAAAAGATTAGAAAAAAAATACTCCATTCCTATAGTAGTAGTTCACTCACCTGGTTTTGTAGGGGGTAAAAATCTAGGTTCAAGATTGGGAGGTATTGCTATTTTAGAACAACTCATAGGAACAAAAGAACCAAAAGAGATTCACCCATATGGTATAAATTTAATTGGTGAGTACAATGTAACAGGAGATATGTGGCAATATACTCCAATTTTGGAAAAAATAGGTATAAAAATAGTCTCTACTCTAGCTGGAGATGGAAGAATAGAAAATATACAGCAAGCACATCGTGCCAAATTAAATGTAATTGTGTGTGCTAAATCTTTAGTAACTCTTTGTAAAAAGATGGAAGAAAAATACTCCATCCCCTATGTTTCAGTATCTTTTTACGGCAAAAGAGATACTAGTAATGCCATAAGAACTATTGTAGGTGCTTTTAAAGATGAAAAGTTAAGCAAAAAAGCAGAGATCGTTATAGATGATGAAGAGAGAAAGCTTGAGAAAAAATTAATTCCATTTAGAAAAATTTTAAAGGGTAAAAAAGCCATTTTAAACACCGGCGGAAATAAATCTTGGTCTATTGCATCTGCTCTTCAAGACATTGGTATAGAAGTTGTAGCAACAAGCATAAGAAAAGCAACGCTAGAAGATATAGACATAGCAAAAAAGTATGTGCCAATCCTTATGAAGGTTCCTGCAAATGAGCAAGCTAAACTAATAGATGAACATAAAGTAGATATATTGCTAGCAGGAGGAAGAAGTCTCTATACTGCTATTAAAAAAAGAGTTGCCTTTGTAGATGTAAATCAGGAAAAAAAAGTAAGTTACGGAGCCTATAATGGGCTTATAAATTTAGCTAAAAATGTTTGCAATGCTGTGAATAATCCTGTTTTTAAAGTAGTTGGAACTACAGCACCTTGGGAGAAAACAAATGACTAAACCACTACAGATAAATCCGCTAAAACTTTCTCAGCCTATGGGCTCACTTTTAGCATTCTTAGGAATTAAAAACTGCATGCCTCTAATGCATGGTGCTCAAGGTTGTGCATCTTTTTCAAAAGTCTTTTTTACACGACATTTTAACGACCCCATTGCCATACAAACAACAGCAGTAAACGATATTACTGCGATTGTTGACGGGGGAGATTACTCTATTAGTGAAGCTATAAATAATATTACAAAAAAAGTTAAACCAGATTTAGTTGGACTATTTACAACGGGACTAACAGAAGTAAAAGGTGATGATATAAAAGGAGCAACATATCTTCTAAAGAAGCGTATGAAGATGGTTTATGTTCATACTCCTGATTTTGAAGGTGGTTTAGAAAGTGGCTTTGCAAAAACTATAGAAGCTATTATAGAGCAATTGGTAGTTCCTACAAAAGAGATAGATAGTAAAAAAGCGCTCTTAATTCCAAATGTAAACATAACTCCCATAGAAGTTGAAAAGATAAAAGAACAATTGGAGCTATTTGGTTTTAAATCTTTTGCACTTCCAGATTTGAGCGACTCTCTTGATGGGCATTTAGGGCTCAAACAAGGAGCTCTTAGCAGTGGGGGAATTAGTTTGGAAAATATAAAAAATCTAGCAAATTGCTCCTTGGTAATTAGTGTTGGAAGATCTGTAGAGAAATGCGGAATATCCATGCTTGAGAAAAACCCAAATATGACTCATCTTCATTTTGACTCACTAGGAGGGCTTAAAAATAGCGATAAATTTTATAAAGCTTTGATGGAATTTACAAAAGTCTCCAAACCGGCCTCTAGCATAATTAGATGGAGAAAAAGATTACAAGATGTACTTTTAGATACGCATTTTTTAATTGGTGGAGCAAATGTAGTAGTTGCTCTAGAGCCTGATCAGATAAATTCTATTGTTCAAACAATTAGTGAAGCTGGTGCAAATATAAAAGCTATTATAGCACCTACTAATAGTATGGCAATAAATGAGCTTACATGTAAAGTGATAATTGGTGATTTTGATGATGTGGAAAAAATTCTTGAAGAAAATGACCTGCTAATAAGCAATTTCCACGGACATAGGCTAACAAAAAAACACAACAAAGCTCTTATGTTAAGAGGGTTTCCAAATTTTGAGGGTATAGGGTATCAGCTAAAAAATGACTCCTTATATGAAGGTAGTAGCTATCTTTTATGCGAAATAGCAAATATTTTAGAGCATCATAGGCACTAAGGAACAAAATATGTATATATTGACTATAAAGGAGACAATATGAACTCAACTATAAGGGTTGCTTTTGCAACAAATGACAAAGAAAATATTGACGCACACTTTGGAAAGTCAAAGCAGTTTCAAACTTATAAAATTTCTGCTAAAGAGAGTATTTTTTTAGAAAACATTGATATAAAAGAGAAAAACACAGATAAAACTATATCTCTCTTAGAAGATATAGACTTGGTCTATTTTGTAGATATAGGACCAGTAGCGGCTGCAAAAATTATAAGAAAAGGGATATTTCCTATTAAATACAAAGAGATTATTAGAATAAAAGATGAGTTAAAAAAACTTGAATCTATGTTAAGTAAAAATCCTCCACCTTTTATAAAAAAAATACTCAAAAAGAGGGCTGCATAATGCAAAGTCTATTTATAGAAACTCTTATCTCTCAGATAAGAGCATTGGATTTATATGGGGTTTGGAGAGAAAAAAGTGATGAGGAATTACTTATGCAAAAGTATATAAAGACGAAAGAAGAGTTAAAAAAAATACCAATCATAGCAGATATTGATAATAAGAAGATCACGGATATTCGACTTGTATATCAAGCTTTGGCTTTGGCATTTGAGAAAAAAACAGGTGTTATGTGTTCTGTTGTTATGGAGATGAGCCATGAAGGGTTTGGTCGTGTGGTTGTAATTGCAGACAATATAGTGCTAGTAAATAAATTTTTAAAAGATGCTCATAGATTCTCTTTTAGAAGCTACGAGAAACTAGAACAAGAGGGTGAAAAACTTTTAGAAAATGCTTACAAAATTTATAACAACTATCACAAAGAGGAAAAAACAGCATGAATGTAGGTATATTTTGTGGAACTGCTGGCGGAACATCTATGAAGATTGCAAACTCTCTAGCGAAATCTTTTGGAGTTAATCAAGACGATGTTATCAACATGGAGGATGACTTTGATGATATAGAGCAATTACTAGAGTATAATGTGCTATTTCTAGGAAGCTCAACTTGGGGACAGGGAGATGTTCATCACTCTTGGGTGGATGTACTTTTAGATATTGAATCAGAAAATATAGATTTTAGTGGAAAAATAGTTGCTTTTTATGGTGCTGGCGATAGCGTAAAACATAAAGAGCACTTTTGTAGTGCACTAGGTAAATTATATGATGTTTTTGTAGGTGCTGGAGCAATTCCTGTTGGAATGATACCAAAGGATAATTATAATTACCAATTCTCTTTAGCACAAAAGGGTGAAATGTTCTGTGGTTTAGGGATTGATGAGCATAATGAAGCAGAGAAAACTAATCAAAGAATAGAAGAATGGATTAAGCTCTTAAAAAATGAGATAAAGGAGGGATAATGTCTTCAAAAAAAACACTAAAAGAGTTTTATAAACTTAGAGATACAGAGGATTATTTTGAATTTTTTGGAATCGAGTATGATCGGCATCTTGTTAGCGTAAAAAGGTTTCATATACTAAAAAGCTATGGAGATTTGATTAAAAGTGGTATGAAAAATTTAAAAGGACAAGAAGATAGGTTGCTTGATTTTTTAAAATTTTCACTAATAAAAGTTTATGGAGAGTTCAAAAATGGCTACTCTCCTAGCGCAGCCGATGTTTGGCATATGTTTTCAAATGGAAAATTAAAAGGCTGTATGGGTTGTACTTCAGCAAGAGGTGGTAGTTGTGCTTGTTGATCCAAATACTAAATTATATGATTCAATTACTGCTAGTAGATCTAAAAAAGATGAAGATGAGCCTAAGTTTTGTATGAATCAAAAAGTTGAACTACTTAAAGATATTGTAAATGATGGAACTTATCCACACTCTAAAATAGGTCAAATCATGATGAAAAAAGGCTCAGTAGGATACATAAAAGATATGGGTGATTTTTTACAAGTTATTCGTGTTTATGAAGTTCATTTTTTGGGACAAAATACTGAGGTAGAGGTTATTGGATGCAGAGAACATGAGCTAAAAGCACTGGAAAAAAAAGACAAAGCAGAAGCCCAAGAGAGTGAACTTTTTACTAAAATTATTCAACAAAGGAGAAAAAATGGCAAAAGTAATTTTCATGCATTTTGATGAAAAAACAGATGGCATATATGATGCTAAAATAGGAGAACCCCTAGTTAGGGTTGCAAAGGAAAAAAATATCCCGTTAAATACTTCAAAAGAGAACAATTATAAAAATTGTCTTATTAGTGTTGAGCATATAGCTGATGAAGAACCAACTAGCTATATGGAGGATGAGGAGCTAGATTTACTAGTAGAGCTTGGAGCTATAAGTAAAGAAGATGCTATAATGTGTCAACAATACACTATTAGTCCAAAAGTAAGGATTGCACCTATGATGCTAATCAAGGGTGATGTACTTATAAAACCATATAAAATAAAGGAATAAAATGACAACAAGAGTAGAAATTGTAAATGATTTTTTGGCTATTAATGTTAAAGTAGGGAGTACAATTCAACAGATAGTTGAAGCTAGTGGTAGTGCTTTGCCATTTGGTTGTAGAGATGGTGAGTGTGGTACTTGCATAGTTGAAGTTGTTCAAGGCATGGAGTTTTTATCTGAAAAGACAGATAAAGAGATAAAGGTTTTAAAAGAGAGTTGTGCAGGGCTTTGCACAACCAATACACGCTTATCTTGCCAAATGAAAATTGCAAAACCCAATGGTGTCGTAAGACTGAAGTATTGATTGTCTATATTATACCCGAACTTATAAAGTTTGGGTATATACCCCTCCTAAACCAAACTAATACATAGTACGATGAATTTACAATTTAAACAAAAACAATCACTTCAACTATCTTTGAAACTTTGGCTACCAATACTTCAATCACCTCTTGAAGACTTGGAACGAATTTTTAAAGATAAATCTTATGAAAATCCCTTTTTAGAGTATAAATCAAAACAAGAGAGATCTTATACTCCATCATATAATAGTTATGAGGGAAAACAAAATAAACAAAGCTTTATTGAAAATATTAAAATAAATAAAGAATCTCTATATGAAGTAATATCAAATCAACTTGGAGCACCTCTATTTCCAACACCAAAATCTCAAAACATTGCTCATGAGATACTTCTACATATAAATGATGAGGGCTATTTTGAAGGAGACATAACAAAAATAGCTATTAAGTATAATACAACAGATGAATTTGTAGAAAATGTTAGAAAAAGGTTTGCTCATCTTGATCCTTGTGGAATTGGTGCAATTGATTTAAAAGAATCATTTTTATTTCAACTCTCAAACTTGGAATTGGAAGAGGATTTATATCTGTTTGTACAAAAACTAATTTTAAATATAAAAAATATGGACAAATTTCATAAACACCATCTATTTAAAGATGGAAAAAAAGTTATAAAAAAATTCAACTCACCTCCAGCGATAGAGTATCTAGATGATTCTCAAACAATAATTCCAGACTTTTTTGTAGAAGTTGATGATGATATAAAAATAATAGTTAATGATAGTTACTATCCTGATATTACTGTGTCAAACCCTTTTAGAAGTAAAAATACAGAGTTAAAAGATAAGATAAAAGAGGCTAGGGATTTAGTAAATTTATTGGAATTAAGAAAATCTACACTATATAAGCTCATTTTGGTAATTGTTCAAAAGCAAACTCAATTTTTTATAGGAAGTGATTTAAACCCTCTAACTATGGCTCAAGTAGCTGATGAATTGGGATTTGATGAATCAACAATAAGTAGGGCTGTTTCAAATAAATATATAAAATGTAGAAGAGGTATCTTCTCACTAAAATCATTTTTTACAAATGAAGTTTCAAAAGGAGTATCTTCAAAAAAAATAAAAAACTTTATTAAAAAAGCCATCTCAAACGAATCAAAAAAGACTCCACTTACTGATCAAAATTTAGTCGATTTAATATTGCAAAGATATGATGTAAAAGTTGTCAGAAGAACTATAACAAAATATAGAAAACTACTTGATATACCCTCTTCAAAGGTTAGAAAAAAGATTTACAAATTAGAATTGTAATGATTTTGTCACCAAATTACTATATAGTTACACCATGGGAACATATAGATCTATATTTGTATCTGATCTGCATCTTGGTACAAAATTTTCAAAAACTAAGGCCTTTTTAAATTTTTTAAAACACAATGAGTCAAAATCTCTATATCTTGTTGGAGACATTATAGACGGCTGGGCATTAAAGAGAAAAATTCGATGGACTCAATCTCACTCCGATGTTATTCAAAAGCTTCTTAGGAGAGCTAGAAAAGGCACTGACATTTACTACATTACAGGCAATCACGATGAATTTCTTCGCTCTTTTTTACCTCTTGTTTTGGGTGATAGAATCTTTATAAAAAATGATGCATCATACAAGGGATTAAATGGTAAAAATTACCACATAACCCACGGTGATTTTTTTGATGCAATCACTATGACAAAAAAATGGCTTGCAATTTTAGGAGATTATGGATACGATCTACTTTTACATCTAAACTCCCCTATAAGAAAAGTTAGAAGGTTGTTTGGGATTAAAAAGGAGTGGTCACTCTCAAAATATGTAAAAGACAATGTTAAAAGCTCAGTTAGTTTTATAACAGATTTTGAAACTATTTTAGCTAACTATGCAAAACAGAAAAAATTTGATGGTGTAATTTGTGGACATATACACAAAGCTGAGATAAAGAGAATTGATGGGGTTGATTATATGAATTGTGGTGATTGGGTTGAGAGCTGTACGGCTCTGGTTGAAACACATAAGGGAGAGTGGAAAATCATAGAGTGGACTTTAGATGAAGATTAGTTTGGCATTGAGCGGGGGTGCAGCAAGAGGGGCTTTTCATTTAGGCGTTATTGAAGCGTTAGTTGAAAATGGCTTTGAGATAGGTGTTATAAGCGGAAGTAGCATTGGAGCGATAGTTGGCGTTAGTTATGCAAGTGGTGTATCTCCAAAAGAGCAACTTGAGATATTTTGTTCGAGTGAGCTAAAAAAGGTTATAAAATTCAACTACTTAAGACGCTCTTTGTTAAAAATAGATATAAAAAACCAATTTGTTGAGAAAATAATACCTATAAAAAATATTGAAGATACAAAAATAAAGGTCTATGTAACAACTATAGATTTGATAAGTGGAAAAGTTATAAGATTTGAAAAGGGAGATGCTAAAACTCTATGTATGGCTTCAAGTGCATTAATTCCTCTTTTTAAGCCTATTAGTTATGAAAATTGGCAATTAGCTGATGGAGGAATTATGGATAATCTTCCAACAAAACCGCTTAAGGAGCATAATCTACCCATAATTGGAGTAGATTTGCATCCAAAAGAAATAGGCTTTAAAAACTCTTTTAGTGGTCTTATAGCTAGAACTTTGTATCTCTCTTGGAGAGCAAATACAATAAATCACATAAATGACTGCAACATCTATATAACAAACGATAAGCTAACAAAATATGGACTTTTCAAAACAACTCATCTTAGAGATCTGTATGAGCTAGGACTACAAAGTGCAAAAAAAATCACCCCAAAGGATCTAAATGTCACAAAAAGTATATGTACTTGATACAAACATAATCTTAAATAGTCTAAGCAATATCTTTAGACTTAGCGAAAATGGTGAAAATATCATTGTCATTCCTGAGACCGTTTTGATTGAGCTTGAAGATAAGAAAAAAGAGTTAGGTGAGATTGGTTATCAAGCAAGAGAGTTTGCAAGACTCTTAGCTAGAGCAAAAGTAAAAGAATCATCTCACAAAGATGGATTTAAAGTGGCAAAACTTTTTATAGAAACTCTTCAAATTCATATAATTTCCATAGATAGTTATAAATGTGAAATAGACCAAATCCACATAAGCGAAAGTAACGACAAACGCATCATCGAAGTTGCTCAAGTTGCTCAAAAGTACTACAAAGGATTAAAAACCTCTTTCATCTCTTTAGATGTTTATGCTAGAACTTTTGCTCTTTTAAAAAATGTGGCTACTGAAACTCTAAGAGACGATAAAGAGGAGGTTCCTGAGTTTGGAGCTATAAAAACTATAGAGTTAGAAGATGGCTTAAGCATAAAAGACTTAAAAAATGAAGATATAGAAAAGATCGATAAAGAGCATAAGGAGGGTGATTTTTCATATAAATTTGTAGAAAAAAGTGGTAATTTAGGCTATGGAATAATACAAAATAAAAAGATTGAACTTTTAAGAGAGACTGAATTTAAAGGGATAAAAATAAAACCTGTAAATATAGAGCAAAAACTTTATATGAAAGCGATGTTAGCTGATTGTTATGACATAGTGTTAGTAGATGCAAAAGCAGGAAGCGGGAAGACCCTTTTGGCATTTGTTTGTGCTATGAGATTGATTGAGAAAAAGAGTTATGACAAAATCATATATGTAAGAAACTCTATAGAGAGCTTAGATAAAGGTGCAGATGTTGGCTACCTAGCAGGAAATGATGAAAAATTTAGAGTTTATAACATGGCACTAAATGACACCCTAGAACACATTGCAAAAAAGATGCTCAAAAAGAGTGAAAGTAGTGAAAATTTAAATGCAGTTGAAAACAAAATTTTAGAGCTTATTGCAAAATACCGCATAGAAAAACTTTGGCCAGGCGAAGCAAGAGGAAGAACTCTAAGTAATGCCATAGTAATCCTTGATGAGTGGCAAAACAGCTCTTCTAAAACAACACAACTAATCCTCTCAAGACTTGATAACAGCTGCAAAGCCATAGTCATAGGTTCAAACAGACAGATAGATAACTTTTATCTCAATAAATTTAACAACGGACTAACCGCTCTTTTAAAAGAGACAAAAAAAGAACATGATGATTTAAGCCTGTTTGCAATAGAGCTAAAAAAAGCTGTTAGAGGAAAGTATGCAGAGTTTGCAGAGAGGATTTTTGAGTAATATGTGCTATAATTTAATAGCCTATACAAAAGGAAAACAAATTTATGCTCGAAAAAAAAGATAAAGTTTTCATAGACTTTTTAGAAAAATGGATCAAGGTTTCGGTAAAAATTCTCGCTACTTTGATGGTTTTTGTTATTTTATGGGGTGTAGGAGATGTTGTATTTGTACTCTATGAGAGACTTACAGCTGAGCCATTTATGCTTTTAGAGATAACTGACATACTAGCAACATTTGCCTCTTTTTTAGCAGTTTTGATTGCAATAGAAATTTTTCATAATATTGTTTTATACTTAAAAGATGAAAATTTTCCCGTAAAACTTGTTCTAGCAACAGCACTAATGGCTGTAGCTAGAAAAGTTATAATATTTGATTACAAAAATATGGATGTATCTTATGTCTATGCCACTGGAGTTGTTATCCTGGCACTTGGACTAGTTTATTATTTGCTAAATAGATGTGAAAAACATAAAGGATAAACTCTAAACTTCTAAGAAAATATAATCTTAAAACTTTGGTATAACTATTTTTAATATACCGTCTTTATATGAACTTTTTAGTTTGCTAGTATCTGCATCCTCAGGTAGAGTTAAAGTTCTTGAAAAGGAGCCAGAAAAAATCTCTTTATAAATGTACTCTTCACCCTTTTTGCTCTTATCTTTTTTGGTTTTTGCCTCAATTTTTAACTCTCTACCCTTTGTATCTATCTTTATGCTACTAGCATCACTCCCTGGAATATTAAGGCTAAGTTCATACCTGTTTCCCATATCCTTTAAGTTTAAGGCAGGAGAAACACTTAGATCATTAAAAAAATTTTCGAATCCAGGCATAGTTGCAAAATTAGAACTCATCGAGTTAAACAGCTTATCCATCTCCTTTTGCATTTTTATCATATCTTCAAAAGGATTTGAACCACCAAATCTATCAAAGCTCTTCATAATGTTTGTAGGCTGCTGAGTAGATTTCAAAGCTATCTCGTTTTTAGAGCTATTTAACTGAGATATATAATAGAGTTGCAAAGCCACTATCAACACCAGCAAACCAATAATAATAAACAAAATACTCTTATATGTTTTCACAGTATCTCTCCTGAAAAAAGGAGCCAAAAAGCTCCTTTTAATTTATACTAATAACTTTAGCCTTTCTTGATTCCTCTTTTTCAAGCTCTATATAGAGTCTACCATCTTCAAATTTAGCTTTTATACTGTCTTTGTTTATACCCTCAGGCAGAACAAAGACTCTTGAAATTTTTCCAAATTGGCTAGTTAGAAGATAGTAATCCTCCTCCTTAACCTCTTTTTTCATGTGTCTAACTGCGCTTACTTGGAGGTATTTATCTTCTACTTTTAGCTCGATGTCTTCTTTTTTTACCCCCGGTAAATCAACCTCTATGCGATATACATCTGAATTTTTCTTACCAAAGTTTGCAAAAGGAAGGTGGCTTACCACATTTGTAAAAACCTCTTTTGTTTTACTTAGAGCATCCTCTATTTTTGAGCCTATTTCATTTGTGCTTTTTACAATATCCATCATAGACCTCCTTGTAATTCTTACTTAATTTCAACCTTTTTTGGCTGATCTTTTATGACTTGATGCTTTGGTATAACTACCTCTAAAACACCATTTTCAAAATTTGCTTCGATTTTATCTAAATCAACATTTTTTGGAAGAGTAAAACTTCTTATAAACTTACCAAACCTGCTTTCAATTTTATAGTAAGACTCCTCCTTCATCTCTTCTTTAACCTTTCTCTCTCCGCTTATAGTTAAAACATTGTCCTTTACATCTATAGAGATATCCTCTTTTTTAATTCCAGGCAGATCAATCTCTACATAGTAAGCATCTTTATCCTCTCTTGAATTAACAGCTGGAACAAAAGATGAAATGCCCGCTTCTAAGTTTTGTCCCTCTAGTTCATTCATTATTGAGTTCATATATTCAAAGCCTTTTCTCAGCTCTCTTAACTCTCTCATTGGTTCAAATCTTGTTAGTAACATAATAAACTCCTTTTTTGTAAAGTATATTTAGTCTTTATGACTAAACTTTATGGAATTTTACTACATGTAGTAGTTGATTTATGCTACTTAGGTTGCATTACTCTAAAAATTTGAGTTTTTTTGTAAGTTTTTGAATATCTTTTATGATGATTTGTTTTCGTTTGAGATCTACTGTACCTTCATCTTTTAGCTCATTTAAGTGTCTATCTACAACATGTCTTACTGTGCCTATTAGGTTTGCGATTTCAGTTCTTGAGAGATTATGAAGGAGGGATTTTACTCCATTTGGAGCCAAATTTTTCAAAAGAAGTTTTATAAGCCTCTCATGTGTGCTATACAAGGAGAGATCAGTTGCCAACTCCTCTACATGTCTCATCTGTTTTGCTAAGTATGGAAAGAAGATTTTATTAAAAGCTGGGTTTGAGCCTATCCACTCTCTTACCTTTTGGATTGGGATCTTAAGGGCATCTCCATCTTCTAAGATTTCACTAATTACTTCGTGAGGCTTGCCATCTAGGAGGGTGATTGTGTCGTACATATCTCCCATGGTTAGTATAAATATGGTCTGCTCTTTTGCATTATCAAGGTTTATTTGATAAATTTTTACCTTTCCACTTAGTAGTATGTAGAAGTTTTTTGTAGCATCTTCACTATTGAAAACATACTCACCTTTTTTGAAGTGGATTAGCTTTGCATGTTTGTTGATTTCATCTTTTAGGGTATCGCTTAGTCCACTAAAAATCTCTATATCATACCTTTTCATGCAAATCCTTAATCTTAATTATGATAAAATTCTATCTAAATTTTACTGCTAGGAAATTGAAAGATGGAAAGAAAGCACATATATAACCCAAATTCAGATGAAAACCTAAACGACAGAAGAGTCTTTGGTGGAAATCCTCATGGGATTTTAAACTTCACAAAAGCCAAATACACTTGGGCACTAAATCTTTGGGATATGATGGAGGCAAACACTTGGTTTCCAAAAGAGGTAGATACTACAAAAGATGTAATTGACTACAATAAAAATCTAACAGATGCAGAAAAGAGAATGTACGATTTGGTATGGTCTCAACTAATCAGTATGGATAGTTTTCAAACAAACAACTTAGCAGACAACATAAATCCCTACATAACAGCACCAGAGATTAATGCTTGTTTAGTTAGGCAAGCTTATGAAGAGGCAAATCACTCAAAGAGTTATGCAGTTATGGTTGAAGCGATTTGCGATAATACTGATCTAATTTATGAGATGGAAAAACACGATGAAGTTCTAAGAAGAAAGAATGACTACATCTCAAGTGTCTATGAAGAATTAGCAGGTGATGTTACAGATGAAAAGCTACTTTTAGCTATGTTTGCTAACCAGATTTTAGAAGGAATCTACTTCTATAGCGGATTTACTGCTATATATGCACTAGCAAGAGCAGGTAGAATGCTAGGAAGTGCACAGATGATAAGGTTTATACAAAGAGATGAGATTACTCATCTACTTCTTTTTCAAAATATGATTAACTCAGTCAGAAAAGAAAGACCTGATCTTTTTACCGAGGAGCTAAAAGCAAAAGTATTTGATATGTTTAAAAAGGCTGGAAAACTCGAGATTGAGTGGGGGCAGTATATAACTCAAAATCAAATTATGGGCTTTACTGATGACATTATAGAGGAGTATATACACTACCTTATAGATGAGAGATTGAGTGCGGTTGGTTATGAGAAGATGTACAATGCATCTCACCCTATAAAGTGGGTTGATGATTTTTCAAAGTTCAATGAGCAAAAAACAAACTTTTTTGAAGGCAATGTAACCAACTACTCAAAAGGTAGCCTCTCATTTGATGATTTCTAAACTAGTAACACTGCAATTTGATTATGAAAATAGGCCTCTTAAAGAGAATTTAAAGAGGCTTACTACACTCATAGAAAGCTCACCAAAAAACTCCATTGTACTAGCTCCTGAGCTTTGTTTGAGTGGTTATAAGTATGATAGTTTAGAAAAAAGTGCAGAGTTTTCAAAAATAGCCACTGATGAGCTTAAAAAACTATCATTTGAGAAGATTATTGGCTTGACTCTCATAGAAAAAGAGGGTAATAATTTTTACAATAACTTCACTCTTTTAAATCAAGGTAAAATCATACACAAAAGAGCAAAAGTAAAACTATTTCCTCTAGGAGATGAGCCAAAATATTTCACAAAAGGGTCTGAAGATGAGATTGGGGTATTTGAAATAGGTGGCATAAAAATTGCTTCTCTTATCTGTTTTGAGCTAAGATTTACTGAGCTTTGGGAAAAAACCAAAGGTGCTGATGTTATCTTGGTGCCATCTTTTTGGGGTAAGCCTAGAAAAAAGCATTTAGAGATTCTCACTAAAGCCTTAGCAGTGGCAAATCAGTGCTTTGTAATCTGCTCTAACAGTAGCGATGAGAGCATGGCAAAAAGTAGCTCAATTATCTCCCCGTTTGGAGAGGCTAAAATGGATGATGAGAACTCAATAATAGTTCAAGAGTTCGATAAAAATGAGATAAGAAAATTAAGAAAATATATAAACATAGGATTAAGATGATAGATTTTGGTAACCAACTAAAACTTAAAAAGATGGCTAATGAGATAAAAGATAGAATAGACTTAGATGATGAAATCTACAAAGCCATAGCTTCAACAGATAGAGAGCTATTTGTTCCTAGAGGATTTTCTATGCAGGCTTATAAGCTAGATGCCCTTCCAATGGCAGCAGACCAATGGAT
>JALSLU010000026.1 GCA_026988125.1 Sulfurospirillum sp.
ATTGTAAGCGAGCCTATAAGATTACATAGAAGAACAATTCAAAAACCTTAATAACTTCTTTCAACAATCAATTTTAAGCAATCTTTAGATATACTTTTATCTATTAAGCCCAATATAAGGGTAAACAAGGAGATAGAGATGAATCTAAGTATAGTAGGAAGACATTTAGAATTAACCGACTCAATCAAAGAGTATGTAGAAAGCGCTAAGGACTCGCTAAAAAAGTATAATTTAGACATAATTTCAACAAGAGTTGTTTTAAGTGCGGATGAAAAAGGCGGGAAGAAGGGTTTTGTTGTAGAGTTTGCTATAAATTTAGCCCACAAAAACACCATAGTTATAAAACAAAAAGACAAAGATCTATATGCTGCAATCGACTTGGCAATTGAAAGAGCAAAAAAAGTTCTAAGAAGACACCATGATAAAATCATTGATCGTAGAGTAAAAGTTGATGAAGAGGTTGCAAATACTCCATCTTTGGAAGATGCAGATGAGATAATCCCAACAGAATTAGACATCTACAAACCAATGGAGATAGAAGAGGCACTAAATGAGCTAAAAAATAGCGACAAACAGTTCTATGTATTTTACGATATGGATGACAAACTAAGAGTCATCTACAAAAGAAAAGATGGGAAGTTTGGTCTTTATTAATCAGTAGAGAGGCTAAGTCCTCTCTACTCTTCTTTTAGCCTCAACCAACAAATCCTCCTCTAGCTCATAAAACTCAAACTTTTCACCACTTTGCCTTAGTCCGCCTAAAACATCGCCACCTTTTCTATACTTCAAATCAAGCTCCGCTATGTCAAATCCATTTTCGCAACTACAAAAAGCATCCAATCTTTCTGATTTTTCTTGGTTTGTATATAAAAAGCAGTAGCCTTTTAGTCCGTTTCTGCTAACTCTGCCTCTTAGCTGATGAAGTGTTGCAAGACCTAGCCTTTCAGCCCCTACTATGACTATGGTTGATAGCTTTGGCAAAGATATACCAACTTCTACTAGAGTTGTAGCAATTAGTAGGTCTCCATTATCTCTAAAGTTTTCCAAAATCTCCTCTTTATTTTTATCTGCCCCAAAAGTTACATAGACATTTTCAAAGTTTTTCTCCCAAAACGCCCTTGCCTCCTCTATGGAGCTATACTCTATGGTCTCGCTCTCCTCAACCAGAGGATAGATCACAATAACCTGCCTACCCTCTTCTATCTCTCCTTTTATATGGGCTAAAAGATTCTTAAAATCACTCTTTCTTATGACTCTTGTCTCTATGTCTTTTTTAAAAGGGGTCTCTTTTATAAATGAAAAATCTACAAGGCTAGATTGAATCATACTCATAGTTCTTGGAATAGGAGTAGCACTAAACTGTAAAAAGTGGGGGTATTTTCCATCTTTTATGCTAAGTTGATTTATAAGCTCTCTTTGCTTTGTTCCAAATCTATGCTGTTCATCCACCATAACCAAATCAATCTCACCCAAATCTCTATACAAAAGTGCATGAGTTCCTATAAGAAAACCGCACTCCTCTAAACTCTCTTTTTTGTTGGTCTTGCTAACAACTAGACCAACTTTTATGTAACTTGGCAAAAACCTCTTAGCCTCCATATAGAGTTGATTAGCCAAGATAGTTGTAGGTACTAATAAAACCGCTCTTTTTGGATAAGCCATCACAACTGAAGCTAGTATGACTATAGTCTTTCCACTTCCTACATCCCCCATAACAATTCTTCTAGTCGCATTTCCTGAGTTAAAATCTCTCTTTATATCCAAAATAGCACTCTGTTGCTCTTTAGTTAAGCTAAATGGTAAACTCTTTATAAACTCCTCTTCACTAGAGTCTAATCTACTCTTAGCAGGATATACTCTTCTTTTTGATTTTAGTTTTTTTATGTAGTTATAAATCTCAACAAATTTAAGCACTCTTAGAATCTTTTTATCCACTATGGGAGCCAAAAAGTGCAAATCACACATCACCTTTGCCTCTTCCTTGGTTAAGCCCTCTTCTGCTAAAGCCTCAACAGATAAGTACTTTTTTGCCAAAGCGATCATGGTTTTATTTTGCAAAGAGGTTTTATATTTTGGGATTATCTTGTCTATCTCTTTTACAATTTGGGGTTGAAGTATGCTCAAGTAACCATTTTTCCACTCGATCTTACCTCTTACATGTAGCCTCTGTCCTACTTTAAATATGGACTTGTGATAAGCTCTAGGATTAAAAACAACTCCATTTAAATTTTGCTCCCAAGTGAGGCAGTAAAACTTCAAAAGCAAAGCTCGTCCATAGTTGGAACTTTTTACTTCAACCTCTATGGTGTTAAATTCATTGATCTGTGGGGTTTTGCTTATGTGGGTATCTTCATAGGACTTCGGGATAAGCAGAGCCAAATCCAACCTACTGCTTACCCCTAGTTTTTTAAACTTTTCAATATCTTTTGAAGAGTTTTGCATAGAAGATTCTAATTATTGTTAGTCACAATTGAAAAGCTTAGATTTGTAATTTCATTATGTTTTTTTATAAAATCATTTAGCTCTTCTAAGCTCATCTTCTCAATCTGCTCTAGTTGTTTCTTGCTATAATCAAGCTCAAAACCTCTATAATAGTCAAAAAATGCTCTACTTAATCTTTGAGCTAAGGTCTCATTTCTAAGAGGCTCACTTCCTAGCAAAAACTTCTTAGCCTGCTTTAACTCCTCTTTTGTAACTCCCTTTTTTACAAACTTTTTTATCTCTTCTATAACAATCTTTTTAGCTTCCTCTTGAGACTCTAGTTTTGTTTGCAAATAGCCACTAAAGTAGGAGTTTGAGCGATTCACATGATTTCTTGAGTATGCTGAGTAAGCCAAACCTCTTTTAACTCTAATCTCCTCCATAAGACGACTTCCAAAACCACTCTCACCTAGTATAAATCCTGCAACTCTTAGTTTATAAAGCTCTTTAGAATTTGCCTCTACATGTAGAGGTGCTCCAAAGTAGATGTAGGCTTGTTCAGTTTGTCTATCTACAACCATCTCTTTTGGCTCTTTTCTTACCTCAAACCTTTTAAGCTCTCTTTTTTCTCCAACTTTTATATCTTTTAAAAGAGTTTTCAAAGAGTTTTCAACCTCATCAAAACTCAAATCCCCACCAATTACCACTATAAGATTTGCCAAATCTATGTGAGAATTGTAAAAATCTTCAACACTCTTTAGCTCTAGTCCATTTATGCTCTTTTCATCTCCGACTCTAGGATTGCTAAGTGGGGTTCCCTCAAAAAGTATCTTTTTAAGATTCAGACTAGCTACATAATCAAAATCACTCTTTTTTGAAGAGATATAACCAAGAGTTTGGGTTTTAACTTTTAAAAAACTCTCCTCAGTAAAGTTTGGATCACCCATTAGCTCTTTTAACATCTCCATACCAAATCCAAACTGCTCCTTTAAAAGTTGCAGTTCAAAATTGAAAGTTTCAACCCCAGCACTAGCACCCAAGCTTATAGCTCTATTTTCAAGCATAGTTGCAAATTTTAGTGAACCTCTTTTTTTACTCCCTTCACCTAGCATATTTGCACAAAACCTTGCAAGACCAGCATGCTCACCATCTTCTATGCTACCGGCCTTTTGAAAAACCAACTGCAAAGAGACTATAGGAAGAGTTGAGCTCTTCTCAAAAATCACAGGAATACTAACACCATTTACTTCAACACTCTTTAAAACTGCACTCACCAAAACTCCTTGTATAAGCAACATTGCTAATATTATTTTTTTTATCATTTTTAAAACCTCTCTAGTATATTGTAGGCTGTATCTCTTTTTGCAGGAAATTCATCTATATCTCTTATGAGCTTTATCATCTCTTCTTGATTCATTCTGTTTGTAACTCCCGCACTTGCTACAACATTCTCCTCCATCATAGTGCTTCCCAAATCATTTGCGCCAAATTTTAGAGCCAACTGTCCAACATAGCTACCTTGAGTTACCCATGAGCTTTGGATATTTTTAAAGTTATCCAAAAAGAGTCTGCTTAACGCTAGTAGCCTTAGGTAC
>JALSLU010000027.1 GCA_026988125.1 Sulfurospirillum sp.
GGTAGTTTTTACTCCACATTCATAAAGTTTTTCAAGTTTAGAAGCTCTATCTACTATAGGATAGAGCCCAATGTTTTTACATGGTTGAAATTTCATAACTTCTCTTCTAAAAGTTTTGGTGCCAAAATGGTGTCCCAACAACAGGAGTGCTTGGACTTGCTAGCTCTCTTTTTGGCATTATTCCAGCTTTGTAGCCCATGCGACCTGCATTTACGGCTAAACTAAAAGCCTTTGCCATAGATACAGGGTCCTTTGAGAGTGCAACTGCTGAGTTTATAAGTACCCCATCATAGCCAAGTTCCATAGCTTTTAGGGCGTCTGAGGGTCTTCCAATTCCTGCATCTATTATGAGATTAAGTTTTGGAAATGCTTCTCTTAGTGTTTTTAAGTTATAAGGATTTGCCAAGCCTCTTCCTGAGCCTATTGGGGAACCCCACGGCATAAGGATTTTACACCCAGCATCAACGAGTCTATGAGCCATTACCAAATCATCAATCATATAAGCAAATACCTCAAAACCATCTTTTACCAACTCTTTTGTAGCACTTATTGTCTCGTATGGGTCTGGTTGAAGGTTGTACTGGTTTCCAATAACTTCAAGCTTTATCCAATCTGTTTGAAAAACCTCTCTGGACATTTTAGCTATAGTAATTGCCTCTTTTGCACTATGGCACCCTGCAGTGTTTGGAAGCACTTCTACTCCTAGGGAGCGGATTATATTCCAAAAGCTCTCTCCTGCATCTTTGTTTACCCCTTGTCTTCTTAGAGATACTGTCACAATCTGTGCATTTGAACTTTTGATTGCCTCTTCCATTATGGCTGGAGATGGATATAAGGCTGAGCCTATTAGAAGTCTTGAATCAAACTCCTTTCCTCCGATTTTAAATTTATCACTACATTTTTGCATTTTAACCTCCGCAAATTGGAGAGAGAACTTCTATGCTGTCTCCCTCTTTTAGTATGGTTTTGTCGTACATATCTTTTGGTATAAAGTTTAAGTTTATTGCTACTCCCATATAATCCTCACTAAATCCAAGCTCTTTTAGCATCTCTTTTATTGAAATTCCCTTCTTTAGCTTAACCTCTTTAGCATTTACTACTATCTTAATCATTTAATCCAATCTCTTTTAGTAGATTTTCCACAATCGCTGGAGCTACTAGCCAACCGTGTCTATATAGTCCATTGATTCTACTTAGCCCTTTTGAAGTCTCAACTCTTGGAAGATTGTCTTTAAAAGAGGGGCGACAGTTTGCCTCGGAGTTTATAACTCTAGCCTCTCCAAAGCTTGGATGAACTGTGTAGAGGGCTGAGAGTAGCTCCATGGTTGAGCGAACTGTTATGGGTGAGGTATCTTCTGTTTCTATCTCAGTTGCACCTATGACATATATGTTTTTTTTGCCATCTATTGGAGCTTTGAAATCCTTAAAATACTCAGCCTCTGTTTCACTAAAAGTTATAGTTCTTGGAACTATGTATATGGTGTATCTAGGATGGACGATTCTAGTTGGTCTAGTTATTTTTATCTCATCAGTTTCAACCCACAAAATCTCACCTCTAACCCCTCTTAAATCCTCAAAATGCTCCTTCGCTCCAAGCCCTCTAGCATCAAATACCCAATCAAACTCAACGATCTTATCATCCAAAAAGACTTTTTTAGGCTCTATTTTTTTAACTCCACAAAACTCTCTAAATACTACATTTGGATGCTCTTCTAAAAATTTTGTGCTAAATGCCATAAAGTTTTGAACATCTATAACGCCCTCATTTTTAACCCAATATGCCTTTTGATGATTTTGTAAATCTGGCTCAAGCTCCATAATCTTATCTCTATCTAATTCCTCTATAACTTCTGCTACATCAGCCTTTGAGCTAAGTTTTGATATAAAGTGGTTCAAATCAGCCATATCTTGAGGATGAGAAGTAACGATTGAGCCCTTTTGTTCATAACACTCGCTAGCTCCAATCTCTTCTAGAAGCGATGGCCACAACTCAATAGACTTCAAACCAAGCTCAGCTACTTCAGACTCTGCTCTCTCAAGCTCAACATAGGGAGCTAACATTCCTGCTGAGGTAAATGCAGCCGAGTTAAATGCCTTTTTGGAGTCTTTATCAAACAGGGTAACTTTGTGCTCTTTGTTTTTTAGTAGATTTATTGCTATTACTCTTCCTAAAAGTCCTGCTCCAACTATTGCTATATTCATACTAATTGTCTCCTTTTTTTTCATTTGCATAGTCTCTCACCTCTTGAGATATCTTCATTGAACAAAACTTTGGTCCACACATTGAGCAAAATTCCGCTTTTTTTGCTGAGCTCATAGGCATAGTTTCATCATGGTACTCTAAAGCCCTATCGGGATCTAGTGAAATGCTAAATTGATCCTCCCATCTAAACTCAAACCTAGCTAAACTCATAGCATCATCTCTAGCTCTAGCTCCGGGGTGTCCTTTGGCAATGTCTGCTGCATGAGCTGCTAGCTTGTAGGTTATGAGTCCAACTCTGACATCCTCTTTGTTTGGAAGACCAAGATGCTCTTTTGGTGTTACATAGCAAAGCATAGCACAGCCATACCAGCCAATCATAGCTGCACCAATCCCTGAAGTTATATGGTCATACCCTGGAGCAATGTCAGTAACTAAAGGTCCAAGCGTATAAAATGGAGCTTCATCGCACCACTCAAGCTGTTTTTCCATATTTTCTTTTATCAGATGCATTGGCACATGTCCTGGACCCTCTATAAGGGTTTGAATATCATGTTTCCATGCAATCTTTGTAAGCCTTCCTAGCTCCTTTAGCTCTGCAAATTGGGCTTCATCATTTGCATCAGCTGTTGAGCCTGGTCTTAATCCATCCCCCAATGAAAAGGTTATGTCATAACTCTTCATGATTTCACAAATCTCTTCAAAGTGGGTATTTAAAAAATTCTCTTCATTGTGGTGCATCATCCACTTTGCCATAATAGAACCACCTCTGCTTACTATGCCTGTAACTCTGTTATGAGTTAGAGCAATGTGCTCCTTTAAAAGTCCAGCGT
This sequence comes from Sulfurospirillum sp., assembly GCA_026988125.1. Taxonomy (GTDB): domain Bacteria; phylum Campylobacterota; class Campylobacteria; order Campylobacterales; family Sulfurospirillaceae; genus Sulfurospirillum_A. The sequence continues at coordinate 3,034 of JALSLU010000027.1, forward strand.
GAATTGTGAAGTAATCAACTCCCTGTTCAGCTTGCTCTATGAGGGTATCTCTAAAAAGCTCCCAAGTTAAATCCTCAGCAACTCCTCCAACTTTTTCTAAAGCTTGGTAGATTGGCACGGTTCCTATGGGCACAGGAGAGTTTCTTAAGATCCAATCTCTTGTAGTGTGAATGTTTTTGCCAGTACTTAAATCCATAACAGTATCTGCACCCCACCTAGTAGCCCATACCATCTTTTCAACCTCCTCTTGGATAGAAGAAGTTGTAGCGGAGTTACCGATGTTTGCATTTACTTTAACCAAGAAATTTCTACCTATTATCATAGGCTCAACCTCAGGGTGGTTGATGTTGCAAGGAAGTACCGCTCTTCCTTCTGCTATCTCTTGTCTTACAAACTCAGGAGTTATCTCTTGTGGTAGATTTGCACCAAAGTTTTCTCCTTTTAGTCTATTTTCTCTTTTGCTATCATTTAAGTACTTTTTAGTCATAGCTAAGTTTTGATTCTCTCTTATAGCTACAAATTCCATCTCAGGAGTTATTATGCCAGCTCTTGCATAGTGAAGTTGTGTTACATTTTTACCCTCTTTTGCTCTTAGTGGGGTTCTGTATAGATTTGTTGAGCCTGCAGTTGCAAATTTTAATTGCTCTTGAGAGTTATATCCATCATCTTTTGGCTTAACTACTCTTCCTTCATAACTCTCAACATCGCCTCTTTTTTCAATCCAATCTTTTCTTATGCTCTTTATGCCTCTTGTAACATCAATGCTTACATTTTCATCGGTATAGACCCCAGATGTATCATAAACGCATAGTTTTTCACCATTTGAGAGAGATATTTCTCTAAAAGGCACCTTTATATCTTTAAAAAGTTTACCATTGACATAAACCTTTTTAGAGTTTAGTAAGGGCTCAGTAGAGATAACATCGTTTGAGCCAGAAAAGTAACTGTTGTGTTTTTGTGTCATGTTTTTTCCTTATTGTTGTTTTAGCCAATAAGGAAGGGAGATTTTATGTAGAAATTATACATGTAGCTCTCTTCCTTACGCTAGTTTTACCTAGGTCAAGTTCAACGGGTAGGAAAATCCTTCTCAGCCTTTTGAGGCACCCCGAGAGATTGATGGAGACATTCTAGTAAAGTAAAGATAAAAGATAGATTAAATCCGAATTAGGCAATAGGATTTACCAAATTAGCACTTACACCTAGCCTATGGCATTTATAAAAAATCATCGCCTAACCTTTTGGTTAAGCTCACATTTTTTACAACACCCTAAACTATATAATTCAGGTTAAAGAGTTGGAGTCTAATGTAAATTTTTTAGGTGCATATCTCAAAAATATACTCTTTTTTATATCCTCTTTCTAAAATTTCAGTAATTTTAAGATTTTGAAAGTTTATTGACTCAAAATCCTTGATAGAATTTACTTTGTTCATCGCTAAATACCTAAGAACAAGTCCTCTATATGCTTTTGCCCAATGACTTACTACTTTACTGTTTTTTATAAATTTCAAAGTGATGTAGGGTTGTTTTATTTTATAAAATTTTTCATAAAAAGACGCTCTTAGATCTACTATAACATCATCTTTTAAATATGAGTCTATGCTTGTACTAAAATGCTCTTTATAAAAAAGTTCAGGTTTAAAACCATTTATAGTGGAGTTTTGTTTGTACTTATAAAGAGGGATTAAATCATCTGCTTTAAGAGGACCAAAGAGATTTGAAAAGATTATGGTATTTTTATCTATCCAATCTTTAGCATCTTTTCGTAAAGATGGATAGTCTAAATAATTATACGCAACTCCGCTATATCTCTCTATCACTTTAGATGTAGCTGAATTTAGTAGGTCAGTATCTCTATACTTTATGCATTCTGATTCATTTTTTAATCCAAAAAATTTTTTTAAATTTTCGACTGAGGTTTTCTGTAAAAAATCAATATAGATTTTTACTATGTATAATCTTTTATCATATAGTTCAGGGAAGCAAAAGCTATTTTTATCTATCTTTGCTGCATAAGCAATACTACTTTTTGCTTCACTTGGAGAGAATAGTACTTTCAAATTGTTACTCCAAAGAATAATTTTTTTGTTATTCTATCGAAAAAATTAAAAATATACTCAAAAAGCATTGACATTAATAAACTTTTGAGATATAATTTCACCTCACAATCAGGGGTGCTGGTGTAGCTCAGTTGGTAGAGCAGCTGTCTTGTAAACAGCAGGTCGGCGGTTCAAGTCCGTTCACCAGCTCCATTTTTTTGTGCGTAACAGTGTTTGACCAGGAATAAATTGGTAATAAAAAGGGTGAGATACTCAAGTGGCCAACGAGGGCAGACTGTAAATCTGCTGGTTTTTACCTTCGGAGGTTCGAATCCTCCTCTCACCACCATTACATATGCGGGAGTAACTCAGTGGCTAGAGTTCCTGCCTTCCAAGCAGGGTGTCGCGAGTTCGAATCTCGTCTCCCGCTCCAAGATTTTATTTAGCTGGGAGCTGTTGAATTTTTTCTGCTTGCGACTACTACAGATAAAGTTCAGTAGACTCTTCTCTAAGCCTGTGAAATCATTTTGTTATAATATGTTGCTATAATGATGCATTGCAATATGCTCATATGGCTCAGAGGTAGAGCACTTCCTTGGTAAGGAAGAGGTCGAGGGTTCAAGTCCCTCTATGAGCTCCATAACTTAGTCTAAATAAAAGACTTAAAAAGTACAGAATTGTTAGGCTTTCGCACTATGCGAACTTGGTAATTTAGTAAAAAATAAGCTTGGCTTTGATTTTACAAATAAATTAGATAATAAAACTTAAAACTCATATGGAGGAAGATATGGCTAAGGAAAAATTTGAGAGAACCAAACCTCATGTTAACATAGGTACTATTGGTCACGTAGATCATGGTAAAACAACACTTACTGCTGCAATTTCGGCAGTACTAGCAGAAAAAGGTCTAGCTGAAAAAAAAGATTTTGATCAGATAGATAATGCACCAGAAGAGAGAGAAAGAGGAATTACAATCGCAACATCTCATATAGAGTATGAAACAGATAAACGCCACTATGCTCATGTCGATTGTCCAGGTCACGCTGACTATGTAAAAAACATGATTACTGGTGCTGCTCAGATGGACGGAGCTATATTGGTTGTTTCAGCTGCTGATGGTCCTATGCCTCAAACTAGAGAGCATATTCTATTATCTCGCCAAGTTGGTGTACCATACATTGTTGTATTTATGAATAAAGCAGATATGGTTGATGATGAAGAGCTACTTGAGTTGGTAGAGATGGAGATTAGAGAACTTCTTTCAGAGTATGATTTTCCAGGAGACGATACTCCAATCGTAGCTGGTTCTGCTCTAAAGGCACTAGAAGAAGCTAAAAGCGGTAATCTTGGTGAGTGGTCAGAGAAGATTATTGAATTAATGAATCAAGTTGATGAGTATATTCCTGAGCCAACAAGAGAAACAGATAAAGATTTCTTGATGCCAGTTGAAGATGTTTTCTCAATCTCTGGTCGTGGAACGGTTGTTACTGGAAGAATCGAAAGAGGTACAATCAAAGTTGGTGAAGAAGTAGAGATCGTTGGAATTAGACCTACACAAAAAACTGTTGTAACTGGTGTTGAAATGTTCCGTAAAGAGATGGAGCAAGGAGAGGCTGGAGATAACTGTGGTATACTTCTTAGAGGTACTAAAAAAGAGGATGTTGAAAGAGGTATGGTTCTTTGTAAGCCTGGCTCAATTACTCCACACACAAAATTTACTGCAGAAATCTATGTTCTTAGCAAAGATGAGGGTGGAAGACATACCCCATTTTTCAATAATTATAGACCACAATTTTATGTAAGAACAACAGATGTTACAGGTTCAATCACTCTTCCTGAGGGAACTGAGATGGTTATGCCTGGTGATAATGTAAAGATTACAGTTGAGCTAATTGCACCAATCGCTATGGAAGAAGGTACAAGATTCGCTATCCGTGAGGGTGGTAGAACTGTTGGTGCTGGTGTTGTTTCTTCAATTATTGAGTAAAATACAATAAAAGAGAGGAGTTTTTCTCCTCTTTTATTTAAAGGCAAGTTAAAATGACTGTAAAGATAGGATTAAAGTGTACTGAGTGTGGTGAGATTAACTACACTACAACAAAAAACTCTAAAACATATACTGAAAAGTTTGAAGCTAGAAAGTATTGTTCTAGAGATAAAAAGCATACAGTTCACAAAGAAGTAAAACTAAAAAGCTAATCACATCCCCAAAAGGGGTGTGATTAAATTGAAGGGTAGTAGCTCCAATTGGTAGAGCAACGGTCTCCAAAACCGTAGGTTGTGGGTTCGAATCCCCCCTACCCTGCCACTAATTAAGGTGAAGATATGGAAAAATTGATAACTTATTATAATCATTCTAAGGCAGAACTATCTAAGGTTATTTTCCCGATAAAAGAGCAGATAAGAAATGCTTTTATATCTGTTTTTGTTGTTGTAACTGTTATATCGCTCTTTTTAGCACTAGTTGATGCGATAATGTCATTTGCTTTATCATCCATAATATAACGAAGGATTAAGATGGAGCACAAATGGTACGCTATTCAGACTTATGCAGGTAGTGAACAAGCTGTTAAGAGAGCGATAGAAGAGATTGTCAAGAACAATGCTATGGAAGACAGACTCAAAGAGATTATAGTTCCGACTGAGGATGTAATTGAAGTTAAAAATGGTAAAAAAAAGATAACTGAAAGAAGTCTTTATCCTGGTTATGCATTTGCACATCTTGATTTAGATACTAAGCTATGGCATATGATCCAATCATTGCCAAAAGTGGGTCGCTTTATTGGAGAGTCTAAGAAGCCTACTCCATTGAGTGAAAAAGATATTCAGTTGATACTTGAGAAAGCTCAAAAGAAGGGTGCACCTAAACCTAAAATATACTTTGAAACAGGAGAGAGTGTTAGGATCACAGAGGGTCCTTTTGCAAACTTTACAGGGATTGTTGAAGAGTATGATATGGAGCATGGAAAGCTTAGGCTTAATGTTTCAATTTTTGGTAGAAGTACACCAGTTGAGATTCTCTATTCACAAGTAGAAAAAATAGTTTAAAGGATAATAAATGGCTAAAAAGGTAATTGGAGAAATTAAATTACAAATAGCTGCAGGTAAAGCAAACCCATCACCTCCAGTTGGTCCAGCACTTGGACAAAAGGGTGTAAATATAATGGAGTTTTGTAAAGCTTTTAATGAAAAAACTAAAGATATGATGGGTTTTAATATCCCAGTTGTTATTACAGTTTATGCAGATAGAAGTTTTACATTTATCACAAAGCAACCTCCAGCTTCAGATCTTATAAAGAAGGCTGCGGGTATAAAAAAAGGTACAGATAACCCACTTCTAAACAAAGTTGGAAAATTAACAAAAGCTCAAGTTATGGAGATTGTTGAGAAGAAAATTGTTGATTTAAATACTGCTGATAAAGAAGCAGCTGCTAGAATTATAGAGGGTAGCTGTAGAAGTATGGGTGTAGAAATAGTAGATTAATTTTACCCTTAACCACTTAGGGCAATAAGTGGAAGCAAAAAAATGCGGAGATAATAATGGCAAAAAAGATAAGTAAAAGATTTCAAGAGTTATTAAAAAAAATAGATACAGATAAAAATTATTCGGTTGAAGAGGCTATAACAACGGTTAAAACTTTAGCTTCTGCTAAATTTGATGAAACTGTGGAAGTTGCATTGAAATTAAATGTTGATCCAAGACATGCAGACCAGATGGTAAGAGGTTCAGTTATACTACCAGCTGGGACAGGAAAAAGTGTAAGAGTTGCAGTAATAGCTAAGGATGCTAAGGCTGATGAGGCAAAAGCTGCTGGAGCGGATTTAGTTGGTGCAGAGGATTTAATTGCTGATATTCAAGCTGGAAAAATCGATTTTGATGTTTTAATAGCAACTCCAAATATGATGGGACTTGTAGGAAAAGTAGGAAGAATTTTAGGACCAAAGGGAATTATGCCTAACCCTAAAACTGGAACAGTTACAATGGATGTAGCAAAAGCAGTTGAAAATAACAAGGGTGGTCAAGTTAACTTTAGAGTTGACAAACAAGGTAACATTCATGCTGGAATTGGAAAAGTTAGTTTTGATGAAGAGAGCCTAAAAGCGAACTTCAATGCATTTTTGCAAGCCATAAATAAACAAAAGCCTGCAGCAGCAAAGGGAAGATATATCAAAAAGGGTGCATTGTCACTAACAATGAGTCCATCTGTAAATCTTGACACATTAGAATTACTAGATATAAAATAATTGCACAAAATTGTGCTTAAATCTTGATTGGAGATAGTTGAGGCTGTGCTTAATTGGGGTAACCCTCTCAGCTTGAAATCACCAGTCGGAAAGGAGAAAGAATGAAAAGAAGCGAAAAGGTTGAAATTGTTAACATTTTAACTGATGAATTTAAAACTTCCGGCGCTATTGTAGTGTGTGACTATAAAGGCTTGAATGTTCCTCAGCTTGAAACTTTAAGAATAAAAGCTAAAGAAGTAGGAGTTAAAGTTAGAGTAGTTAAAAATACACTTGCTACTATTGCATTAAATAATGCAGAGATAGAAGGAATAGAGCTAAAAGATACAAATGTATTTGTATGGGGCGAAGATCAGTTAGATGTTACAAAAGTAGTAGCAAAGTTTGCAGAAACTTCGAAGATATTTAAGATTAAAACTGCTTATATCGATGGGGAAGTTTGTGATGCTGCTAAAGTTGAAGCTCTTTCTAAAATGCCATCTCGTGATGAGCTTATTGGAATGCTACTTCAAACTTGGATGGCTCCAATTACAAACTTCACAATCGGTCTTGATGCTCTTAGAGCAAAAAAAGAAGAAGAGTCTGCTTAAAAAAGTAAATTAGGTTTTAGTACGACCGTAAGGTTGTGCTTTGAAGACGCGTGAATTTTTACTGGGCTTTCTCACAGAGAGTGCAAGCACAAGGCTCAGTAAAAAGATGACAATAAAAAGTCTAGTACGACCGCAAGGTTGTGCTTTAGTAGAGCGTGAATTTTTACTGGGCTTTGCTCAGTAAAAAGATGACAATAAAATAAAAAACATAGGAGATTGAAAAATGGCAATCACAAAAGAAGATGTATTAGAGTATATTTCTGGCTTAAGCGTAATGGAGCTAAGTGAGTTAGTAAAAGAGTTTGAAGAAAAATTTGGTGTTAGTGCTGCTCCAGTTGTGATGGCTGGCGGTGCTGGTGGTGATGCTGGTGCAGCTGCTGAAGAAAAAACTGAGTTTGATGTAGTACTAGTAGATGCGGGTGCTAAGAAAATCAATGCTATTAAAGCAGTTAGAGCTATAACTGGACTTGGTCTAAAAGAGGCTAAAGAAGCTGTTGAGAGCGTTCCTACAACTCTTAAAGAGGGTGTATCTAAAGAAGAAGCTGAAGAGATCGCTAAACAAATTGAAGAAGCTGGTGCAAAAGCTGAAATCAAGTAAATTAGATAGAGTGTATGTAGTTAGTGAGGGGTCTTCCCTCACTTTTAAAAAACAAATAGAATTAGTCGTCGACTTTGCAGTGTAAAACTGCAATAATACTTTCCTTTTAAACAACCTCGTGAGGTAGACTTATGTTAAACAACCTTAGATCTGGAAATCGCTTAAGAGTAGATTTTTCCAAAGTACCAAGAAAGATTGATGTTCCAAATTTACTTCAGTTACAGCAAAAGAGTTATGAATACTTTTTAAATGTTGGTAATTCTGAAGTAGAAAGCGGCATTGAAAAAGTTTTTAAATCAATATTCCCAATTCATGATCCCCAAAATAGATTAACTTTAGAGTATATAAGCTCAGAGATTGGGAAACCTAAATATAATGTTAGAGAGTGTATGGATAGAGGATTAACCTATAGTGTTAATCTAAAAATGAATATTCGTTTAATTTTATGGGATAAAAATGAAAAAACTGGTGAAAAAACCGGTGTAAAAGATATAAAAGAGCAAGCTATATTTATAAGAGAGATTCCATTGATGACAGATAGAACATCTTTCATAATCAATGGAGTAGAAAGAGTAGTAGTAAATCAGCTCCATAGAAGCCCTGGAGTAATTTTTAAAGAAGAAGAGAGTACTACAGTAGTAAATAAACTAATATATACTGCACAGATTATTCCTGATCGCGGTAGTTGGTTGTATTTTGAATATGATGCAAAAGATACTCTTTTTGTAAGAATTAATAAAAGAAGAAAAGTTCCAATTACAATACTTTTTAGAGCATTAGGATATAGTAAGCAAGATATTTTAAAACTATTTTATCCTGTTTTAAATATCAAAATAAAAGATAATAAATTTTTAATGAATTTTGAACCAGAGAATTTTGTCGGAAGAGTAGAGTTTGATTTAAAAGATGAGGATGGAAATCTTTTAATTGCCGCTGGCAAAAGACTTACAAAGAAGAAGGCTCAAAAGTTTTTGGATGATGGAGTTAAGTATATAGAGTATCCTGTGGAGATTTTAGTAAACAGGTTCTTATCATCGCCAATAATTGACAATGAGAGTGGAGAGGTTCTTTTTGATACTTTAACACAATTAGATGAGTCTAAGTTAACAAAAATAATTGAACAGGGATGTGAGAGTATTGAAATTGCAAATGATTTGGCTCCTGGTGTTGATGATGCTATTATAAACTCCTTTATTGCTGATAATGAAACTCTAAAGCTTTTGAGACAAACTGAGGGCATAGAAGATGAAAATGATTTAGCAACTATAAGAATTTATAAGGTTATGAGACCTGGTGAGCCTGTGACTAAAGAGGCTGCTAAGTCATTTTTTAATGATCTATTTTTTAACTCAGAGAGATACGACTTAACAAAAGTAGGTCGCATGAAGATGAATCATAAGTTAGGACTAAATGTTCCTGAGTATGTGACTATAATGACAAGTGAAGATATAATTAAAACTGTAAAATATTTAATCAATGTTAAAAATGGTCAGGGACATATAGATGATAGAGACCATTTGGGCAATAGAAGAATAAGAGCTATTGGTGAATTGCTTTCAAATGAATTGCATACTGGCTTGATAAAAATGCAAAAGGCGATTCGAGATAAATTTACTGGTCTCAGTGGTAATGTTGAGGAGCTAATGCCACATGATTTGATTAATTCAAAGATGATTACAAGCACTATTATGGAATTTTTCTCTAGTGGCCAACTCTCTCAATTTATGGATCAAACCAACCCATTGAGTGAAATAACTCACAAAAGAAGACTATCAGCACTTGGTGAGGGAGGACTAGTAAAAGAGCGAGCTGGTTTTGAAGTAAGAGATGTTCATCCAACTCACTATGGAAGAATATGTCCTGTTGAAACACCAGAGGGACAAAACATAGGGCTTATAAATACTTTGGCTATGTATTCAAAAGTTAATGACTTGGGTTTTGTTGAAGCTCCATATAGAAAAGTTAAAAATGCAAAAATTACAGATGAAATTGTTTATATAACTGCAACACAAGAAGAGGGTCTAGTTATAGCACCTGCTTCTACACTTGTAGAGAATGATGAAATAGTTGAAGATTTAATAGAAGCTAGAGTAGATGGTGAAATTATACTTGTAGAAAAAGAGAAAGTTGATTTGATAGACTTAAGTTCAGGTATGATTACTGGTGTTGCTGCTTCATTGATTCCGTTCTTGGAGCATGATGATGCTAACCGTGCATTGATGGGATCAAATATGCAAAGACAAGCAGTTCCATTAGTTTGGACAGAAGCGCCAATGGTTGGAACAGGAGTTGAAGCTGTAAGTGCAAGAGATGCATGGGCGTCTATAAAGGCTAAAAGATCTGGTGTGGTAGAGAAGGTAGATAATAAAAATATCTATATACTTGGTGAAGATGAAAATGGAGCATTTATCGATCACTACACTTTAGAGAAAAATTTAAGGACAAATCAAAACACAACATTTACTCAAAGAGTTGTGGTAAGAGCTGGAGATAAAGTTGAGGCTGGACAAGTTATAGCAGATGGTCCTAGTATGGACAATGGTGAGCTTGCAATCGGGAAAAATGTATTAGTCGCTTTTATGCCTTGGAATGGTTATAACTTCGAGGATGCAATTGTTCTTAGTAAAAAAATGATTAGAAATGATGCCTTTACAAGTGTGCATACTTATGAAAAAGAGATAGAGGCTAGAGAGCTAAAAGATGGTGTAGAAGAGATTACGAAAGATATTCCAAATGTAAAAGAGGAAGATTTGGCTCATTTGGATGAAAGTGGTATAGTAAAAATTGGAACTTACATAAAACCTGGAATGATCTTAGTGGGTAAAGTTTCACCTAAAGGTGAAGTAAAACCAACACCTGAAGAGAGACTACTTAGAGCAATTTTTGGTGAAAAAGCTGGACATGTAGTAAATAAATCTTTATATGCTAGTCCATCACTTGAGGGTGTTGTTGTTGATGTAAAAATCTTTACAAAAAAGGGCTATGACAAAGATCCAAGAGCTATTCAAGCATATGAAGAGGAGAAAGAGATACTAGATAGAGAGCACCATGATAAGCTTTTGATGCTCGATAGAGAGGAGATGCTCCAAATAAACTCTTTACTTTCAAAAAATCCACTAGCTAGTGATTGTGAAGTAAATAAAGTATCTTATAAAAAAGGTCAAATAATTGAGCTAAAAGACTTGGAACAGGTAAATAGATTCTCTTTAAATACCATAGTGAAATCTTTTGATAGTGAAGTGCAAAGTAAGTATAAAAATTTAAAATCATACTTCCAAGCACAAAAGAAGAAGTTAAAAGAGGAGCATGACGAAAAGCTTAGTATTATTGAAAAAGATGATATATTGCCAAGTGGAGTAGTTAAGCTTGTAAAGGTTTATATAGCGACAAAGAGAAAGTTAAAAGTTGGTGATAAGATGGCTGGTAGACATGGAAACAAGGGTATAGTTTCCAATATTGTCGAGGAAGTAGATATGCCATATCTTGCAAATGGCGAGAGTGTTGAGATAGTTTTAAACCCACTTGGTGTTCCTAGTCGTATGAATATAGGACAAATTTTAGAGGTTCATTTAGGGCTAGTTGGAAAGAGACTTGGTAATCAAATAGCAGATATTTTTGAAGAGAAGAAGGGTGAGTGGCTTAAGGAGCTGCGAACCAAGATGATTGAAATTGCTGATGTTGCAAAGTTTATGAATGCAAAAAAGTTTTTAGAAAAGATGGATGATGAAACTCTTTTAAAATATGCAAGAGACTGGTCAAAGGGTGTTAAGTTTGCTGTACCAGTTTTTGAGGGAACCAATCAAGAGGAGTTTGAAAAACTTTTTGAATTAGCCAAGATTGATATGGATGGAAAGTGTGAACTTTATGATGGAAGAACTGGTGAAAAGATGAAAGAGCGTGTAAATGTAGGTTATATGTATATGCTTAAATTGCACCATTTAGTTGATGAAAAGGTTCATGCTAGAAGTACAGGTCCATACTCTTTAGTTACGCAACAACCTGTTGGCGGTAAAGCACTATTTGGTGGACAGAGATTTGGTGAGATGGAGGTATGGGCACTTGAGGCATATGGCGCTGCTCATACACTAAGAGAGATGTTAACAATTAAGTCAGATGATGTTGAGGGTAGAATTGCAGCTTATAAAGCATTAACAAGAGGAGAGAGCATACCTCAAACTGGAATTCCTGAAACATTTTTTGTTCTTACTAATGAGTTGAAGTCTTTGGCTTTAGATGTTGAGATATATGACGAGGTAGAAAATAATGAAGAATCTAGTACCAATTGAAATTCATGAAGAGAGTAGACCAAGAGATTTTAAAGCATTTCAATTAAGACTTGCAAGTCCAGAGAAGATTCGTTCATGGAGTTATGGGGAGGTTAAAAAGCCCGAAACCATCAATTATCGTACTTTAAAGCCTGAGAGAGATGGACTTTTTTGTGCAAAGATATTTGGACCTGTTAGGGAGTATGAGTGTCTTTGTGGTAAGTATAAGAAAATGCGCTATAAAGGTGTAAAGTGTGAAAAGTGTGGAGTTGAAGTAACAAGTACTAAAGTAAGAAGATCTAGGATGGGTCACATTGAGCTTGTAGCTCCTGTGGCTCACATATGGTATGTAAACTCTCTTCCAAGTAGGATTGGAACTCTTCTTGGAGTTAAGATGAAAGACTTGGAGAGAGTTTTGTACTACGAGGCTTACATAGTAAAAAATCCAGGTGAAGCTTTTTACGATACAGAAAATACAAAAAAAGTTGCGAAGTATGATGTACTAAATGAAGAGCAGTACCAATCACTGTTGCAAAGATTTGAACACACTGGATTTGAAGCAGCTATGGGTGGTCAAGTAGTAAAAGATTTACTTGCTGAACTTGATTTAGTGGAGATTTTATCAACTCTAAAAGAGGAGATCAATTCTACAAACTCTGAAGCTAAAAAGAAAACAATCGTAAAAAGATTGAAAGTTGTAGAAGCTTTTTTAAATAGTGGAAATAAGCCTGAGTGGATGATGATAACAATTCTACCAGTGCTACCGCCAGACTTGAGACCTTTGGTCGCATTAGATGGTGGAAAGTTTGCTGTTAGTGATGTTAATGATTTATATAGAAGAGTTATAAATAGAAACTCAAGATTAAAAAGATTGATGGAATTAGATGCACCTGAAATCATCATAAGAAATGAAATGAGAATGCTTCAAGAGTCAGTAGATGCCCTTTTTGACAATGGAAGAAGAGCCAATGCTGTAAAGGGAGCAAATAAGAGACCTTTGAAATCTCTTAGCGAGATTATTAAAGGTAAACAGGGGCGTTTTCGTCAAAATCTTTTAGGAAAAAGGGTTGATTTTAGTGGTCGTTCTGTAATTGTTGTAGGACCAAATTTGAGAATGGATCAATGTGGTCTTCCAAAGCAGATGGCATTAGAACTCTTTAAGCCTCACCTTTTAGCTCGTCTTGAAGAGAAGGGATATGCAACAACAATAAAGCAAGCTAAAAAGATGATAGATGATAAAACTAATGAAGTTTGGGAATGTTTGGCAGAGGTTGTAAAAGATCACCCAGTTATGCTAAATCGTGCGCCTACTCTTCATAAACTTTCTATTCAGGCATTTCATCCAGTTTTGATCGAGGGAAAGGCAATAAGACTGCATCCGCTTGTTTGTTCTGCATTTAATGCGGACTTTGATGGTGATCAGATGGCAGTACATGTACCTTTGAGTCAAGAGGCAATTGCTGAGTGTAAAGTTTTAATGTTAAGTAGTATGAATATTTTGCTTCCGGCTAGCGGAAAGGCTATAACAGTTCCTACTCAGGATATGGTTTTGGGACTTTACTATTTGTCTTTAGAAAAAACTGGTGCAAAAGGGTCAAACAAAATCTTTGCAAATGTAGATGAAGTCATTATTGCTATGGAAGCAGGTAAGTTAGATGTACACGCAAAAATTAAGACAGTTATTGATGGAAGAACACTTTTTACAACTGCTGGAAGGATTATACTTAAATCAATACTGCCTGATTTTGTTCCAGAAGAGTATTGGAATATTGTTATGAAAAAGAAAAACATAGGTGCTTTAGTTGACTATGTTTTTAAAGAGGGTGGATTGAGTGTTACTGCAGAATTTCTTGATAATCTAAAAAATCTAGGTTTCAAATATGCAACAGGAGCTGGGATATCTGTATCAATTGATGATATAAGAGTTCCTGAAACAAAGGTCGCGAAGATCGCAGAAGCTAAGAAAAAAGTTAGAGAGATTCAAAGACAGTATAGCTCAGGACTATTGACTGAACAAGAGCGGTATAATAAAATTATTGATATTTGGACAGATACAAACAATGATGTGGCTTCTGAGATGATGAAGCTAACAGAGACAGATAAGGATGGATTTAACTCTATCTATATGATGGCTGATTCTGGTGCTAGGGGTAGTGCTGCTCAGATTAGGCAGTTGGCAGGTATGAGGGGTCTTATGGCTAAGCCAGATGGTAGTATTATTGAGACACCAATTATATCTAACTTCCGTGAAGGTCTTAATGTATTGGAGTATTTTATATCTACTCACGGAGCTAGAAAAGGTTTGGCCGATACTGCTCTAAAAACGGCAAATGCAGGTTATTTAACGAGAAAGCTAATCGATGTTGCTCAAAATGTCAAAGTTACTATGGACGATTGTGGAACACATGAAGGTGTTGAAATAACAGAGATTGTACATAATGGAGATCTGATTGAGTCACTAGATGAAAGAGCGCATGGAAGAGTTTTAGCTGAGGATGTAATTGATTCTATAACTAATGAGGTACTATTTACTGAAGGTACATTGATTACTGAAGAAAAAGCAAAAGCACTAAAAGAAGCAGAAGTTAAATCTGTGGTAATTAGAACTCCTATAACTTGTAAAGCTCCAAAGGGAATTTGTGCTAAGTGTTATGGTATAAATCTTGGAGAGGGTAAGCTTGTGCGTCCTGGTGAAGCAGTAGGAATTATCTCTGCTCAATCAATTGGAGAGCCTGGAACTCAGTTAACTCTAAGAACATTTCACATTGGTGGTACGGCCTCTACAGAGGCGCAAGATAGACAGGTAGTAGCTAATAAAGAGGGATTTATTAGATACTATAATGTAAAGACATACCAAACAAAAGATGGAAAAATCGTTGTTGCTAACAGAAGAAATGCGGCTGTATTGTTAGTTGAGCCAAAAATTAAATCACCATTTAGTGGGATTATAAAGATAGATCATGCTCACGAAGAGGTTAGTATTACAGTTAATGGTGAAAGTGATAGCGCTAAGTACACTTTTAGAAAGAGCAATCTTGCTAAGGCGAATGAATTAGCAGGGGTAAGTGGAAAAGTAGAGGGAAAATTTTATATTCCATATAAAGACGGAGATAAAGTTGAAGCAAATGAGAGTATAGTTGAAGTTATCAAAGATGGATGGAACATACCAAATCGTATACCTTATGCTAGTGAATTGAGAGTAAAAGATGGTGATTCAGTTGTTCAAAAGATAAAAGCTGGAGCCGAAGGTGTAGTTAAATTTTATAAGTTAACTGGCGATTATCTTAATAGATACAGAGATATTAAAAAGGGTGAGATTATTAAGGAAAAAGGGATATTTGCAGTTGTTGCAGATAGTGCAGATAGAGAGGCTGTTAGATACTATCTACCAAGAAATTCACTAATAGAAGTTGAAGATAACACTAATGTGGATGCAAATACCATAATAGCAAAGCCTAGTTCAAATGAACAGGTAATTGTTGCAGAGTGGGATCCTTACTCAACGCCAATTATATCTGAAGTTAGCGGGGTTGTGACATTTGAAGATATTGAACCTGGCTTTACTGCATCTGAGCAATATGATGAAATTACTGGCGAGACTAAATTAGTTGTAAATGAATATCTACCAAGCGGTACTAAGCCTACTATAGTAATTGCTACTCAAAATGGTGAAATTATTAAGTATCAACTTGAACCAAAAACAGCTATATTTGTTCAAGATGGCCAGCAAATTAATTTAGCAGACATTATAGGTAGAACACCAAAAGCAGCAACTAGATCGAGTGATATTACCGGGGGTCTTCCAAGGGTAAGTGAACTTTTTGAAGCAAGAAGACCTAAAAATGCAACAGTAATTGCAGAGATTGATGGTGTTGTTAGATTTGGAAAGCCTTTAAGAAGCAAAGAGAGAATCATAATTGAAGCTGAAGATGGAACAACAGCTGAATATTTGGTAAACAAGAATATTCCAATACATGTAAATAGTGGTGAATTTGTTCATGCAGGTGAGCATCTAACTGATGGAGTTGTTTCGAGTCACGACATACTCAGAATTATGGGAGAAAAAGAACTTCATAGATACATCATAGGAGAGATTCAGCAGGTTTATCGTTCACAAGGTGTTGCTATAAGTGATAAGCATATTGAGATAATAGTTTCTCAAATGTTAAGACAAGTTAAGATTGTAGATAGTGGCGATACTAAGTTTATAGAAGGTGATTTAATAAGCCGTAGGAAATTTAGAGAAGAGAATGAGAAGATTATGAGAATGGGAGGAGAGCCTGCGATTGCTGAGCCAACACTTTTAGGTGTTACTAGAGCCGCTATTGGAAGTGACAGTATAATCTCTGCAGCCTCTTTCCAAGAGACAACAAAAGTCTTGACTGAAGCTAGTATTGCAGCAAAAATGGATATGCTTGAAGATTTAAAAGAGAATGTTATCCTAGGTAGAATGATTCCGGTTGGAACTGGTCTTTATCAAGAAAAAAGCATTAGGATAAAGTTTCAAGAAGATAACAAATAGTTATGAAGATTAAGTTATAATTCTTAACTTAATCTTTTTTTAAGTGCTTTTTAAGTAAAATGTCGTTTCTCTGTTTAGAGAGGGATTAAGAGTGGCTGAAAAGTCTAGTAGTTGACTTTATTGTGAAAAGTCAGTTTGTAATTAAAATTATAAAGGGCAATTGGTGCCCTAAATTTAATGATAAGGAAAGAATGTGCCAACTATCAACCAATTGGTAAGAAAAGAGAGAAAAAAGGTGATAAAAAAATCAAAATCGCCTGCACTTGTTAAGTGCCCTCAAAGAAGAGGTGTTTGTACGAGAGTTTACACTACAACTCCTAAAAAACCTAACTCAGCTTTAAGAAAAGTTGCTAAAGTTAGATTGACAAGTGGATTTGAAGTGATTAGTTATATCGGCGGTGAAGGTCACAACCTACAAGAGCACTCTATTGTATTAGTTAGAGGTGGTAGGGTTAAGGATTTACCTGGTGTTAAGTATCATATCGTTCGTGGTGCACTTGATACAGCCGGTGTTGCTAACAGAAAAGTTGCAAGAAGTAAATACGGTACTAAGAGACCTAAGTAATTTTTGCCAAACAGGTGTTGCCCCAAAACTATAGTGGATTTTTGGTAACATTTGAGTAAAATTTTAAAATTTGAAGGATTTTAATAGATGAGAAGAAGAAGAGCACAGGTTAGAGAAGTTTTGCCTGATCCAATTTACAACAACAAAGTAGTAACAAAGTTTATAAACTATCTAATGCTAGATGGTAAAAAAAGTGTAGCAGCAAAAGTTTTTTATGGTGCTATAGAGTTAGCAGAGCAAAGAGCTGAGGACCAAAAGGGTATTGAAGTTTTTGAAGCTGCTATAGAGAATGTAAAGCCTGTTATGGAAGTTAAAAGCAGAAGAGTTGGTGGTGCAACTTATCAGGTTCCTGTAGAGGTTAGACCTGCTAGACAGCAAGCGTTGGCACTTCGCTGGTTAGTTTCATTTGCTAGAAAAAGAAGCGAAAGAACTATGGTTGAAAGATTAGCAAATGAGCTACTAGATGCTGCAAATAGCAGAGGCGCTACATTTAAGAAGAAAGAAGATACATACAAAATGGCTGAAGCAAATAAAGCTTTTGCTCATTACCGCTGGTAAAATGTTAAGAGGCACTCGCCTCTTTCTCACTCTTTATGAGACGAATTAACAAGGAAAAATGATGGGAAGAAGTAAACCTATAAACAAAGTAAGAAATATCGGGATTGCAGCACACATTGATGCTGGAAAAACAACAACAACAGAAAGAATTCTCTTCTATACAGGAATATCACACAAGATTGGTGAGGTTCATGATGGTGCAGCAACAATGGACTGGATGGAACAAGAGAAAGAAAGAGGAATTACGATCACAAGTGCGGCAACGACTTGTGAATGGAAAGGTCATCAAATAAACATCATAGACACTCCAGGCCACGTTGACTTTACCATTGAAGTTGAGCGTTCAATGAGAGTTTTAGATGGTGCTGTAGCAGTTTTTTGTGCTGTTGGTGGAGTTCAGCCTCAAAGTGAAACTGTTTGGAGACAGGCAAACAGATATAAAGTTCCAAGAATGGTTTTTGTTAACAAGATGGACAGAACCGGCGCTGATTTTTATGAAGTTGAAAAGCAGATAAAAAGCAGACTAAAAGCTACTCCTATTCCAATTCAGCTTCCAATTGGTGCGGAGGATAACTTTAAAGGTGTTGTTGATCTGGTTCAGATGAAAGCACTTGTATGGGAAGATGAAGCTGCAATGGGTTCAAACTATGAGGTAAAAGATATTCCAGCTGAACTTGAAGAGAAAGCTCAGGAGTATAGAGAAAAAATGGTTGAAGCAATTGCAGAGACTGATGATGAGCTAATGGAGAAGTACTTAGGTGGTGAAGAGCTTACAAATGAAGAGATAAAAGCGGGTATAAAAGCAGGTTGTATTGCTATGACTTTCATACCAATGCTTTGTGGAACAGCTTTTAAAAATAAAGGTGTTCAGCCATTATTAGATGCAGTAGTTGATTATATGCCAGCTCCAACAGAGGTTGAGGCTATAAAGGGTGAGTATGAAGATGGTACTGAGACCATAGTAGAATCAACCGATGATGGCGAGTTTGCGGCACTAGCATTTAAAATTATGACTGACCCATTTGTTGGGCAATTGGCATTTATAAGAGTGTATAGAGGACATCTTGAGAGTGGAAGTTATGCTTACAATAGCTCAAAAGGTAAAAAAGAGAGAGTTGGAAGACTTCTTAAGATGCATGCAAACAAAAGAGAAGAGATAAAAGCTCTTTATGCTGGTGAGATTGGTGCGGTTGTTGGTCTTAAAGATACTCTAACTGGTGACACTCTAACAAGTGAAAAAGATAAAGTAATTTTAGAGAGAATGGACTTCCCAGATCCGGTTATCTCAGTTGCAGTTGAGCCAAAGACTAAAGCTGACCAAGAAAAAATGGGTGTAGCACTTCAAAAACTTGCTCAAGAAGATCCATCTTTTAGAGTTGAGACTGATGAAGAGAGTGGACAGACTATTATCTCTGGTATGGGTGAACTACACCTTGAAATTCTAGTAGATAGAATGTTAAGAGAGTTTAAGGTTGAAGCTGAAGTTGGACAGCCTCAAGTTAGCTACAGAGAGACAATTAAAAAGAGTGTCGAGCAAGAGTACAAGTATGCTAAGCAATCTGGTGGTCGTGGACAGTATGGTCATGTTTTTCTTAGACTTGAGCCAATGGAGCCAGGTAGCGGATTTGAATTTGTTAATGAAATCAAGGGTGGAGCAATCCCTAGAGAGTATATACCTGCAGTTGAAAAGGGTTGTATAGAAGCAATGCAAGGCGGTGTTTTAGCTGGATACCCTGTAGAAGATGTAAAAGTTACAGTTTATGATGGTAGTTACCACGATGTTGATTCATCTGAGATGGCATTTAAACTTGCTGCTTCAATGGGATTTAAAGAGGGAGCTAGAAAGGCTGATGCTATAATTTTAGAGCCAATTATGAAAGTTGAAGTAGAGACTCCTGAGGAGTTTATGGGTGATGTTATAGGAGATCTTAACAGAAGAAGAGGTCAAATCAACTCAATGGAAGAGAGAAGTGGAAACAAAATTGTAAATGCATTTTGCCCACTTTCAGAGATGTTTGGTTACTCAACAGACCTTAGAAGTCAAACTCAAGGTAGAGCATCATACTCTATGGAATTTGACCACTATGAAGAGGTTCCAAGAAATATCGCTGAAGAGATAATGAAGAAAAGAAACGGTTAGTAACTAACTACAAATCTTCTTAGCCAAGTGTGTATTTAGGGCACCTCTAAAAACCCTAGCATATCTCAGAGGGATAAAAAAAGATGAGATTGTGAAAAATCTTTTTTGAAGCATAGCCAAAGCTACGGTGATAAAAAGTTTTTTGCAATATCGCTTTTTTTATCCCTCCCTTAGGGCACTGCATAGGAGCTTACACTCTTCGTTACTCTTTTTTGCCTTAGCTTTGGCTAGGGCTTCAAAAGAGTGCCTTGATTGTAAACTCCTATGCAGTGCTGAGATATACTAGGGTTTTCAGAGGTGCCCTTTACATGCTTGGCTATTTTTTTGTCCTCGTAGCTCAGCAGGATAGAGCACTTGATTCCTAATCAAGAGGTCGTGCGTTCGAATCGCGCCGGGGACACCACTTAAGCTACATGTAGATTTATCACAAAGTACAATACAAAAAACAATCAAAACAGTTAATTTATAACAAAATGATTTAAAAGATAAACAAATATTTTCTAAAATTGACACAAATATGCGATTAGTGTATAATTTTGGATAATGAATAAATAGTTAGGTGCTGTTGAGAAGATGAAGATACAAGTCAGACCATTCGATCCAAGTGATGAAGCGGCTGTCGTCCAG
>JALSLU010000028.1 GCA_026988125.1 Sulfurospirillum sp.
AGAAGCAAATTGATACTTTAAGAGAGGAGATCAACTCACTAAAAGGTGGAACTAGTTTAAAAAACCCCATAGTTAAAAGACGAAATAGCTACGATATAATTATCTTTGGCGAGTAGTATGTGAGGTCACCGTAGTGGAAAATATTGTTTTTATTATCTTAATTGCCACTATGGTGGCAGTTTTTTTAAATTTACTTTTGAATAGATTTCAAATTCCAACAATCATTGGTTATATAATAACAGGTATTTTTATTTCTTACCTATTTTCTTTACACTCAAATGACAAATTGGCTGGTGTTGCTGAATTTGGTATAGTCTTTTTAATGTTTACAATCGGGCTTGAGTTTTCACTTGAGCACTTAAAAAAGATGAAAAAAGATGTTTTCTTTTTTGGTGTAGCCCAAGTTTTGTTGAGTGGAGGTATATTTTCTCTGATTGCTGAGAATTTTTTCGATATAGAGAAAAAGAGTGCAATTATTATAGGGTTTGCTTTTGCTCTTTCTTCAACTGCAATTGTTTTGAAAATATTAAATGACAATGGAGATATACACTCTGGTTATGGTAGAAAGGTTTTAGGAATTTTGTTATTTCAAGATATAGCAGTAATTCCTCTACTTTTGATGATAAACATTTTTTCAAATGAGGGAACACAACTTAGCGCTCTTTTGTTTGAGACATTTATTAGTGCAGTGATTGTTATTGGTCTATTATTTGTTATTGGAAAGTATCTTCTTAATCCCTTTTTTAAAGCTGTTGTGTCATCTTCAAATGATGAAATTTTTATTGCTTCAGTTATATTGATCACTATTGGCTCTTCTTATTTAGCACACGCTTTTGGTTTTACATACTCTCTTGGAGCATTTGTTGCTGGTATGATGATAGCAGAAACAAAGTATAAACATCAGGTTGAAGCAGATTTGATTCCATTTAGAGATATACTTTTGGGTCTATTTTTTATAACTATTGGAATGCAAATAGATCTACAAATTATACGAGAGTACTGGGTTGATATAGTACTGATTTTGGTTAATGTAATGGCTTTGAAAGCCTTGATCATATTTGTGTTACTTTTTAGCTCTACAAATAAAAGAGT
This sequence comes from Sulfurospirillum sp., assembly GCA_026988125.1. Lineage (GTDB taxonomy): Bacteria > Campylobacterota > Campylobacteria > Campylobacterales > Sulfurospirillaceae > Sulfurospirillum_A. The sequence continues at coordinate 1,093 of JALSLU010000028.1, forward strand.
AGCTTTAAAATCAGCTATTTCGATCTCTCAAGTAGGTGAGTTTTCACTAGCAATATTTGCTCTTGCTAGTGCAAATAACCTAATTGATGGAACTGTTAATCAGATTTTGATTGTTATGGTAGCGATGTCTATGATATTAACACCATTTATGTTAAGAAATGTTAAAAAGATTGCAGATTTTTTAACTGGTATAGATGATTTAGATGTGGCAATTCATTCAGCACATTTAGAAAACCACATCATAGTTTGCGGTTATGGTAAGTTAGGTCAAGAAATTGTTAAAGAGCTTAAGAGATATAATGTAAAATATGTTGTAATTGAAAAAGATATAAACTTAGTAAAAAAAGCAAAAGATAAAAATGAGCCAGTATTTTTTGGAAATGCTGCTATGAAGAGTATTTTAAAGGCATTTGATGTAGAAAGTTCAAGAGCTGTTATAGTTGCAGTTAATAATGAAAAAAAATTAAGGCTTATCTGTGAATTACTTGACTCTTTTAAAAAACCTGTAAACTCTGTTGTAAGAGTAGTAGATACTTATGAAGAGGAGATGCTTAAAGATTTACATGTAAATCACGTAGTAAATCAAGGTAGAGTTATCGCTAGTTCACTTGTAAAAGAAGCTATTATAGAGGACTAGCAATAGTCCTCTTCACTAATTATTATTCATAAAGCCCCGAACTTAAGTACCTCTCACCTGTATCACAAAGAATTGTAACAATATTTTTTCCCTCGCTCGCAACTAATTTTGATGCAAATACATTTGCTCCACTTGAGATGCCAACTAATAATCCCTCTTTTTTAGCTAATTCTCTTGAAGTTTTAATAGAGTCTTCATAGCTTACTTTAATAACTTCGTCTATTATGTTTGTATCTAAAACTTCAGGGATGAAACCTGCTCCAATCCCTTGGATTTTATGAGGTCCTGCTTTTTGTCCACTAAGAACTGCAGATGTATTTGGTTCAACCGCAACGATTTTTATATTTGGATCTCTTTTTTTTAATGAACTTCCAACTCCCATTAGCGTTCCCCCTGTGCCAACTGCTGCAACAAAGATGTCTATTTTGCCATCTGTGTCTCGCCAAATCTCTTCAAATGTTGTCTCTATATGGATTTGCGGATTGGCACTATTTGCAAACTGTTGTGGCACAAATGAGTTTGGAATCTCTTTTGCTAACTCTTCTGCTTTTAGTACAGCCCCTCTCATACCAAGGGACGCATCAGTTAAAACTAACTCTGCTCCAAAAGCACTCAAAAGTTTTCTTCTCTCAAGGCTCATAGAACTTGGCATTGTAAGCATAAGTTTTAGTCCTAAACTTGCACATACTGAGGCAAGCCCAATTCCAGTATTGCCACTTGTTGGCTCGATAATTACACTGCTTTTATCTATAAGACCCTTTTGGAGTGCATCTTTTATCATGTTTAGGCCGATTCTATCTTTTACGGAGTGTGTAGGATTTAAAAATTCGCACTTTCCTAGTATAGTTGCATTGGAATCGTTTGAAGGACCGTTTAGTTTGACCAAAGGGGTGTTTCCTATAAGCTCTGTTATATTTTTAGCGTATGTCATTTTTGACTCCTTAGATTGTATAATTGATTTGAAACATCAATTTTTCTTGATACTCTTGTAAATCTCTGAGAGATATGTTAAATATCTCTCTTAATTTGTGAGTACTCTCTTCATAAAAAAGTTTTAAGACAGGATTTTCTACCTCTAACTCAGTTATGTTTAAATCACCCTCTAAAGCTATTAAAATCTCTTTTATATTTATCTCCTCAGGATTTTTAGCCAACATGTAACCACCATTTGCACCTCTTACGCTCACTACTAATTCAGCTTTTTTTAAAACTACTAAGATTTGTTCTAAGTAGTTTTGTGGAATTTTGGCACTTTTGGAAATCTCTTTGATTTGAACTGGTTTTTCATTGTGAACTAGTGATAGCTCATACATTGCATTCAAACCATAAATCCCCTTGGTTGATATTAAAGACATTATTTATCCTATAGCTTGATTTAAATCTTCAATCAAATCTTTTGGATTTTCCAATCCAATACTTAACCTAATTAGACCTTGAGAAATCCCAGCACTCTCAAGCTCCTTGGCAGGCACTTGCATATGGGTGGTACTAGCTGGATGAGTTATAATAGATTTTGAATCACCAATGTTGACTACTACACTAAAAATTTTAGTACTATCCAATATATTTTTAGCAGTCTCAAAATCCTCAACTTCAAAACTCAAAAGACCAGAAGTTAATCCATCTTTAAAGTATTTTTTAGCTCTATCATACTGTTTGTCACCCTCTAGTGCAGGATATGAGACTTTTTTAACTTTTGGATGAGATTTCAAAAACTTTGCAACCTCTAGTGCATTTAGTGAGTGCTGTTTCATTCTAATACTAAGAGTTTCCAAACCTTGAATAAAAAGCCAAGAGTTAAATGGAGATGGAGTTGCCCCCAAGTCTCTTAAGAGCGATAGCCTTGCTCTTAAAGTAAAGATTTCATATGGCAATTCAGCATAAACCAAGCCATGATAGCTCTCATCTGGCTCGTTAAACTGTGGGTATAGACTATTTTTAATCAGCTTGTCATTTAAGCCCTCCCTCTCAACAATAATTCCTCCAAGAGCCAACCCTTGTCCTGTAGTGTATTTGCTAGTGCTGTGAATTACAACATCTACTCCATGATTTAGTGGTTGAAATAGCACAGGGGTTGCTACTGTATTATCACAAATTGTAACTATGTTGTGTTTGTTTGCAATTTGTACGATTTTTTCTATGTTTGGTATGGCAATTTGAGGGTTAGAGAGAGATTCAAAAAAGATCGCTTTTGTTTTTGAATCAATCAACTCTTCCAAATCA
>JALSLU010000029.1 GCA_026988125.1 Sulfurospirillum sp.
CTAGACGAGTCAATTAGTAAAAACTACCACATCAGCCTAAACAATATAGCTAGATGTGGCAGTGGATACAAAAAATTGCTAGAGTAACAGCTCTAAAAATCTATCCTTCATATCTATAAATAAAATTTGCCAAAGCAGTGCCTATGGCCTAGTTTAGAGTGTTTGTAAAAATCGAAGCTTAACCAAAAGGTTAAGTAATGATTTTTTGTAAATGCCGTAAGCTAGGTGATAAGTGCTAATTTGGTAAATCCTATTGCATAACTTGGGTTAAACAGATTATAGCAGGATTTTTGGGCTTATTGTATAACCAATAAGTAAGATTTTATGGTAAAATTAGACACTTCTACTTTTTGAAGGATCAGTATGAATAAAAATTTACCAACCCTATTTCATATGTTTTTAAATAGCTATGAATTATATAAAAAGAAGACTGCTTTTATTTTTAAGATAGATAATCAAAAATTTCATATTACTTATGCAAAACTATTTGATGATGTTTTACTCCTCTCTAGAGCCTTTAGTCAAAAAGGAGTAAAAAAGGGCTCAAAAATTATGTTTTTATGTGATAATAGATATGAGTGGATGGTAACTGATTTAGCTTTAATCTCTTTAGGAGCCATAAGTGTTCCAAGAGGAAGCGATACTCCTACCAAAGAGCTTGAATTTATACTCAAACACTCTGAATCAACCTTTTTAGTTTGTGAAAATGAAGCCCTCTATGAAAAACATAAAAAGATGCTAGATAGCACAAATCTAAAGGCCATTTTCATAGTTGAAGCAGATAACATACACAAACTTTTTGATAATATTTACTCATATAATGACCTACTAAAGAGCAGAGAGATTTACAATAATGAGATAGAAGAGTTTTACTCCCTAAAAGACAACCTTCAAAGAGATGATACCTTTACCCTAATCTACACCTCAGGGACAACAGGAAAACCAAAAGGGGTTATACTAACTCATACTAACATTATGTACAATGTTAGAGAACTTCCAAAGCTTATTGAACTAACTAGTGAAGATTTATGGGTCTCAATCTTACCCTCTTGGCATATTTTTGAAAGAGCTGCTGAGTACTTGGCTATAGCTTATGGATGTACAGTGGTTTACTCCTCTATAAAAACATTTGCAAATGACCTGATGGAGTTTAAGCCAACATTGGTTGCTACAGTTCCAAGACTTTGGGAGTCAATGTACACAAAAATAAACAACAAGCTAGAAAAAGATGATCCGAAAAAAGCAAAGATTTTTAAAAATCTCATAAAGATTTCTGCCTTATATAACTACAATAAACGAATACTTAGAAATGAATTACCCATCTTTGAAAAAGAGAATATCTTAGTTAGAGTGTTTAAAAAATTTGTAGCCTCCATTAAATTGACCTTGCTTTACTTCCCAAACAAATTTGCAAAAAAGAAGCTAGAAGCTGTAAAAGAGAGATTTGGTGGAAGATTGAGGCTTGCTATAAGCGGAGGTGGTACGCTTCCTCCATACTTGGATGAGTGGATAGATGCCATTGGTATACGAATTGTAAATGCTTATGGGATGACTGAGTGTGCTCCAGGAATTGCAGGAAGAGCCTTAAATTGCAATACCTTTGGAACTCTAGGCAAGGTGGCAGAGGGTACTGAATTAAAAATCGTAAATGAGCAAGGTGAGACTTTAGGATTTGGAGAGGTTGGTGAAATATATGTTAGAGGAGAACAGGTCACTCCAGGTTATTATAAAAATGCAGAAGAAAATGAAAAATCTTTCACTAAAGATGGATTTTTTAAAACTGGAGACCTTGGAAAACTAACCATAAATGATGAACTCATCATCACAGGCCGCTCAAAAGAGATAATTGTTCTTGCAAATGGTGAAAATGTTGATCCAAGCAAAATAGAGTCTGCACTATCACACCTACCCTTTATACAAGATGCTGTTATAGTTGGTCAAGATAAAAAAGGTTTAGGTCTGTTGGTTGTTCCAAATTTTGAAAAACTTAAAGAGTACATAGAAGAAAACTTCAATAAAGCCATAAGCTCAGTTGAGCAAATCTTGGATGATTCTACCATCTTAAATAAGATAAAAAAAGATTTAAATAAAGAGTTAAATGACAAAAACAGTTTTAAACCATTTGAAAAACTTCAAAATATTCATTTTTTAGAAAAAGAGTTTACACAAGGAGAAGAGATTACAAATACCTTTAAAAAGAAACGCCATATCATTGAAAAAAAATATAAAGAGATAATTGATAAATTTTTAAGTTGATGACTAATGTTAGGCAATTTTTAACAGTTGATAACTAGTCCTAATAATTCATACTTCTTATTCCATCTATAAACATTTGAACTGAAAGCATTAAAAGGAGCATACCCATAAGCTTTTCTAAGGCACTTAAACCTTTTTCCTTCAAAATTTTATACAAAAATGGTGACAAATACAAGATCGCAGTAGAAATTGCCCAAGCTAAAATAAGAGCAGCAAATAATTCCCAAAAATTTTCTCTATATGTTCGAGTCATTACCAATAGTGTTGCTAGTGCTGCTGGTCCTGCGATAGATGGAATTGCTATAGGAACTATAAAAGGTTCACTATCACCAAATAGAACAGCGTTTCCTTTTTCTCCAGGGAAAATCATTTTAAGAGAAATTATAAAAAATATTATCCCCCCTGCAATAGTAACCGAAGAGGTTTCTAAGTGAAAAATATTTAAAAATAGATCCCCAAAGAAAAAAAACAAGAGAAGTATAGCAAGCCCTATAATTGACTCTCTTAAAATAATTTGCCTTTTTTTTAACTCATCTACATTTTTCAGAATTGACAATAAGAGAGGAACATTTCCAAAGGGATCTAATATAAACATCAACAATATTGCTGTTGCAATTATACTAAATTCACCTCCCATTTAATCCTCCTTATAAAAACATACATTTTTGCCTACATACCACTTTATTATACTTAAAGTTTTATAATTCATCTCTCTTTGACTAAAAGGGATGGAGCTTACTCTTAACTTTGAAATAATAACTCCTTTAACCAAAAGCAAAAGCAAAAAAAATAAAAAAGCTACCCATATGCTATTAAGTTTCCACCATATAAAAATAGCTACTGACAGTGGTACACTTAAGAGTAGTATATAGATAAAATATACCAGAAAGTTACACCAAAAACCCTCTATTTTTGGCATAACCTCTATGGCAAAATCATAATCTGGCTCTATCATTTCATATTTATAAAATTTAGTGGCACATCAAGGTCAGCCTCTTTTAAAGCTCTTATGGTAGTTTGCAAATCATCTATGCTTTTACCAACTACTCTAACCTCATCGCCCCTAATAGAAGCTTGAACCTTTAGTTTTAAATCCTTTATCTTTTTGACAATCTTCTTTGCATCCTCTTTTGAGATCGTATCATTTATAGTTACCACAATCTTTACTCTTCCTCCACTAACTGTATCTCTGCTTGCCTCTTTTATAGCTTTTGGTGAGATGCCTCTTTTTATAGCTTCACTAACCAAAGCATCAAACATTGCCTCAGTTTTTGAATCGGTTGTGCATACAAAAGTGACCGTCTTTGCCTTTTCATTGTAATCAAACTCTGGATTCAATCCCTTAAAGTCCCACCTGTTTGTAATCACCTTTTTAGCTTGCTCATACGCATCCTTTAAGGTCTGCTTATCAATCTCTGCGGTTATATCAAAACTATGTTCTTTTGCCATATTTTCCTCCTAAAAATTTGGATTAAATCCAAAATCATCTCCGAAAGATGGAGCCGGTTTTGGATCAAAGTAATTTAACTGCATACTTTTAGTTCTAAGCTTTAGTATGTCACCTTTTGGGTCAATGCCAGCAGGACATGCCAAAGTACACTCCCCGCAAAGTGTGCAATCCCAAATCCCACTTTTTTGAACCCTTTTTATAAACCCCTCTTTATCATCCTCTCTCAAATCTGCTACATATCTGTATGCTCTAGTTAGTGCGTATGGCCCTAAAAACTCACCATCTACATCTAAAACCGGACAAGCACTAAAGCAGGAGTTGCACAGTATACAGTCACTTTGAGTCTCTATAAGTTTTGAGCTAGCTTCACTACACTCTTTATCACTCTTTTTATGTATCCAACTCTGAACTCTAAGCAGCCTCTCTTTTGTAGAATCAAATCCAATTATCATTCCAATTCTATTTTCCACTCTGCTTAGAGGCAAAATCTCATCAGCATCTTTTACTCTATACTCACAAGCTAGAGTCTCTTGCAAGTTTACCCTCACAGCACATGCTCCGCAAGCCCCACTTCTACAATTATACTCAAATCTCAAAGTA